>NZ_JBHTZD010000006.1:281184-406673 GCF_042790455.1 Streptomyces sp. NPDC056734
CGAACTCCAACCTCGCCTGATAGAGGGGACCACCCCCGCGTGCGCGGGGCCGACCTCGTGTCGAACTCCAACCTCGCCTGATAGAGGGGACCACCCCCGCGTGCGCGGGGCCGACCGACAAGCAGACGCCATCGTCGTGGAGAACAACGGACCACCCCCGCGTGCGCGGGGCCGACCTGGCGAAGCGGCTCGGCATCGAGGACCCGCCGGGACCACCCCCGCGTGCGCGGGGCCGACACTTTCTGACCTGCACTTCTATCCGGGAGAAGCCCCGTTTTCATTCAGTGGGATCGGACTGAGGCCCCGGTCGGGATGCGTCAATGGATGGCGAGTATGCACAACTATGTCCAGTCCGCCGCTCGTTGTCGTTTCGGTGCGGGCCGCGCCAGTCTAGGAGTGCTCGGATCGCGACGCGCCGGTGCTGGTGTCGCAGTCCGGCAGGACGAGTACCCGTTCAGCGAGGCATCCGTCCGCCCATTCCTCGCCTCGGGTCGGGTTGTCCAGCGCCCACGGCACGTCACGGTGGGCGCCGGTCGGGTGTTCCTCCAGGAGGCAGCGCAGCGAGGTGCGTATCCAGAGGCGGGGGTCGGCGGTGTCCGGGATGCGGGCCGGCATGAGCGCCACGAGGTCCACCGGCATCCTGCTCACCGCGCCGCAGACCCACCGTCGGGGAGGCTCGGTCGGGGACATCGCCTCACGCCTCCTGCCCAGAGAGGCCGGGAACGTCGGTCCGTGGTTCCTGGCCGGTCCGGCGGGGGCAGTGGCACGGTGGCCAGCGGTGGGAGACAGTGGCGAGGGGGCCCGGAGTGGGCCGGTAGGTGCGTCGTACGGTGGGGCCGGTGCGCTGACCGTCCGGGCCGACCCGGTACATCTCGATGGTCATGCGGGAGGTGCCGGGTGGGGGCCAGGTGCCGACGTTCACCGCGTCACCGCCCCATCCCGCCCGTGGCGGGGGCGGCGGTCCTGTCCGGTGCCGGTCATGGCTTCCCCCGGCTGCCGGTGGGCGGCGCGTGGTGGCGTCGGATGAGGACATTCCTGTCCGACACCCCGGACCCGTCCCCCTCGGCGGCCGCCTTCACGCGCTCGCGCGCCCAGCCGTCGCACCGCTCGCACCCGGCGGGCGGCACCGGGGGCCGCAGGGGCAACCCCAAGATCGGAGTCCGCTCGGGGTATCCCTGAGTCCTCATACGAGCTGCCGTCCGTCCCTCATCAGGCGGCGCAGGCCGATGCCGGTGGGGCAACTGGCGGCGTCGCCGGTGCACTGCACGCACAGGGGGGCGTGGTCCAGCAGCGCCCGGTACGCCTGCCGTCCGGTGTGGGTGCGGCAAGCGCGCGGGAACCAGTGGCCACCGCCCTCGTCCTGGCGCTCGCCGAGATCGACGGCGGACTCGCTGGCCAGCGGTGTCTCGGTGGCGTCCCAGACACAGACGGCGCCGCGCGTCTGCGCGTCGGTCAACGCGTCGACTGGTGGGAGGAGGAGGCCGAATGCCTCGGCCGGGATGTCGTGGACAGCGCTGCTCATGGGCGTCCCTCGATGCGATACGAAGCGGTACCGGACCGGAACCCCGGTGGGGGAAGTTCGGCCGACACCGCCGTTCAGTGGACGCACCGTAGAACTGGGCGCAGCGGCGTGACAGGGACGCTGCGCACCACTCTCACACGCAGGTAGGGCGCTACGTCCTACCCGTCCAGGCGGAGCCGGTCGGCGAGTTCGGTCACGGGTGAGGTGCGCCGCCGCTCGCGGTCGCGCAGCTCTGCGACGACACGGCGTGCGGTCCCGTGGTAGCGCATCCACTCCGGGGCGTCCTGCTCGGCTTTCAGGAGCGCCTTGGTGGCTTGCTCGTCACGCTCAAGGTCGGAGTACGCCAAAGCGCGGTCGACGTGGAAGCGGGCCCGCCAGGTAGGAGGAAGAGACGCGATGCCCGGCACCGTACGGGCTGCGGTGATTGCGTCCTGGCTCCTTTCCATCTCGACCAGGAAGTTGACCTTGGCCACTCCCGTGTTGGTGGGGCCGAAAGGGGTCGCGTAGTCGAGCCGGTCGGTGCCGATGCTGGCCGCAGCGCCCGTCGCCATCCGCAGCAACTCGTCGACGCGGTCGTACTTGCCTTCCCCCTGCCGCACGGTGGCCGTGGCCGCGCGCAGCAAGAGGATGCCCCACAGGGACAGTTCGAGCGGCGGGGAGCGGAAACCGGGCTCGATCCGGTCGGCGTAGCTCAGGGCGACCCGCTCGGCGTCCTCCAGCCTCCCCTGCCGTGTGAAGATCCAGGCCAGGGTGGATGCGCCGATGGCCTCCAGATGGGGGTCGTCGGAGCGTCGGGCGGCGTCCGTCCCGCGTTCTATCGCGGTGTACGCGGCATCCTCCTTGCCCAGCGCGGTGAGCGTGGTGGCAGCGACTTGATACGCCTCAGCGAGCACCGCGTACGCCGCCGCCTGCGAGGCCCCGTTGTAGGCGTGGGCGACTGCCTTCGCGTCACGGATGAGCTGGGGCAGGAGAGCCCCGATCTCGCCCATGCGGCCCTCGCGGCGGATGCGCTCCGTGGAATCGAGGGAGGCGCGCAGCGCCCCCATGGTGGGCGGGTCCTCGGCGTCGGGCTCCTCACCGAGGAGGTCACCGATCGGGGAAACCGCCTGCCGCAGCGCGAGAACCGACGGGGCGTCTCCCTCACTGTTTGCCTCGAAGGTGGTGGGCTGACCGACCAGCGCGGACGTCTCTACGTCGAGCGCGCGGGCAAGCCGGTTGAGGGTGGACAGCCGAGCCGTCAACCGCCTGTTCTGCTCCAGCTTCCGCACGGTGTCCACGGACACGCCCGAGCGCTCTGCCAACTGCTCCTGCGTGAGTTTGCGTCGGGCTCGCAGCCGACCGATCCGGTCACCGATGCTCATCTCGTCCTCGTACTGCATGGTCACCCCCGCCAGGTGGATGTCCAGGAACACCCCCGCGTGCGCGGGGCCGAAGCGAGGGAACCCGCACCCGTGCCCTGCCCGACCGGAACACCCCAGCGTGCGCGGGGCCGACAGTAGGTGGTCGACATGCTGCTCTCCTTGATAGGGAACACCCCCGTGTGCGCGGGGCCGACCGGAGCGGCTCCGCCAGGCCGTAGTGGTCGAACGGAACACCCCCGTGTGAGCGGGGCCGACAACCACCGTAACTTTCCACGACGACGAGCGCCCGGAACACCCCCGTGTACGCAGGGCCGACGACCCACGATGCGGGAGAAGAGTGTCTCGCTCAGGAAAACCCCCGCATACGCGGGGCCGACACGTTGTTGCCCTGATTGTTCAGGATGCGCATAGGGCCACCCCCGCGTGCGCGGGGGTGGCCCGCGGCGACGGCGGCAAGAGTCTGGAGCGCGGGGAACACCCCCGCGTGCGCGGGGCCGACGATCTGGTGGGGCCACAGGCTATCGGTGATCCAGGACCACCCCAGCGTGCGCGGGGCCGACGGCCCGGACTCGATCTCCTGGTAGTAGCTCCGGGGACCACCCCCGCGTGCGCGGGGCCGACGCCTCGGAGCGGGACCAGCGACACCAGACCGTGGGACCACCCCCGCATGCGCGGGGCCGACCTCCTGGGTGGGGACCGGGCTGTCCGGCTCCCCGGACCACCCCCGCATGCGCGGGGCCGACTACCTGTCAGCGCGAGAGGGTGCTCCCCCCCCGCGGGACCACCCCCGCATGCGCGGGGCCGACATGAAGTCCGCGATCCGGGGCGCCCGCTGGCCCGGACCACCCTCGCATGCGCGGGGCCGACCTCTACACCGACGACCAGGCGGAAGCCATCGCCGGACCACCCCCGCATGCGCGGGGCCGACCAGGGTGGCGATCAGGCCGTGGAGGATGGCCAGGGACCACCCCCGCATGCGCGGGGCCGACCCGTAGACGGGGTGGCGCCAGCCGCCTGCCCGGGGACCACCCCCGCATGCGCGGGGCCGACTCAGCACCCCACTGAACTGACCTCACCCAGAACGGAACACCCCCGCATGCGCGGGGCCGACAAGGCGACGCCCCGGCCGAACTCTGGAACGGCCGGAACACCCCCGCATGCGCGGGGCCGACCGGGACCGGATCCGCCTCGGTCTGAGGCACCGGGGAACACCCCCGCATGCGCGGGGCCGACACCCAACGCATGGGCGATCAGATGGCTGGTGCGGGAACACCCCCGCATGCGCGGGGCCGACGTCACAGCTCCCCCTTGGCGGCCACGAACGAGGGGAACACCCCCGCATGCGCGGGGCCGACACTTTCTGACCTGCATCTCTATCCGGGAGGAGCCCTGTTTTCATTCAGTGGGATCGGGCTGAGGTCCCGGTCAGGATGCGTCAATGGATGGCGAGTGGGCACAACTATGCCCAGTCTTCCGCTCGATGTCCGTTGCTGTCTCTGGGTTTCCCAGTCACCTTACTGAACCGAATGGAGCGGGTGGGCGTGACCGTGGGACGGCGTTGAGTCGGGGAGTAGTCGCGATGGTCTTCTTGGGGTGCAATGGGAGAAGGCCAGTGGGCTGGTGAATCTGCCGTGGCCGTTGGTGGCGGGGCGTGTTTCCCGACCGCGTGGCGATTGGGCCGCGCGTGAGGCGCGCAGGCTAGTGGCGGCTGGCCGGCCCGGACCGGGAACGGCTGACGAGGGCGGGTCAGAACTTGCTGATGAACAGGCGGGCGGTGTTGTACAAGAACACCGTCAGGCCCTGGTTATCGGGGCGCTCGGCCTCGCGAGTAGTCCACCTCTCGACGCGTCCGATCTCTGAGAATTCGGCCTGTCGACGCATCGACGCATCGACGTTCGCCAGGTCCACCCGCGTACGAAATCGGATCGGCCAGGTCTACCCGCACTCGGTAGGCCGGTCGGCATCACGTACGGTCGGCGACGTGCGGAGCCGAATTCGTGAAGTGCTCTCCAGCTGAGGAGTTTCATGACCACGATCGCCGTGACGGGGCATATGGATCTCACCGACGCCAGCGTCCTCCTGGTGCGTGACGCGCTGCGCGAAGTGCTCAAGCCTTACGCCGGCGGGCTCACCGGGATCTCGTGCATCGCGAAGGGGGCCGACTCGCTGTTCGCGGACGTTGTGCTGGAACTCGGCGGGCGCCTGGTGGCCGTCATCCCCTCACAGGACTACCGGCAGACCAAGGTCAAGCCCGGCCACGTTGAAACCTTCGACCGCCTCACCGCCGCAGCCGACGAGACGCTCGTGCTCCCGCACGAGACCGCGAACCGGGGCGCCTACGCCGACGCCAACCGGGCGCTGCTCCAGCGGGCCGAGCGTCTCGTTGCCATCTGGGACGGCACGCCCCCGAGCGGCAAGGGCGGTGGTACCGCCGACACCGTTCTGGAAGCGCGGGACGTCGGCGTACTCGTCGACGTTGTGTGGCCTCGGGGCGCGGTGCGAGGCCGCGCTGGGTAGAGGCATTCGACTGCGCTACGGCGAGAACCGGCATGACGGAGCACCCCCTTGCACGGCCCGCGTGGGGGCTGCGTAAGGGGCGTGGTGGTTCAGCGCGCGAGTGCCTGCCACACGGTCAGGCTGGTCAGGCCCAGCGCGCCAACGGCTGTGAGCGCGGTGACGGCCTCCCCGCCCAACGGCTCCGCTCCAGCACGCCGAGCCGCTGCTCGTGGTCGGCGAGCTGCTCGTCGCTCCGGTCACCGCGCTGCACCAGGAGCGCAGGCTGCCCGGCCTGCCACTCGAATCCGACCTCCTCGCACCCGGTGCGCCCGACAGAGACCATCACTGCGCAGGGGACCACAGGAGCCCGACCCACAGCCGGAACACCCCCGCGTGCGCGGGGCCGACGACGCCGACGGCGGCGAGTTCATGCACACCTGCGGAACATCCCCGCTTGCGCGGGTCGACGACACCCCACCCCTTGAGTGCCTTCGCACAGCCGCTTCCTGGCGTCATCAAGGTTTCTGGCACCCGCGATCGAGGGGAGCTGAGCGCGAATGCCGGATCGGCCCCCTCCAACAGGCTCGCGGCGTCGCGACACGCGAGCACGGACGCACTGTCCGCTAGAAGGCCACCGTCCACCTCACCCTCGTACGGCAGGCGCTGTGACTCTGTGACCGCCGGTCATGCACGATCACGATCACACCACGGACCGTCTGGCACGAGGGCACCGAGCACGGCCGGCAACTGCGGCGGTTCAACCGGGTCGGGGAGCGAGCCCAGATCCGACCACGCTATCCACACGTGTGTGTCCAGGCTGACCTGCTCCTCGGGGAGCAGGCCGGTCCGCACGAGCGCTGGTCGCTCGTCGGCGAATTGCGCGAGGTAGAAGTGCTCCGTCCCGGCGTACCGCCTGCCGTTCCACCGCACATCACGCTCGACCGGCACAGACCGGTCCAGCACCGCGGCCGGGTCGAGCCCGGTCTCCTCGGTCAACTCGCGTCGTGCCGTCACCAGCGGCGACTCGCCCAGCTCAATTCCGCCACCGGGAGGCTCCCAGAGGCATGTCCCGTCGAACGGATCACGCCAGCGCAGAAGAAGCAGGCGATGGGCGGAGTCCAAGCAGATGACCCGGACTGCGGGCCGGTACGTCGCTTCCATCGTCCTGACGCTACGCGGCACTCGAAATGCCGATCAAGGACTACTGCGTTGACCGACATCTCAAACGCGATCTACGGCGTTTCCCGCACATGTCGATCACCCAACCGCCACACTGACCCGATGGCACACGACCTCTCGAAGGACGCCCCCGCGCCCCAGCCCGGACCGAGCGTCTTCAAGGGCTACGTCGCAAGCGTGACCCTGCGCACGGACCGAGCCGAGATCAAGCGCAAGATCATGGGCAAGATGACCGGCGCCAAGGATTCCGTGATTCCGCTCCGCGACGTCATCAAGGTGCTCTCCAAGGAACCCACCCGGCTCGTCAATGGGTACGTGCAACTCGCCACCGAGCAGGATCGGGGGCAACTCGTCATCACCACCGCACAAGCGGAGAAGGCCATCGCGAACAACTCCCGCACCGTGCTGTTCACGTGGAACCAGCGGGAGACATACGCCGCCTACCTCGCCGCAGCCACCACCGGAATTCAAGCGCAAGGCGGCAACCCCTTCGGATAGCGACAGGATCGGCCGATGGCGGATCGCGAACCATCGAGGGCCGAGCGGTACCGCACCGCGACCGTGGCCGGGGGCCATGCCGGCCAACACCGCCGCCAACTGAAATGGGTCTGCACCTTCTCCCGCGAGGAACACGCCTGACGCTCGAAAGACCACGATGTCCATCGCCCGCCTCCATAAGAATGAGACCAGTCAGTGGAGAGGTGGGGTGTTGCGGCAGCGAGAATGAACGAGAGTGAATTGCCCGGAATTCCTGTTATGTCGGAGTTTGGCAAAGTGGGTAAAATCCCTACCCAGCACTGACAACGCCCCAGGCCGACTCCTGTGGTCCCCGCGCACGCGAGGGTGGTCCCAGGCCCACGGTCGCGGCGGCGGTACCGGCGGCGTGGTCCCCGCGCACGCGAGGGTGGTCCCGTGTCCCGGGCGGACGGAGTCAGCTTCGCCAAGTGGTCCCCGCGCACGCGGGGGTGGTCCCCGGAAAGGTTCCTCCGCGCACGGCGGGAGGAGGTGGTCCCCGCGCACGCGGGGGTGGTCCCACCCGGTTCGTGCTCGCCGACTGGCAAGAGCAGTGGTCCCCGCGCACGCGGGGGTGGTCCCGCGGGGACGCTCCCGGTTCCGGTCCCGGCGTTGTGGTCCCCGCGCACGCGGGGGTGTTCTCTCGCTGTGGACGAGGTCCTCGACGAGGCGGACGACTATGCGGTGGTGACTGGTCTGCCGGTGCTGCACGAGGCGCGCGCAACGTACCCGATCCGATCACGGCGGCGGCGCTCTACCTGAGCGCCATCCCTCACGAAGCACTCTCGGTCACAACGGCCAGCGCCGACCGGGACTGATCAGCCGGACTGACGGCTGGCTGCACAGCCCCCACGCGGGCCTCGCAAGGAGGCGCTTCGCCGCAGCCCGCCCGGTACGCTCGCCGCATGATTCGCGCTGTGATCTTCGACGTCGGCGAGACGATCACGCGGGACGACCGCTACTGGGCGACCTGGGCCGACTGGCTCGGCATCCCGCGCCACACCGTCTCCGCGCTTGTGGGAGCCGTTGTCGCCCAAGGCCACGACAACGCCGAGGCGCTGCGTCTGCTCCGGCCCGGTATCGACATCGCAGCCGAGTACGCCGCCCGGGAGGCGGCGGGCCGCGGCGAGCACCTCGATGAGAGCGACCTGTACGACGACGTCCGCCCGGCTCTCACCGCCCTGCGCGGCCTCGGCGCGCGCGTCATCATCGCGGGCAACCAGACCATCCGGGCGGCTGAACTCCTCCGCGGGCTGGACCTCCCCGCCGACCTCATCGTCGCCTCCGGCGAACTGGGCGCGGCGAAGCCTGCCCCGGACTTCTTCGAACGGCTGCTGGCCGCAGCAGATATAGACGCGGCGACAGCCTTGTACGTCGGCGACCACCCCGCCAACGACATCGGGCCCGCCAAGGCCGCAGGACTGCAAACGGCCCACCTACGGCGCGGACCCTGGGGTCATCTCTGGGCCGATACCCCCGCGGCGGCGGAGGCCGACTACCGCTTCAACAGCCTCGGCGAACTGACGGACATCGTCTCCCGCTGACCCTCTACGGAGGGTCCCGTCCCGCCGATCCAGTGGTCCGGAACGGACGAAGGGGTCAGCATGTCTGCACGTCGGGTCGGCGAGCGGATCGCGTACTACCGCAGCGTCAGCCGCCCTGCAGATGACGCAGCGCCGACTCTTGGATACGGCCTGGGTCGCGCTCGGCACGATCCGCAAGATCGAGCGCGGCGAACGCGTCCCCATGCCAACACCCTGCACGCGATTGCCGACGCGCTCGGAGTGGACCCGAGCGAGCGGTTGTCGGATCGGGACGCCGAGGACCCGGGTGCGCCACGCCCTGCCGTCGCTGCCGGCCTCCATCGCCGCAGACGTCCTGCCCAAGGACGGACCAGTACAACCGCCCCCCGCACTGCATGAGGCAGTCGAGGCGGCCGAGGGATGGCGGTTGGCTGCGCGCTACACGCAGATCACCCCGACGCTCCCTGATCTGCTCGCCGAGCTGCTGCGAACCTGCAACGCTGAGCCATCCGGGCGAGGTGACTGATCGCCCTTGGTCGTGCATCCTCCCTTGTGCAAATGGAACACCCCCGCGTGCGCGCGGCCAACGACGAGCCGATCTCGGAAACCCACAAGCGCGCCGGAACACCCCCGCATGCGCGGGGCCGACCACGGGTTCGGGTCTGCGAGGTCGACCTCCACCGGAACACCCCCGCATGCGCGGGGCCGGACACGGCCGGGCAGCCGGTCACCCTCAGCGGCAAGGGAACACCCCCGCATGCGCGGGGCCGACCCTTCCCGACCTGCACCTCTATCCGGGAGAAGCCCCGTCTTCATTCAGCGGGATCGGACCGAGGCCCAGGTCAGGATGGGTCAATGGATGGCGAGTACGCACAACTACGTCCAGCCCCCCGCTCGTTGTCGTTCGTGGCGGCCCACGCCAGTCTAGGAGTGCTCGGAGCGCGCCGCGCCGCTGGCGCCCGCGGTCCCGGCCGACCTGGGGTCACCGGGCCGGGACCGCGCTCTGGTGTCGTCTGCCCGGCCCCGAGAGGGCATCCGTGTGGGTGTGTGCGACTGGCGATTGCGGGGTTGCCTGTGCGTGATGTGGTCCGAGGCGGGCGTGATGTGTCCCGGGGTCGACTTTCGGACGCTGTCCGGGATTTCATGGACGCCGGGACCCGTTGGTTTTCGGCCGTGGGTGGTCGGTAGAGTTCTCTGGCCATCGCACAGGAGTGCACACGCGCCGGAAAGCACGCGGCGCATGGTTCGGTTGAGGGAGCGGCACGGTCGATGGAGATGCTCGGGCCGGGGGAACCACAGCGGATCGGCGGCTACCGGCTCCTGGGGCGGCTCGGGGCCGGCGGGATGGGCCAGGTGTATCTCGCGCGTTCGGAGCGCGGCCGGACCGTCGCCGTCAAGGTCGTCCGTGCGGAACTGGCCGCGCAGGACGAGTTCCGGGCCCGTTTCCGGCAGGAAGTACAGGCCGCGCGGCGGGTCGGCGGCCACTGGACCGCGCCCGTGCTGGACGCCGACACCGAGGCCGCCGTGCCCTGGGTGGCCACCGGGTATGTCGCCGGACCCAGTCTTCAGCAGGTCGTCGGGCGGGAGCACGGGGCGTTGCCCGAGCGGTCGGTGCGGATTCTCGCCGCCGGGCTCGCGCACGCGCTGAAGGACATCCACGCCGCCGGGATGGTCCACCGGGATCTCAAGCCGTCCAACGTGCTGGTCACCATCGACGGCCCCCGCGTCATCGACTTCGGCATCGCGCGGGCGCTCGAAACGGTCACCGACGGCGGCGTCACCCGCACCGGCGCGCTGGTCGGCTCGCCCGGCTTCATGGCCCCCGAGCAGGTGCGCGGCGAAGGGGTCACCCCGGCCTGCGACATCTTCTGCCTCGGCTCCGTGCTGGCCTACGCGGCCACCGGCAACCTCCCCTTCGGCGGCGCCGACAGCGGGGCGCACGCCCTGATGTTCCGTATCGCCCAGGAGGAACCGGACCTCACCGGTGTCCCCGAGGGCATCGCCGATCTGGTCCGTGACTGTCTGCGGAAGGGGCCGGCAGCCCGTCCGTCCCTCGACGACATCCTTGATCGCACCGGCGCCGAGGACACCGTCGCCGACGGCCGTTCCCGCGACCCCTGGCTGCCGGGCGCGCTGGTCGCGCAACTCGGGCGGCACGCGGTGCGGCTGCTGGAGACGGAGGACCCTCAGGGACCTCAGGGACCTCAGGGACCTCAGGGACCCCAGGGACCCCAGGGACCCCAGGGACGACAGGGGTCGGGCGGTGCCGAAGGGGCCGGCACGTCCCCCGAGCACGCCCCCGCCGTCGAGGACCCGGGCACGGGCGCCCACCCGGACCATCGGCCGACGGCGGTCACGACCCCAGGGACGGTACGTCCGCTGCCGCCCGCCCACCCGGCGTACGGCGCCCCGCCCCAGCCGCACGGGCATCCCCAGCAGCCCCAGTCCCGGTACGACCATCCCCAGCAGCCCTCCGGCTGGCAGACCCCGGCCGGGCCCGGATCCCCGTACCCCTCGTACCAGCCCTACGGCTCCACCCCGCCCCAGGGACCGCCCCCGATACCGCACCTTCCCCACCCCGGTGACCCCGACGAACCGCCGCGCCGCAACGGGCGGGCCACCGCCGCGCTGATCGCCGTGGCGCTGGTGGTCGCCGTCGGGGCGGGCGGCTCGGTGTACGCGCTGATGAGCGGCGGTGAGGATGATGCGAGTGGTGGGGGCGGGGGTACTCAGGTGCCCGCGGCCACCGCGCCCGTCGCCACCGGCACCTCGCCGCAGCCGTCCCCGTCGTCCTCCGCTTCCTCGGACGGGGCGGTTCCCGCCGCCTACCTCGGCACCTGGACCACCACCGTCGACAACGCGGACGGCGTGAACACCCGTCGGCTGACCATCCGGCAGGGCGAGGTCGGCGACACCGTGCTCTCGCTGGTGGCCGAGGGCCCGGCGGGCAGCGGCACCTATCACTGCGAGTTCGCGGCGGCCCTGGCCGAGGAGCCCGGCACCGACGGCCCGCTGCGGATCGGCCCGTCCACCGTGACGACCGGCGAGCCGGCCACCTCCTGCACCCCCGGCGAGGCCACCGAGGTCACCCTCCTCCCGGACGGCACGCTGCGCCGCGACAACACCGTGTCGGGGGAGTCACTGACCTACACCAGGGAGTGAGGGTCACCCCCGGATCACGGCCGAACTCCCGAGGCGCAAGCGGCAGTTGAACGGATGGCGAACGCCCCGTCCGGCCCCTGCCGGGCTGTTCGAAAAGACGTACGGTGACCCCACATTCCGGGCTCGGGAAGCGGTAGTGGGCGGGGGCGCCACGTGGATCTGCTCAAGGAAGAGAACATCGTCGCGGTGGCGACGGCGGCGATCGGCGTCATCGCCTCGGTCGTCCTCCTCTGGTTCGAACGCCGGGTGCCGCGCCGCAAGCGGATCGGCTACCGGGTCCAGATGGACAGCCCGATCGGCGACGAGGTGCGCTCGGGCCGGGCCAATGTCCGCCTCGGCCTGTTCGACGAGGGCCCCGACATGGCGGGCGCCACCCTGGTGCTGCTGCGGATCGAGAACGACGGCTCGCAGAGCATCGGCCAGGAGGACTACACCAGCGCCGGACCGGAGGGTCTGACCGCGGTCTTCGCCGGCCGCACCATCCGCGGGGTCTCGGTCACCCATCCGGTCGGCGCCGAGCACCTCATGGACCACTTCACCCCGGGACGCGCCTTCGGCTACGAGGGAAACCGGCTGCGCATCCCGCGCGTCCCGCTCAACCGCCACGAGCACTACAAGCTGCTGGTGCTGCTGACCGGCGGCGATGTCGGCGCCGAGATCCGTCTGACCGGCGCCGTCAACGAGGGCGAGGTGCACACCAACCGGGCCGTGCCGGTGGACGAGGCCGTCCCGCTGCTCAGCCGTCCCGCCCAGATCCTCACCGGGCTCCTCGTCCTGTCCGTCGTCGCCCTGTCGGCACTCATCGTCAATGACGATCCCACCCCGACCACGTGCGAGAGCGGCGAGCTGACGCTGACCGGCTCGACCGCCTTCGAGCCGGTGATCGCTCCCCTGGCCCGTAGGTACGAGGAAGACTGCGAAGGCGCCGAGATCCGGGTCGAGGCACGTGGCAGCGAGGCCGGGGTCGCCGAACTCGACACGCTCGGCGACCGCGACGCGGACGCGGCCCGCTCCGTGATCGCCTTCTCCGACGGTCCGATGGGCGACCGCTGGAACCTGTACGGCGAACGGATCGCCCTCTCCGTCTTCACCCTCGTCGTCCACTCCGGCATCGACCCGGGACCCGAGGGCCTGACCACCTCCGAGGTGCGCCGGCTGTACGCGGGCGACATCACCCGCTGGAGCCAGCTGAACGCCGGCCGCGACCCCAGCGAGGCGCAGTTCCCGAACACCCCGGTGGTCCTGGTCAGCCGGGGCGACACCTCCGGCACCCGGCAGATCCTCCAGCAGCGGGTGCTCGGCGAGTGGGAGCAGGCGCCCAGCACCGGCCTGGACTGCGACCCGCCCACCACCGACGCCGACATCGACGACGGCCCCGTCACCCGCTGCGAGGTCGCCAGCACCGAGGACGTACTGAGCGAGGTCGCCGCCCACCCCGGCGCCCTCGGCTACAGCGAACTCGCCCTCGCCACCGGTGCCGACGGCGTGCGCCCGGTGGCGCTGAACGGCGACACCGCCGCCGTGGCCGAGATCGAGAGCGGCGAGAGCAACTACCCGTATCGGGACGTGGAGTACGCCTACACCTACGGGAGCAGGGCCCCCTCCACCGACACGCTCGCCGGGAGCTTCCTCGCCTATCTGAACGAGGAGGACATCCGCGCTGAGATCCGTAAGGCCGGTCATCTGCCCTGCCGGGTGGAGGATCAACAGCTGTGCATGTGAGGGGAGTTGATGGTGCGGCGCGAGTCCGGTGAGTGACTCTTGCTCGCCACCCCCGCGTGTTCGACCATGGGCCCATGGGTCCCACACGAAGGACACTCCTGACGGCGACCGCGACGGCGGCCGTGACCGCCTCGACCACGGCCGGCGCCTGCGCGGCGAGCCCGGAGGCCCCATCGGCCCCCAGCCCGTCCCCCTCTTCGTCCACCACTCCCTCCCCCACCGCTGACCCCGAAGCCCCCGACCATCCCCCCACCCACCAGCCCCCGAGCCGCGAACTCCGTACCCTGCTCGGCGAGATCGACCCCGACCGCGTCGAGACGACCGTCCGCAAGCTGGTCTCCTTCGGGACCCGGCACACCCTCTCCAGCCAGGACGACCCGCGGCGCGGCATCGGCGCCGCCCGCGACTGGCTGCTCGCCGAACTCCGCCGGTACGCCACCGGCTCCGGCGGCCGGATGACCGTCGCCCTCCAGTCGTACGTCCAGGAACCCGCCAACCGGGTCCCGGCCCCGACCCGGATCACCAACGTCGTGGCCACCCTGCGCGGCTCGGTCGCCCCGGAGCGGGTGTACGTGGTCTCCGGCCACTACGACTCCCGGGTCTCGGACGCCATGGACGCCGTCTCCGACGCCCCGGGCGCCGACGACGACGCGTCGGGCGTGGCCGTGGTTCTGGAACTGGCCCGGGTGATGGCCACCCGCCGCCCGGCGGCCACCATCGTGTTCGCGGCGGTCGCGGGGGAGGAGCAGGGGCTGTACGGGGCCGCGCACATGGCGGGACGGTTCGAGGCGGACGGCACGGACGTGCGGGGCATGTTCACCAATGACATCGTGGGCAGCCCGACGGCCGAGGACGGCACCCGCGAGCCGTACGTGGTCCGGCTCTTCGCCGAGGGCGTGCCGTCCTCCGAGACCCCGGAGGAGGCGGCCCTACGGCGCTCGGTCGGCGGCGAGAACGACTCCGCCACCCGCCAGCTCGCCCGGTTCGTCCGGGACGTCGCCGAGAACGACGCCACCGGCATGCGCGTCCGCGTCATCCATCGCCGCGACCGCTATCGCCGGGGCGGCGACCACATCCCGTTCCTGGAACGTGGCTTTCCCGCCGCCCGCTTCACCGAGCCCGCCGAGGATTACGCCCATCAGCACCAGGACGTTCGCGAGGAGTCCGGCAAGCAGTACGGGGACCTGCCGGAGTTCTGCGACTGGCCGTACGTCGCCCGGGTGGCCCGGGTCAATGCCGCGACGCTCTGGACCCTCGCCCAGGGCCCCGACAGTCCCCGTGACGCCCGGATCACCACGTCGGTCCTCACCAACTCGACCGAGCTGACCTGGAGCCGGGGGTCCGAGCCCGACCTCAAGGGTTACGAGATCGTCTGGCGGGAGACGACGTCCCCGGACTGGGGCGAGGTCATTCCGGTCGGTGACGTGACTCGTCATGAGGTGGATCTGTCCAAGGACAATGTGTTCTTCGGGGTGAGAGCGGTGAACGAGGCGGGGTTGCGGAGTCCGGTGACCTTTCCGTCGCCGTCCGTGTGACGCTTTCGGGTGCGGGTGGGTTGTGGCTGGTCGCGCAGTTCCCCGCGCCCCTGAAAGGCGGGCGTTGGCCGGGCCCCGCGTCTTTGCGGTCCGGGGCGGGTTGTGGGTCGGCTGCCGGTTGTGTGGGGCTGGGCGCGCAGTTCCCCGCGCCCCTAAAAGCAGGGCGTCAGCAGCAGGGCGCTGCCCCTGCGCCCGTTCCAGCCCCCGCGGAAGCGACCTGCCTCCGCCGGACGCGACCGGCCCTCAGCTGGAGGCGACCGGACCTCCGAGGGAAGCGACCTGCCCCCCCCGCTGGAGGCGACCGGATCTCCGCGGGAAGCGACCCACCCCCGCTGGAGGCGACCGGATCTCCGCGGGAAGCGACCGCCCCCCGCGGGAAGCGACCCACCCCCGCTGGAGGGGACCGGACCTCCGCTGGAAGCCACCCGCCCCCCGCCGGAGGCGACCGGCCCTCCCCCCGGAAGCCACCCACCCCCCCCCAGCAGCCCCCCACCCCCACCCCCGGCCCACCGCCGAAACCTCACCGCGCCTCCGGCGGCCTCTGCCGTGGCATGTTCGGTCGGGCCGGCCCGCTCGGGGGCGACGGGATCCGCCCCACCGCCGAGCCGCCCCCTTCCCGGCACGGCCCCGGCACACCCCCCTGCATCCCCAGTGGCGCGGCCCCCGTCCGGAACTCCACCATCCAGTCCCCCGTCTCCACCCGCACCAGCTCCGTCACCTCCTCGCAGAACCTCCGCAGCAGCCCCAGGCACCGCTCCGCCGCCTCCCCCGCCGTCCCCTCCGTGGGCCCCAGCACCTCCCGCACGCCCTCCGACGCCCACTCGAACTGAAGCGCCTGCAACCGCCGCTGCACGGCCTGCGCGGTGGCCACGTCCCGCATCCACCCGGACGTCATCCCGAAACACCGGTCCACCCCCGCGCAGGCCACCGCCAGCAGCAGCGCCAGATATCCGAAGGGTGTCGCCCCGGGCAGCAACCCGGTCAGATCCAGCAGCGGCACGGCCGTCCCGGCGACCGCCCCCACCGCCGTCCCGGCCCGCAGCGCCCGCGCGCCCCGCCGCTTCCACACCCGGTCGGTGAGGTACCAGGCCGCCGTCCGCAGCGCCCCGCGCTCCACCCACCGGTACAGCTCCTCCAGCCGCTCGGCGGGCTCCCCCCAGTCGCCGGGCGGCAACGCCCGCCCGGTCAGATCGCCCGGCCGCAGCCCGGCCGGCCCGGCCGCCCCCTCGCCGCCCCGCCCGTCCTGCGGCGGCCCCTCGGGCTGCATCTCCGGCTGACCCACCCGGCACTCCCTACTGACTACTGATCACGGTGCGTGACTCCTGATGCTGCTGCGCCGGGATCCTTACTACCGCCCAATGGGTGGCGAAGGTGACGGTTTCACGGCTTTTCTGCCCAGAAGTGGGCCTTGATCAGGTATAGGAATCACGGTCCACTCACTCGAAAGAGTGCCGGGGCGACGGCCGCGCCGACCACGTAGGCTCGTGCCGAACGGGAAAACCCGTACCGATAAGGAGAGCCGATCGTGATCCCCGGTGGTGGCCAGCCCAACATGCAGCAGCTGTTGCAGCAGGCGCAGAAGATGCAGCAGGACCTGGCGGCGGCGCAGCAGGAACTCGCCGAGACCGAGGTCGACGGCCAGTCCGGTGGCGGTCTGGTGACGGCGACGGTGACCGGCGCGGGCGAGCTGCGCGCGCTGAAGATCGACCCGAGGGCGGTGGACCCGGAGTCCGCCGAGGAGACCGCGGAGACCCTCGCCGACCTGGTGGTGGCGGCGGTCCGCGCGGCCAACGACAACGCGCAGGCGCTCCAGCAGCAGAAGCTCGGCCCGCTGGCCCAGGGCCTCGGCGGCGCCATCCCCGGCCTGCCTTTCTAAAGCGGGCGGCGGCCCTCTACGGTACGTACGTACAGGGCCGTACACACTGACCAAGGCACTCCGGAGTTATCCAAGGGCATCCAAGGAAGGACGGCAGTCCGTTGTACGAAGGCGTGGTCCAGGACCTCATCGACGAACTGGGGCGGCTGCCCGGCGTCGGTCCCAAGAGCGCGCAGCGGATCGCCTTCCACATCCTCCAGGCCGAGCCGGCCGACGTACGGCGGCTCGCGCAGGCCCTGATGGAGGTCAAGGCGAAGGTCCGGTTCTGCGCGGTCTGCGGCAATGTCGCCCAGGAGGAGCGGTGCGGGATCTGCCGGGACACCCGGCGCGACCCCTCCGTCATCTGTGTGGTGGAGGAGCCCAAGGACGTGGTCGCCGTCGAGCGCACCCGTGAGTTCCGCGGCCGGTACCACGTGCTGGGCGGCGCGATCAGCCCGATCGAGGGCGTCGGACCCGACGATCTGCGGATACGGGAACTTCTCGCGCGGTTGGCCGACGGTTCGGTCACCGAGCTGATCCTGGCCACCGATCCGAATCTGGAGGGCGAGGCGACGGCGACGTACCTCGCTCGCATGATCAAGCCCATGGGCCTCAAGGTCACCCGCCTGGCCAGCGGCCTCCCGGTGGGTGGCGACCTGGAATACGCGGACGAGGTGACCCTCGGCCGCGCCTTCGAGGGGAGACGACTCCTAGATGTCTGACGCCACGCTGCACGCCACGGCCCAGGACCCCGACGACTTCGCGGTGCAGATCGCGGACCAGATGGAGAGCTTCCTGGTCGCCGTCACCGAGGTCGCCAAGGGCGACGAGCCGAACTCGGCGGTCCCGTTCCTGCTGCTGGAGGTCTCCCAGCTGATGCTGGCGGGCGGCCGGCTCGGCGCACACGAGGACATCGTCCCGGACGAGCGCTACGAGCCCGACCTGGGCCCCGAGCCCGATGTGGACCATCTGCGCGAGAACCTCGCCCGGCTGCTGGAGCCGGTCGACGTCTACTCGGAGGTCTTCGACCCCTACGAACCGCGCACCGCCCCGGTCCCGGCCCGGATCTCCGACGATCTCGCCGATGTCATCACCGATCTGCGGCACGGCATGGCCCACTACCGGGCCGGCCGGATCAGCGAGGCGCTGTGGTGGTGGCAGTTCTCGTACTTCTCCAACTGGGGCTCCACCGCGTCCGCCACCCTGCGCGCCCTGCACTCGGTGCTCGCGCACATCCGCCTCGACCAGCCGCTCAAGGAACTGGACGGCCTGGACACCGACGAGCCGCTGATGGGCGACGAGACCCTGGAGTTCGAGGCGGGCCAGGTGATGGCGGAGGAGATCGCGGGCCCCCTGGGACTGCGCTCGGCCAAGTGACGGCCGTTCGGCCAAGTGACGGCCGTTCGGGCAAGTGGCGGCTGTCCGGGCAAGTGACGGCCGTCCGGTCGAGCGGCGGCCGTCCGGCCACGTGACAGCCGTTCGGCCATGTGACACCCGGCAGGCCAAGCGGCAGCGGCCCGGTCATGTGACCGCCCGCGTCGCGAGTGGTCTCTGTGATGCCCGGCACTTTTCCGAGTGACGGCCGTGAGCTGCGGGCATGTGCCTTCCGGAACGGGCGGGCGACAGGGCCGGACGGCGTATCTCACCATGCGATATCCGGAAGGTCGTTTTCGGCCGCTCGTTAGACTGAGCCGACACAACGGACTGAGCGAGGAGCGCACGTGGGCCTTGTCGTGCAGAAGTACGGAGGCTCCTCCGTAGCCGATGCCGAGGGCATCAAGCGCGTCGCCAAGCGGATCGTCGAGACAGTGAAGAACGGCCACCAGGTGGTGGTCGTCGTCTCGGCGATGGGCGACACGACGGACGAGCTGATCGATCTCGCCGAGCAGGTTTCCCCGATGCCTGCCGGGCGTGAGCTCGACATGCTGCTGACGGCCGGAGAGCGGATCTCCATGGCGCTGCTGGCCATGGCGATCAAAAACCTGGGCCGCAAGGCCCAGTCGTTCACGGGCAGCCAGGCAGGGGTCATCACCGACTCGGTCCACAACAAAGCCCGCATCATCGACGTCACCCCGGGACGGATCCGCACCGCGCTGGACGAGGGCAACATCGCCATCGTCGCCGGGTTCCAGGGCGTCAGCCAGGACAAGAAGGACATCACCACGCTCGGGCGCGGCGGGTCCGACACCACGGCCGTGGCGCTCGCCGCCGCGCTGGACGCCGAGGTCTGCGAGATCTACACCGACGTGGACGGCGTGTTCACCGCCGACCCGCGGGTGGTGAAGAAGGCGAAGAAGATCGACTGGATCTCCTTCGAGGACATGCTGGAGCTGGCCTCGTCCGGCTCCAAGGTGCTGCTCCACCGCTGTGTGGAGTACGCCCGCCGCTACAACATCCCGATCCATGTCCGGTCCAGCTTCAGCGGACGGCAGGGCACCTGGGTCAGCAGCGAGCCGATCGATCAAGGGGACCAGAAGGTGGAGCAGGCCATCATCTCCGGTGTCGCGCACGACACCTCGGAGGCCAAGATCACCGTCGTCGGTGTGCCGGACAAGCCGGGCGAGGCCGCCTCGATCTTCCGCACCATCTCGGATGCCGAGATCAACATCGACATGATCGTGCAGAACGTGTCCGCGGCCTCCACCGGTCTGACGGACATCTCCTTCACACTGCCCAAGAGCGAGGGCCGCAGCGCCCTCGACGCGCTGGAGAAGGCCAAGCCGGTCATCGGCTACGACTCGCTGCGCTACGACGACCAGATCGGCAAGATCTCGCTGGTCGGCGCCGGGATGAAGACCAACCCCGGGGTCACCGCCGACTTCTTCACCGCGCTGTCCGACGCGGGCGTGAACATCGAGCTGATCTCGACATCCGAGATCCGCATCTCGGTGGTCACCCGGGCCGACGATGTGCCGGAGGCCGTCCGCGCGGTGCACAGCGCCTTCGGACTGGACTCCGACAGCGACGAGGCCGTCGTCTATGGGGGCACCGGCCGATGACCGCCCGACCGACGCTCGCGGTCGTGGGGGCGACCGGAGCCGTCGGCACGGTCATGCTCCAGATCCTGTCCCAGCACGCGGACATCTGGGGCGAGATCCGACTGATCGCCTCCCCGCGCTCGGCCGGCCGCAAGCTGGCCGTGCGCGGCGAGGAGGTCGAGGTCATCGCCCTGAGCGAGCAGGCGTTCGACGGCGTCGACATCGCCATGTTCGACGTCCCCGACGAGGTGTCCGCCCAGTGGGCGCCGATCGCCGCCGCCAAGGGCGTGGTGGTCGTGGACAACTCCGGCGCCTTCCGGATGGACCCGGACGTCCCGCTGGTGGTCCCCGAGGTCAATCCGCACGCGGCCCGGATGCGCCCGCGCGGCATCGTCGCCAACCCCAACTGCACCACCCTCTCCATGATCGTCGCGCTGGGCGCGCTGCACGCCGAGTTCGGCCTGCGCGAGCTGGTGGTCTCCTCGTACCAGGCGGTCAGCGGGGCCGGGCGGGCCGGGGTGGAGACCCTGCGCAAGCAGCTCTCCCTGGTCGCCGGTACGGAGCTGGGGACCGCGCCGGGCGATCTGCGCCGGGCGGTGGGGGACGGGACGGGACCGTTCCCGGAGCCGGTCGCGCTGAACGTCGTACCGTGGGCCGGGTCGCTGCGGGAGGACGGCTGGTCGTCGGAGGAGATGAAGGTGCGGGACGAGTCCCGCAAGATCCTCGGACTGCCGCGGCTGCCGATCGCCGTGACCTGTGTGCGGGTGCCGGTGGTCACCACGCACTCGCTCACCGTCCACGCCCGTTTCCAGCGCGAGGTCACCGTCGCCGGGGCGCGGGAGATCCTCGCCACCGCGCCCGGTGTGGTGCTGGTGGACAATCCGGCCGCCGGGGAGTTCCCGACCCCGGCCGACGCGGTCGGCACCGATCCCACCTGGGTCGGGCGGGTGCGCCGGGCGCTGGACGACCCGACCGCGCTGGAGTTGTTCGTCTGCGGGGACAACTTGCGCAAGGGCGCGGCCCTGAACACCGCGCAGATCGCCGAGCTGGTGGCCGCGGAGGAACGAGGGTCCAGCTGATGGCCCTCCCGATGGCCCTCCCGATGGCTCTCCGGATGGCCCCCTCAGGGTCCGCCTGACGGGCCTCCGCGGCGGCTGATTGCCGAGGTCCGGAAGGCGAACCGCTGCTGGACGGCGTACCGCCCCCCTGGTTTCCGGCGGATCAGTTTGTAGGATCTGTGTTCCAGGTGTGAGCCGAGTAATGGTCCTGACAACTTGAACCGGGTCACACGGCGTCCGAAGATTTCCCCCAACCCCGCGCAACCGCGCGCCGGGCGGGGAGCGTCTCTGCGGTCGCCCTTCCGGGCGTGCAGACGCGTGGAAGCCGGCGTGGGGACGCCGTGCGGCGGGCGTGGGGACGCCCGTTCCGTTGTGGGACATAGGGGAAGAGCGGGACGCATGTGGTCAACTGAGGCACCGTCGGCGGTGCTGTCCGGCGGGAGAACGCTGCCGGCCGCACGCAGCGGCGCAAAAGTGACGTCCGGCACGTACAACCCTCACGGGGGCAGGCGTGTCCAACTGGCGTGGCAGAGGTACTCGACTTCACAGCGGCTGCGCGCGGCACCGCGCTGCGCCCGCCCGGTCCGCGCCGCCGGCTGCCCGGAGCGGCCGGCGGGCCCGGTGGCATGCCGGTGATCGCGCCGATGCCCGCGGTACAGCCCAGCCCCCTTCCCGGCCAGCGCGGCGGCACCGAGGACGTCGTCGCCGGTACCACGGTCGACCACCTCACCGAGACCTACCGCACCCACTACCGCTCGCTGCTCGGCCTCGCCGCCCTCCTGCTCGACGACACCGCCTCCTGCGAGGACGTCGTCCAGGAGGCGTTCATCCGCGTCCACTCGGCCCGCAAACGCGTCCGCGACCCCGAGAAGACGCTTGCCTATCTGCGCCAGACCGTCGTCAACCTCTCCCGCTCCGCGCTGCGCCGCCGCATCCTCGGCCTGAAGCTGCTCTCCAAGCCGATGCCGGACATGGCGAGCGCGGAGGAGGGCGCCTACGACCAGCTGGAGCGGGACTCCCTGATCAAGGCCATGAAGGGCCTCCAGCGCCGCCAGCGCGAGGTCCTGGTGCTGCGCTACTTCGCCGATATGACCGAGGCCCAGGTCGCCGAGTCGCTCGGCATATCGCTGGGCTCGGTCAAGGCGTACGGCTCCCGCGGTATCGCCGCCCTGCGGCTCGCGATGGAGGCATCCGCATGAGCGAGCCCGACGACGACGCCAGGGACCGGCGCCACCTCCATGTGCCGAAGCCGCCGGAGCCGGCGGCAGGAACGGATGCCCCTGAGGGCGCACCGCGGGAGCCGTCGGCGGGACCCTGGCACGATCTGAAGCAATCGCACCCTGGGAACGGAACGAACGGAACCGTGAACGACCGCCTGGACGACCAGGGCCCCGACGGGCTCGACGCGGACGAGCAGGCGCTGCGCCGGATGCTGCACCACGTGGTGCAGGACATCGAGCCGCGCGAGGGCACTCTGGACGAACTGCGCCGGGCCGTGCCCGCGCGCCGCGCCCGTAAACGGCAGGCCGCCGTCGGGATGGCCGCCGCGGCCCTGTTCGTCGGCACCGCCGTCCCGGCCCTGCTGCATGTCTCCAGCTCCGGCGGCCCCGACGCCAACCCCTCGATCGCGGGCCTCGGCCAGGAGACCCAGGGCGGCTCCACCCAGGGCAAGGGCCCCGACGGCGGCTCCGGTACGACGGGCGGCTCGACCGGCGGCGGCCAGGAACCGGGGCCGGACAGCTCCGCGACGGACGACCCGGTCGACGGGGCCAGTCCCGGCGCCTCGCCCGGCGTCCCCCCGGGCGGACCCTCGCCCTCCACCCCGGCCTCCGCGCCCGGCTGCACCGCGGCCCAGCTCGGCGACGGCACCGCGGGCGTCGAGGTCCCCGACGCGGGCGGGACGGTGTACGGCACCTTCCGGGTCAGCAATGTCTCCGGGGAGAGCTGCACGGTCAAGGGCCCCGGCACCCTGACCCCGGTCGCCCAGGGCGCCGCCGACCCGGCCAGGATCGGCGTCACCGAGCACACCTCCGGCGATGTGGCCGCCGCGCTGCCCGACCCGTCCCTGGAGGCGGGCCAGCTGGCCCTGCTGCCCGGGGCCGCGTACGAGGTGAAGTTCGCCTGGGTGCCCGCCGAGACCTGTCCCGTCGAGGGCGGCACCAACGGGGGCACGGGCGGACCGTCCCCCGACCCGTCGCCCAGCGAGGACCCCGGCGCGAGTGCCGGTACGTCCACGGGCGGCGACACCGGCACCGGCACCCAGCTGATGTCGCAGGACGGCACGGACGGGCCGACGGGCACGGCCGACGGCAGCGTGCAGGTGTCGTACACCCCGGAGGCCGGTTCGGCGCCGGTGACGGTCGTGGTGCCGGACGCGTGCGCCGGGACGGTGTACTGGACCGGGGTGCTGGCGGGGTCGTAGCGGGCCCCGGCAGGACGGGTGGAAGGACGGGTGGACGGGCGGGTGAACGGGTGGGTCAGACGCCCGGGGCACCGGCGGCGGCCGGGTCCTTGCGCTCCGCGTCCGGCGTGGCGTCAGGGTCGTGCGGGTCCTGCGGGTCTTCCGGATCCTGCGGGTCCTGCGGGTCCTGCGGGTCCTGCGGGTCCTCCGGTACGAGCCCCATCCGTGCGTCCCGTACGAAGTCCACCTCGCGGCGCAGCAGCCGGAACCACATGAAGACCACGAAGCCCGCGAAGACGAACCACTCGCCCGTGTAGCCGAGGTTCTGGAACGCCTTCAGGTCGAGCCCGGTGTCGGCCGCGGCGGTCGCGGGCACCGCGCGCATCCCCGAGTCGCCCTCGCCGAGGGTGATCCACGCGTCGTAGACGTCGTACGGCACCAGGTTGACCAGCGAGGCCGCGCTGATCGCGCCGGTCTGGCCGGGCGGCAGTCCGCTCCGGGCGACGACGCCGTTGCTGCCCGGTGTCTCGGACGCCTGGAGCGTGCCGGTGACGGTGACCTCGCCGGACGGCGGGGCGGGCGCCCGCGCGGCGTCGGCGGTGCCGGGCAGCCAGCCGCGGACCACCGGGAGGGCCTGGCCGGTGTCGGTGCGCAGCAGGGTCATCACGTAGTAGCCCTGGACGTCGTCCAGAGTGCGGTCGGGGACCAGGAACTGGTCGGCGTAGCGCCCGCTGACCGTGGCCTGCTCGCCCGAGGTGGCCTTGTCCACGGGCAGCAGCTCCGCCAGCGGCCGGGCCGGGCCGCCTTCCTCGGTCGTGACCTGTTCGGTGGCGTCGCGATGACTGTCCATCCGCGCCTCGAACCGGTCCAGCTGCCAGGACCCCATGAAGACGCAGAAGGGGATCGCGAGCAGTACGAAGACGTTGATCCCCCACCAGCGGGGAGTCAGCAGAAACCGGTACACGCCCCCACGGTACGGGGCGGGGGTCCGGGGGGCCGGAGCGGGGTCGGAGCGGGGCCGGGAGGGCCGATTTCGGTATGAGGGGGGTGAGTGGTTGGGCAAAGTTATCCACAGGCTGAGGGGCTCGGGCGCGCGATGTCGGTTCGGACGGGCAGTATGGGGCCATGACTGAGAGCAACGGGTCCGTCTCGCCGGATCAGCAGCAGCGTGCGTCCATGCCGGAATGGGAGAAGCGCTTTCGGGCGCCGCGGGTGTCACTGCCCGACTGGGCGGAGGACGCGCCTGACCGCTCCTTGTTCGTCTCGAATGCGACAGGGACGTACGAGCTGTACGCGTGGGACCGTTCGACCGGCGCCCAGCGCCAGGTGACCGACCGGCCGAACGGCACGACGGACGGTGTGCTCTCCCCGGACGGCGCCTGGATCTGGTGGTTCGACGACAAGGACGGCGACGAGTTCGGGGTATGGCGCCGCCAGCCCTTCGAGGGCGGTCCCGATGAGCCCGCGACCCCTGGCCTCGACCCCTCCTACCCGGCGGGCCTGGCCCTGGGCCGCGACGGGCGTACGGCGGTGGTGGGCCGTTCCACGGACGAGGAGGGGACGAGCATCCATGTGGCGCGGGTGGGCCAGGACCCGGTGCTGATCTACCGCCACCGTGAGTCGGCGGGCGTCGGCGATCTCGCGCACGACGGCTCGCTGATCGCCATCGAGCACACCGAGCACGGCGACGCGATGCACTCCGCGCTGCGCGTGGTGCGCCCCGACGGCACCACGGTCGCCGAGCTGGACGACACCGGGGGCGGCACGATCGAGCTGGGCCTGGAGGTGCTGGGCTTCGCCCCGGTGGACGGCGATCCCCGGCTGCTCATCGGGCATCAGCGCCGTGGCCGCTGGGAGCCGCTGGTGTGGGACGTGGTGACGGGCGAGGAGACCGATCTCTCCCTGGAGCTGCCGGGCGACGTCGGCGCGGAGTGGTATCCGGACGGCACGGGTCTGCTGATCGTGCACAGTTTCGAAGCCCGCAGCGAGCTGTTCCGCTACGACCTCGCTTCGGCCGCGCTGGAGCGCGTACCGACCCCGCCGGGCACGGTGTCGGGTGCGACGGCCCGCCCCGACGGCTCGGTGGAGTACCTGTGGTCGTCGGCCGCCCAGCCGCCGGCGGTGCGGTCCACGACGGGCGAGGTGGTCCTGGACCCGCCCGGGATGAAGTCGCCGGGTTCGGTGCCGGTGGAGGACGTGTGGGTGGACGGTCCGGGGGGCCGGATCCACGCGCTGGTGCAGAAGCCGCCGGGGGCGAGCGGCCCGCTGCCCACGGTCTTCGAGATCCACGGCGGCCCGACCTGGCACGACAGCGACGCCTTCGCGGCGGGCCCGGCGGCCTGGCTGGACCACGGCTACGCGGTGATCCGGGTCAACTACCGGGGTTCCACGGGCTACGGCCGCGCCTGGACGGACGCCCTGAAGCACCGGGTGGGCCTGATCGAGCTGGAGGACATCGAGGCGGTGCGGGAATGGGCGGTGACCTCCGGTCTGGCCGACCCGACCCGGCTGATCCTCACCGGCGGCTCGTGGGGCGGCTATCTCACCCTGCTCGGCCTGGGCACCCAGCCGCAGTCCTGGACGCTGGGGATCGCGGCGGTCCCGGTCGCGGACTACGTCACGGCGTACTACGACGAGATGGAAGCCCTCAAGGCCATGGACCGCACGCTGCTGGGCGGCACCCCCGAGGAGGTCCCGGACCGCTTCGAGGCGTCCTCCCCGCTCACCTACGTGGAGGAGGTCAAGGCCCCGGTCTACATCTCGGCGGGGGTCAACGACCCGCGCTGCCCGATCCGCCAGATCGACAACTACGTCAAGCGCCTGGAGGCCAGGGGCGCCACCCACGAGGTGTACCGCTACGACGCGGGGCACGGCTCGCTGGTGGTGGACGAGCGGATCAAGCAGGTCCGCCTGGAGCTGGACTTCGTCCGCCGCCACCTGGAGGGGGTACCGGACGCGGTGACGGTCGGCTGACGCCGGGGGCTTGAGGGGGCTCCTGTTGTCCGGACAGGGTCACCCTGGGGTCCGTCCGCCTTCACCCTGGGGGGTCCGTCCGCCTGGACCGGGGGTGGCGGGGGCTGCGGGTCGGCTCGGGCCGGAGGATGGCGGGGGGCTCTGCGGGTTGGCTCGGTGTGGGGGGCTCGGCGGGGTCGGCTCGGCCCGAGGGGCGGCGGTGGACCCTGTGGGTCGGCTCGGTCCGGGGCGCGCGAGGGGTCGGCTCGGTCCGGAGGGCGGTGGGGGCAGGCGTACCACCTGCACGCCGTTCTCAGGTCGACGCGAGTGCGGTTCGGGACTGGCGGGGGCTACGGGGTCGGCTCGGCCTGGAGGGGTCGGCTCGGAGGGGTCGGCGGTCCTGGGGCCCGGGGGAGGGCGGCTCAGTGAGAGTGAGGGGACGGGGGTGGGCCCCCGGCCAGCTCGGCCCCCGGAGGGGCGGCTCGGCGCAGGGCCCCCGGGAGGGTCGGCTCGACCCAAGTCCCCCGAGGGGTCGGGTCGGTCCCCGAGGGGTCGGCTTGGTCCGGCCCCGGAGGGGTCAGCTCGGGCCCGAGGGCGGCTGGGGCAGGCGGACCACCGCCACGCCGTTCTCCAGGTCGACGCGGGTGCGGTTCGGCGGGGCGCCGTCCTCTTCGTCGTCCCGCATCAGCAGGGACGACTGACGTTCCTTCAGTTCGTGGGACTTGCCCGGCGAGAGCGCGCCGTGCAGTTGCTCGAACCCGGTGGCCGACACCTGCCCGGCGCGGGCGCCGTTGCGCCAGGGCAGCAGCCCGGCCCGGCCCATTCTGAGCAGCAGCTGATCGACGAAGGCGATGGCCGTGAGCAGAATGACCAGCCCGGGGAGCGTGACGAAGACGGCGAACTCCATGGGGTCAGTGTGCGCCCAGAAAGCCCTTCCCGGTCAAGTGTTCGCAGATCTCAGGTGCCCGCCCCCGCCCCCGCCGGTCGCCGTCGGCCCAGCAGCTCCGCGAGGCCCTGGCGGGTCGCCGCCAGGACGACGCGGTCGCCGGAGTTCAGGACGAGGGTGTCGGGCAGGTCCCAGATCAGGCCGGAGGGGTGGGCGGCGCCGGTCGGAGACGTGGCGTCGCCGGAGCGGGCCCGCCGGGACGCGTCCGTGTCCAGGGCGAGGACCCGCCAGGCCCCCGGGCGGAACGCCTCGGCGATCGTGCGGCCCTCCAACTGCGGCTGCCCGGCCACCTCCAGGGCGGCGAAGAGCAGGACCCGGCGTTCCACCGGGATCGCGCCGAGGATCTGGCGGCCGAACATCGCCGAGGCGAAGGCGGGAGCCGCGAGGTGGGAGACGCTGCGGCTGCGGGTGAGGGCGTCCGGGTGGGCGGCGCGCAGGGTGCGGTACACGGCGGTGGCGAAGTCGTCGTCGTACAGCCGCAGCACCACCCGCAGTTCGGAGCGCAGCGAGCGGGCGTACAGGGCCGCTTCCAGATTGGTGGTGTCGACGCTGGTCAGGGCCAGCAGGGCGGACGCCCGATGGATCTTCGCCGCCTCCAGGACGCCCTCCTGGGTGACATCCCCGAGGACCACCGGGACCCGCAGCCGCCGGGCCGTCGCCATGCCCCGCGCCTCGGGGTCGGACTCCACGCAGACGACGGGGATGTGCAGTTCGCGCAGCCGGGTCAGCACCCGGGTGCCGATCTTGCCCAGGCCCAGCAGGACGACATGGCCGCTCAGGCCCCGGGGCGGTTTGCGCAGCGCGGAGGCGGTCCGGAAGGTGCCGAGCCCCTCCAGGACGGCGGCCAGCAGGACCGGCAGCAGCAGCAACCCCACCAGCCCGGACAGGAGTTGGAGGATCTGCCGGCCCACGGGCTCCTCCGTGGCCGGTTCGTTGATCGCGAAGAGGTCGAGCAGCGTGATGTACGTGGCGTGCAGCGGATGGTCGTCCGTCACCAGCATCAGCGCCACCGCAAGGGCGATCACACAGACGGCCAGGCCCGCCAGGATCCAGCGCAGCCGGCGGGAGAAGAGCGAGGCGAGGGGGACGCCCGTGCGGGCCGTGGACAGGGTCGGGCCCGAGTACGACACCTGTTCCAGGACGATCGTGGCCCGGCCGGTCGCCGACCGCACGGCCGCCGCGTCGGGCAGCAGATGCGGCCCCTGTTCGCCGCTGGCCTCCGAACCGTCCGTTCCCGCCGGGTCGTTGCTCGTCGCGGACAGCAGCGCCAGCGTGGCGAGCCCGGGGTCGGCCACCTGCCCCGGCAGGGGCGGCACGCGCTCCACCGCCCGCAGCATCAGCCCGTCCGTCTGGACGACCTTGCTGGTGCCGGTGAGCGCGGTCGCCGCCAGCGCGGGTGCCGCCGTGTCGGCGTCCGAGAGGACCACCGTCGAGGTGTCACCCCCGCCCACCCCGTCCGCGCCGGTCGCCAGTGCCGCCGCCTGGTCCAGGAGTTCCTCGATGTGCTGGCCGAGGCGGCGGTTGTAGAGCCGTACGACCAGCCGCAGCCGGGGGTTGAGGCGGCGGGCGGTCAGGGCGGCCCGGATGTTGGTCTCGTCGTCGTCATAGACCAGCGCCAGGGCCGTCGCCCGGTCCACGCCCGCCTCCGCCAGCGCCGCCTCGTTCGGCTCGGCGGCCTCCACGATCCGCTCGTCGGTGCCCTCACCCGGCGGGCCGCCGGCCGGCGTCACCGGGAACCGGGCCACCGATGTCCCCACCCGGCCGACCCGGCCCACCCGGTCGAGCAGCGCCGCCGACGCGGCCCGGGCCCGGCCCACCACCGGCCGGCGCACCCGGCTGACGGTCGGCGGGACGACCAGCGTCACCTGCTCGCCGTACACCCCGCGCAGTTCGGCCGCCAGCCGATGGGCCAGTCCGTCGTCGCCGCAGACCACCATGGGCCCGGCCACCGACGCCCCGTCCGTACCGGAAAACGCACCCGCACCTGATACCGCACCCGCACTCTGCCCCGGAACGCTCGCCACAAGGGCACAGACTGCCGTAGCGAGATCGCCGGTTCCAGCGGCCGGCCACGGATCGGCCGAACACCGCCCCGCCGCCGCTGACGTTGCCCGAACACGTCGCCGAGCCGAGCCGAGCCGGGTCGGCGACGGACGCCGCTGACCGGCTGACGCGCACGGGGGTGTTCAGGAGCGCTCGCCGGTCTCCGCGAGGGTGTGGGCCACCACTGCGCCGGCATGGCCGTGGCCCATCCCGTGCTCCTCCTTCAGCAGCTTCACCAGCTCCATGTGCTTGGCGGGCAGCGCGTCCCGGACCAGCTGCTTCCACTCCTCGACCGGACGGCCGTACTTCTTCTCGATGGCGGGGAAGTAGCTGGCGGGACGTTTGACGGGGGCGTCGGCCATGGCGGGCTCCTCGGGTCTCGTACGGCGATGTATGTCGCTTTTGTAGACGGCCGAACCGGCGTCGGCTCATCGCCCCCGGAACGTGTCCTGCGTCACTCGCCCCGGGCCAGCACCCCGCCCTCCAGGGTCCGGATGACATGGGCCGTCACTCCGGGGGGCGGGAGCGTGCCCTGCTGGGCAGCCTCCGCGCCCGCGTACACCAGGGACCACATCACCTGCATGATCCAGGTGGCCGACACCCCGGTGTCGAGGACGCCGTCCTTCTGGCCGCGTTCGATGAGGGCGAGGATCAGCCGTCCGGTGTCGTCCTCGCCCGCCGCGCCCTCGTAGAAGGTCGCGCTGACCTCCTCGAAGAGCTGGGTCTCCCCGAAGGCGAACAGCATCCGGTGGCCCATGCCGACGATCGAGGTGACCAGCCGCCGCATCGCCTCCGCCGGGGGCCCCTGCTCGGTCGCGGCGTCGTGCACGGCCCTGTCGATCATTTCCAGGGAGTCCACCATCGCCGCGTGGATCAGCTGATCGCGGTCCGGGAAGTAGCGGTGCAGCGTGCTGCGGCCCACGTCGGCGGCCTTGGCGATCTCCGCGAGGGTCGCCCGGCGGTCCCGGGCCAGCACCGCCACGGCGGCGTCGAGGATCGCGCGGCGGGTCCGGTTGCGGGTTCCGGACTCGGTGGGGGACGTCGTGCTCATGTGCCAAATATAGCGGTGGACTCTTCACAGTGAACCGTGCATACTCGAAAATGGGACAGCAGAGTCCCAAAAATAAGGTGTGTAATCCCAGGGGGAGAGTCCGCTGTGCCAAACATCGAAACCGTCGAGCCGGAGAAGTCGCAGATGGCGGAGAAGGCGGCCCCGACCCTGCCCAACCTGCGGCTGCTCTGGTCCTTCGTCCGCCCCCACCGCCGTGCGCTCGCCGCCGGGCTGTTCCTCGGGCTCTTCGTCACCGCCACCACCCTCGCGACCCCGCTCGCCACCAAGTGGGTGCTGGACGGGCTCGCCGAGTCGCGCTCGATCGCCCCGGCGGTGATCACGCTGTCCACGCTGATCGTCGTGGGCTCGGTGACCCAGTTCGCCCAGTGGATCCTGCTCGGGCGGATGGGCGAGTACGTGGTGCGCGACGCCCGCCGCTCCATGGTCCGGCGCCTGCTGCGGCTGAAGATCGGCGCCCTGGGCGGCCGGTCCAGCGGGGAGCTGGTCACCCGCGTCACCTCCGACACCGTACTGATGCGCGAGGCCGCCGCCTCCAGCCTGACCCAGCTGGTCAACGGCGCGATCGGGCTGGTCGGGGCGCTCGTCATGATGGCGCTGCTCGACCTGGTGCTGTTCGCCGTCACCTTCGGTAGCCTCGCCGTCGTGGGTGTGCTGGTCGCCCTGCTGATGCCACGGCTCGCCAGGACACAGCGCGCCGCGCAGGAGTCGGTGGGCAAGCTGGGCGCGGCGCTCGACGGGGCGCTGCGGGCGATCCGTACGGTCAAGTCCGCGCGCGCCGAGGAGCGGGAGTCGGAGCGGATCGTGGCCGAGGCGGACGCGTCCGCGCGCCACAGCATCAAGGCGGTCCGCATCGACGCCACCGTCTGGTCGGTCACCCTGGCCGGGGTCCAGCTGGCGATCCTGCTGATCCTGGCGATCGGGGCGTTCCGGGTGGACTCGGGCGCCCTGGCGGTCTCCAGCCTGATCGCCTTCCTGCTGTACGCCTTCCAGTTGCTCGGCCCGGCCACCGAACTGGCCCAGGAGTTCTCCCAGTTGCAGTCCGGCATCGCCGCGGCGGCCCGGATCGCGGAGATCCAGAAGCTGGAGGTGGAGGAGGGCCACGCCCGCGCCGCCGCCGTACCCCGTCCGGCCACCCCCCGCCCCACCCCCACCACCCCCCACGTCCTGGCCTTCCACGACGTCACCGCCCGCTACGCCCCCGACGGCCCCCCGGTCCTGGACGCCGTCTCCTTCGCCGTGCCCCGGCACGGGCACACCGCGATCGTCGGACCCTCCGGCGCGGGCAAGACCACCGCGTTCTCCCTGATGCTGGAGTTCCTGCGCCCCGACACCGGCCGGCTGGTCCTGGACGGCCGCCCGCTGGACGACTGGCCCGCCTACGAGACCCGCCGCCGGATCGCGTACGTCGAGCAGGACACCCCGCTGCTGCCCGGCACCCTCGCCGACAACCTGCGCTATCTGCGCCCGGCGGCGACCGACACCGAACTGTGGACCGCGCTGGACGCGGTCGGCCTGACCCGCAGGGCCAAGGAACTCCCCGAGGGGCTGGACACGGTCCTCGCCGGGGCCACCGTCTCCGGCGGTGAGCGCCAGCGCGTCGCGCTCGCCCGCGCGTTCGTCGCCGACCCGGAGATCCTGCTCCTGGACGAGGCGACGGCCCAGCTCGACGGGCTGACCGAGGCGGCCGTGCAGACGTTCATACGGGAGCGGGCGTCGCGGGCGGCGGTGGTGACCATCGCGCACCGGCTCTCCACGGTCGTGGAGGCGGACCGGATCATCGTCCTGGAACAGGGCCGGGTGCGCGCGATGGGCACCCACACCCACCTGCTCGCCACCGACGATCTCTACCGCGACATGGTGGCGGCGCTGCGCCTGGCGGTGACGCCGGATCAGGCCCCCGGGGCCCCGCACACCATGGACGAGAGAGTGGGCGCGGCCCCGAGCGAGGGGAGCGGGGGCTAGGGCCCCTCTGATGGACCCCCGCGGCCTTCGCCCGCCCGGCCCGCTCCCCGGCTGCCGTGAACGGGCCTGGGGGACCCCCAACCGCCCGCCGGCCCCGGCCGCACGGCGCGGGCCTGGGGGACCCCCAACCGCACGCCGACCCCCAGCCGCACGGCGCGAAGGGCCAGGTGGCGCCGCCACATGACCCTCCACACCGCACGCCGGCCCTAGAAGTGCCCTAGGCGTGCCCCAGGAGCGCCCAGGCGTGCCCAGGCGTGCCCAGGCGTGCCCCGAGGACGCGCTAGGACGGCCGCTCCCAGTCCTGCTCCGCCAGCGCCCGCGCCCGGCCCTCCACCACCGCCATCCGCGCCTCCCGCTCGACCGGGTCGGCATGGGCGGCCTGTCCGGTGACCTGACCGTCCCACTTGCGGTAGTACAGGCCGGTGTCGGCGGTGAACCAGCCGCGGCTGACCGCGTTCAGCGCCATCAGCAGGCCCGTGTCCTCGGAGGCGGGCAGCGCCATCCAGCCGCCGACGGCGAGCAGCAGGCCCCGCCGGACGAAGAGGCTCGCGGGGTGGACCGGGGTGCGGTGGCCGTTGGCCTTCCAGGGGCCGAGCAACGCGCCGCGCTCTATCGGCCCGGCCTCGGGGTCGCCGGGGAAGCCGGTGGTCGTGCCGTCGGGCAGCAGGTCCAGGACCCGGGAGGTGGCCCAGCCGAGGGTCCGGTCGGCCTCCAGCGCGGCGAGATCGCGGGCCAGCGCGCCCGGCGCGAGCAGATCATCGGCGTCCAGGACCTTCACGTACGGGCCGTCGGCGTGGGCGAGGGCCATGGTGCGGGCGACGCCGGGGCCGCCGGGGCGGCCCTGGTGGAAGGAGACCCGCTCGTCGTCGGGGACGTAGGGCCGTACGGCGTCGGTCCGGCCGTCCTCCTGGATCAGCCAGTGCCACTCCCAGCCGGGCGGGAGTTCCTGCTCGCGCAGGGACTTGTGGGCGTCGGGCAGATGGGCCGCCGAGGGGGCGTGGACGGCCGTGACGACGATGACCCGCCCGGTCACGCGGTACCTCCGGGGAGCGGTGGGGGACGCTTCCGTAACTCTGCCAAGGCCCTGCTTCCGTCGAAGGCTTCCGTCGAAGACCTCCGTCAATGACCTCCGTCAAAGACTTCGGTCAAAGACAAGGCCCGACCGCTGGCGACGGGGGATGCACCAGCGATCGGGCTGTGGGCAAGCGTAACAAGGTGGTTGGCCCCGTGGGAGCCGACTGCGCGACCACGACGAGACTCTGTGACCGGGATCACGTGTGAAGTGCGGGTCGGGTGAGGATCGGGTGAGGATCCGGGGAATGGCGGGGTAACGGTCGGGAGCGGCCCCCTGGGCGGCGGCCGGGGGGAGTTATTCGCCGCACGGGGGCTCGTAGGACAGCCGGGGCAGATATTCATTCCACTTCTCCCGGGTCAGTACGGAGCGGGTGGCCGCGCAGATGCGCCGCTCGGCGCTCTCGACGTCGAGGTCCCAGAGCCGGACCGTGCCGGAGCCGCTGGACACGCCCAGCATCTGGCTGTTGGGGCTGAAGGAGAGAAAGCTGCCGGTCTTGGCGTTGGGGCTCATCGACTTGCCGATGGGGACGGCGGCGGAGGGGCTGGCCACGTTCCACAGCCGGACCGTGTCGTCGTTGCCGCCGGAGGCGAGGGTGCGCCCGTCGTGGCCGAAGGTCAGCGAGACGATGGCCTCGGTGTGCCCGGGCAGCCCGGCACCCAGCGGTTTCGCCGCCGCCGGATCGCCGGTGGTCCACAGCCGTACGGTGTTGTCGTCGCTGCCGCTGGCCAGGGTCAGCCCGTCGGGGCGGAAGGCGAGGGCGTTGACCGCGCCGAGATGGCCGGTGAGCGGGGTGCGGTGGGCGACGGGCTTCGCCGGGTCCCGCACGTCCCAGAGCCGGATGGTGGTGTCCGCGCTGCCGCTGGCCAGGGTGCGGCCGTCGGGGCTGAAGACGAGCGCGTTGACATAGCCGGAGTGCCCGGTGAGGGCCGGTCCGAGGGAGCGAGGCGCGGCGGGGTCGGTGACGTCCCAGAGCCGGATGGTGCGGTCGTCGTAGGCGGTGGCGAGAGTGCGCCCGTCGGGGCTGTAGGCGAGGGCGTCGGGACCGGCGTAACGGGTGTGGAGCAGGAGCGGCGGGCCGTGCGGGACCGGACGGGCCGGGTCGGCGACGTCCCACAGCTGGACCGCGTCGCTGCCGACCAGCACCGCGAGGGTGGTGCCGTCGGGGGAGAAGACCACGGACTTCACCTCGCCGCCCGCCGGGCGGAACGGTTCGCTGAGCCGCACCGGCCCCTCGGGCCGCCGTACGTCCCACAGCCGGACGCTCTGGTCGCGGGCGGCCGTGGCCAGCACCCGGCCGTCCGGGCGGAAGGCGCCGACCCGGCCCACCATGTCGGAGGTGGGCAGCGACCACAGCCGCACCCGGCCGTCGCCGGTGCCGGTGGCGAGAGAGGCCCCGTCCGGGCTGAAGCCGAGGGCGTACATCTCGCCGCTGCTGCCCGCGAGGGGTTCGCCGACCTGGGAGGGATAGGCCGGATTGGTCACGTTCCACAGGGTGGCCGTGCTGTCCGCGCTGGCGATGGCGAGCAGCGCGCCGTCCGGGCTGAACGCCACCGACCAGATGGGGCCGGTGTGCCCGACGATCGGCATGCCGATCGGCACCGCCTTCGCCGGGTCAAAGACGTCCCACAGCTGCACGGTGTCGTCGGCGCCGCCGCTGGCCAGGGTGCGCCCGTCGGGGCTGAAGGCGACGGAGTGCACCAGGGCGCGGTGGGCCGTACGGGGCTCGCCGAGCGCTTTCGGCCGCTCCCGGTCGGCGACGTCCCACAGCCGTACGGAGAAGTCGTCCCCGGCGGAGGCGAGGGTGCGCCCGTCCGGGCTGAAGGCGACCGAGCGCACGGCGGCGGTGTGCCCTTCGAGGGTGGCCAGCGCGGTCGGCCGGGCGGGGTCGTCGAGATTCCAGAGCCGTACGACGTGGTCCTCGGTGGCGGCGGCGACGGTACGGCCGTCCGGGCTGAAGGCGAGCAGATAGACCGTGCCGTCCTGCCCGGTCCAGGGCGCCCCGAGCGGGCGCGGGTCGGCCGGGTCGGTGACGTCCCACAGCCGCATGGTGCCGTCGTCGGAGGCGGTGGCGAGCAGGGTGCCGTCGGGGCTGAAGACGGCGGTGGAGACCCAGCTGGTGTGCCCGGTCAGCGGCTCGCCGAGCGCGGTGGGGCGGGACCGGTCGGACACGTCCCACAGCCGTACGGTGCGGTCGTAACCGGCGGTGGCCAGGGTGTCGCCGTCCGGGCTGAAGCTGGTGAGGTAGACGGCGCCGGTGTGGCCGGTCAGGGGGGTGGCCAGCGGGGCGTTGACGATGGAGATCAGCCGGTTCCAGGTGTCCTTGTCGTCCGGGCGCAGCTGATGGGCGACCAGGTCGATCTGGGCGGACAGCGACGGGTCGGAGTCACGGACCCGGTCGGCCTCGGCGATGACCTGCGCGAACACGGCGTCGTCGCGCTGCTGCCAGGCGACGACGGCGGAGCCGACCGCGACGATCGACAGCACCATCAGCGCGGCGATCGCGCCCCGGCTGAGCCAGACGGTACGGCGGCGCAGCCGCACCGACGCGGCCAGGAACTCCACCGCGCCCCGGTTGAGGAACGTGTCCCCGGCCGACTCGGCCCAGGTGTGGGCCTGGTCCAGCCGGGACCCCCGGTACAGCAGCGCGGTGTCGCGTCCGCTGGTCTCCCAGGCCCGGCCGTCCTCCTCCAGCCGCTGGCGCAGCAGATTGCCGCCCCGGTCCTCGTCGATCCAGTCGCGCAGCCGGGGCCAGGCGTGCAGCAGGGCCTCGTGGGTGATCTCCACGGTGTCGGCGTCGAGCGTCACCAGCCGGGCCCTGACCAGCGCCTCCAGCGACTCCTCCGTCTTGCCCGGATCGGCGGACTCCTCGGCCAGTTGCCGCCGGGTGCCGCGCCGCCGGGTGGCCGCCGTGTCCTCGCCGATCCGCACCAGCCGCAGCAGCAGCAGGCGGGCGGCGGTCCGGGCGGCCGGGTCCAGCCCCGCCCACGCCTGCTCGGCGGTCGCGGCCACCGCCCCCTGGATCCCCCCGGCGGCCCGGAACCCCGCCAGCGTCAGCCGCCCGCCCTTGCGCCGCTGCCAGGTGGCCAGCAGCGCGTGCGACAGCAGCGGCAGCACCCCGGCGTCATGCGCCCCGCGCGGTCCGTCGGCGCTCACCTCCCGCACGATCAGCTCCGCGAGCCCCGGCTCCAGCTCCAGCCCCACCGCCTTCGCCGGCCCGGCGACCGCGTCCCGCAGCTCCCCGGCGGTCAACGGCCCCAGCACCATGTGCCGGTGCTGAAGCGCGTCCGCCAGCTCGGGATGGACCAGACACTTCTCGAAGAAGTCGGCCCGTATCCCGAGCACGACGAGCACGGGGGGCGTCCCGCCGGGGGGACCCGGGGGAGGGGAGGCGGCGGCGTGCAGCAGCCGGATGAACGTACGGCGGGTGTCGTCGTCCGGACAGAGGGTGAAGACCTCTTCGAACTGGTCGACTATGAGGACGGGTGGGGTGGGGGGAGTGGTGGGGGGCGTCGCGGGGTCGATCTCATCGCTGCTGCTGCCCCCGTGCCGCCGCGCGGCGAACGGCGCCAGCCCTGGTATTCGCCGCACCAGCTCCGTCACCGGATCGCTCCCCGGCACGAGCCGCGCCACGGCCGCGCGTTCCTCCCCCAGCACCCCGCTCTCCAGGGCGGGCAGCAGCCCGGCGTTGAGGAGGGAGGACTTCCCGGCACCGGAGGCGCCGACGAGCATCACGATCCCGCCGGTCCGCTCGGCGTCACGGAGCTGGTCGACCAGGGCGTCGGTACTGCGCCGCCGCCCGAAGAACCAGCCGGCGTCCTGCTGCCGGTAGGAGGCGAGCCCCCGGTAGGGACACAGGGCGCTCGGTACGGGGGCGGTGTCGGTGTCGGGCGGGGGCCGGGTGCCGAGCGGGTCGGCGAGGGCGAGTTCCCACAGCCGCTGCCACTGGGGCAGGTCGTAGAGCCCGCCGGAGACGGGCTGGGCCCGGGCCCGCCGGGCGGCCGGTATGAGCACATGCAGGACGGCGGCGAGGGCGGCGAACTGGGCGGGCACGTTCTTGGCCCGCCGCCAGTCACTGATCCGCTGCGCGGAGACCCGTATCGGCCGCCCGCGCTCATCGACCCGCTGAAGTCGTACGACGGCTTCGGCGACGCTCTTCAGGGGCGGGTTGCCCGCCTCCTTGTAGAGCAGCGCGAGCCGCTCGGCGAAGGCCGCACGCGGCCCAGACTCGGACCCCAACGCCTCCACCCCTTCGCCTGTCACCCACGGCTGCCATCACGGATCGCCGTCGGCCACGACTAGCTCGATCTCCCCGGTACGTCCGGACCGGAAAACTCACCTTATATGGCTGACCTGCGGCGGAGCCGATCCGCGCGTCCCGGAGTCTCCTCCGCGGGCGGCCCCGACTGGCAGGATCACGACGCACCGACGCACTCACCGTGCGGAGCCAGGGCAGGTCACCAGCACAGCGCTGGGAAAGGCATCTGATGACGCCGCACGTTCTGGGTCAACTTCAGCCAACGTTACGAGCCCGCAGCACCGGCCCGACGACAGCACCCTGACCCCAGCGGCCCCCGGCCCCCGGCCTCCGCCACCCCCCACCCCTCCTGGACCCGCCGACCCTCCCTCCGGGTCCACCGAAACGCGTCGCTCGGCACCGGTCTCCACGTGGGGAGGGACCGGAGCCGAGCGACGGGGCACCCGCCGGGAGCCGCCGGAAGCCCGGCTGGATACGCTGCCCGGGACGTACGCAAGCGCACCCATCGCGATCCCTCGCCGAAGGCCAGAGCCGCCCCATGAGCCCCCTCCCCCGCCCCACCGCCGACGCCTCCCCGGCGTCCGGGGTGCTGCGGGGACTGCGGGCCGGGGTGCTGGCGACGCTGTGCGTGCTGCTGCCGTTGGTGGGGCATGTGCTGGCCCGGTGTCACGCGCCCGGGTGGGTCATCGTCGGGGCGGTCGCGGTCGTGGCGGTGCCCGGCGCGGTACTGCTGACCCGGCGGCGGCTGACGGACGCGCAGGTGATCGGCGTGCTGGTGGCCGCGCAGCTCGCGTCCCACGTGGCGTACGCGCTGGCGGCGGCCGAGGGGACGGTCACGTCGGGCGGTGTGCTGGTCGAGCACGGTGCCGATGCCGGGCCACCGGCCGGGGTGCTGCTCGCCGGGCATCTCGTGGGCGTCGTGATCGCGGCGCGCCTGCTCGGCGTGAGCGAACGGCTGCTGTGGCAGTGGCAGAGCGGCGGGCCGGTGCTGGCCGCCGTGCACCGGCTGCTGGTGTTCGTGTGGCCGCGGCTGGGGCCGGGGTACGGCACCGGGCCGAGGGTGGCGATCAGCGAGGACACGACGCCGTTGCGGTCGGCGTCGCCGGTGCGGCGGGCGTCGGGGCGGGCGCCGCCGAGGTTCGGGTGCGTTGACCTCGCCCCCTTCCGGCCGCTGTCGATGGGCGGTCCGCGCCTGCCCTGACGGGCACGGCGCGCGGGCCGTTCCGGCGGGCCGGTCCCGCCTGCTCCGGCGGCCCGCGCGCGCCGCCGGGGACCGTAGAAAGCGCCCGATCATGCCGATCACAGACAGGCGTGCCGTCCGTACGGCGGCACGCGTCCTGGCGGTACGCGTCTTGGCCGTACGCGTCCTGGCCGTACCCGCCGCCACGCTCGCGGCCCTCGCCACCGCCGCCCCACCGGCCACGGCCCACACCGAACTGGTCACCCGCACCCCGCCCGCCGACGCCACCCTCACCGCCCTGCCCCCGGACATCACCCTGACCTTCAGCGACACCATGACCGAGCGCTACGCCCAGTTGGCCGTGACCGGCGCGGACGGGACGCCGGTGGGGGACGGCGAGCCGAGGGTGACGGGGAAGACCGTGCGGCTGGATCTCGCGGGCGGGGGCGGAGCGCCTGCGGGCCGGTACACGGTGGGGTACCGGGTGGTGTCGGCGGACGGCCATCCGGTGGCGGGGTCGTACGTCTTTGAGGTGACGGAGACCGGGGAGGCGGATGTCCCGGAGCCGACGCCGACGCCGACGCCGACGCCGACGCCGACGCCGACGCCGACGCCGACGCCTTCGGCTCTGGCGAGGACCGCTGAGTCTCCGGACGCGGACACGGACACGGACACGGACGCGGACGCGGGCGGGGGCCTGCTGGCCGGGGCGGTGGCGGCTTCGCTGGCGGTGATCGGCGGGGCGGTCGCTTATGCGGTTGCGGTACGACGGCGGAGGCAGTCCGCAGATGCGTAGCACCGGCGATGGACGTACCGGCGAGGGACATACCGGCGAGGGACATACCGGGGAGGGACGTACCGGGGAGGGACGTACCGGCGATGGACGACAGGCGTTCCCCCTCCGCAGAATCCTCGGGACGGCCCTGCTCACCACACTCGCCGTAGCCCTGATCGCCCTATGGGCCGGGGGCGGGACCGCAGGAGTCGTGGCGGTGCCGGGGATCGAGGACGCGGGCCCGCTGACCGCGTGGGCGTTGCCCGTGGCGCGGGCGCTCACGGACGCGGCGGCGGTGGCGACGACAGGGGCCCTGCTGCTGGTGGCGGTCTTGCTGCCGGGTGGCCGCCGCCTGGACGGCACCCAGCTCCGCTATCTCAACTGGGCGATGGTGTCGGCGACGGTATGGACAGCCGCGTCCGTGGCGACCCTCCTCCTCACCCTCTCGGACCTCTTCGCCCGCCCGCTCGCCGAGATAGCCCGGCCCGAGGTGGTGGCGGACTTCGTCACCACCGACGCGCAGGGCCGGGCGTACGCGGTGACGGCGGCCGTGGCGGCGACGGTGGCCACCCTGTGCGTGGGTCTGGGGACGGCCCGCTGGGCCCGGCCGGCTCTGGTCCTGGCGGTGGCGGGCCTGCTCCCACCGGCGTTCACCGGCCACTCCTCGGCGTCCGGCAACCATGACGCGGCGGTGGCCGCCCTCGCGCTGCACCTGGTCGGCGCGGCGATCTGGGTGGGCGGGCTGCTGTTCGTGCTGGTGGTGGCGGCGAGGGGAGAGCAGGGCACGGCGGACGCGGTACGCCGCTTCAGCCCGCTGGCGGCGGGGGCGCTGCTGACGGTGGCGGCGAGCGGAGTGGTGAACGCGGTCGTCCGGCTCCCGTCGCTCACGGACCTGGTGACGACGTCGTACGGCCTGATGATCCTGGCGAAGACGGCGGCGCTGGCCGCGCTGGCGGCGATCGGCCACCGCCACCGCGCCCGAACTCTCCCGTCGCTGACCAAGGGCGCCCGGGTCCCCTTCCTCCGCCTGGCCGCCACAGAACTCCTCCTGATGGCGGCGACGACGGGCGTGGCGGTGGCCCTGTCCCGCACCCCACCACCCCTCACCGAGGAGCCGTCCACCCTCACCCCCACGGAACAACTCCTCGGCTTCCGCATGCCCCCACCCCTGGGCGACTTCCCCTGGACCCCCCTCCTGACCGAATGGCACTTCGACCCGCTCTTCGCCTTCGGTACGGGGGCGGCGGGCGCGCTCTATCTGGCGGGCGTACGGAAGTTGCGCAGACGCGGGGACAGTTGGCCGCCGGGGCGGACGATCGCCTGGCTGGCGGGCCTCGCGGTGGCCGTGCTGGCGAGCATGAGCGGCCTGGCGACGTACGGGAAGGTGCTGTTCAGCGTCCACATGGGCCAGCACATGATCCTGGCGATGACGGTGCCGCTGCTGCTGGTGCTGGGCGCCCCGGCGACCCTGGCCCTGCGCGCGCTCCCGCCGTCCCCGAAGAACGCGCCGCCGGGCCCGCGCGAACTCCTCCTCGCCCTCCTCCACAGCCGCTGGGTACGGGTCATCTCGCACCCGGTGGTGGCGAGTGTGCTGTTCGTCGGCAGCGCCTTCGCCGTCTACTACACCTCGCTCTTCGAGACGCTGATGGGCAGCCACCTGGGCCATGTCCTCATGCTGGTGCACTTCCTGGCGGTGGGGCTGCTGTTCTTCTGGGTGATCATCGGCGTGGACCCGGGCCCCCGCCGCCCCCCATATCTGGGCCGCCTCTTCGCCCTCATCCTCACGATGCCGTTCCACTCGTGGTTCAGCATCTCGCTGATGAGTTCCAGCGCGCTGATCGGTGAGGGCTGGTGGACCTCGCTGGACCGCCCCTGGGTCACCGACCCGATGGCGGACCAGTACGACGCGGGCGCGATCGCCTGGGCGACGGGGGACATCCCGGTCCTCCTCACCACGATCGTCCTGGCCGCCCAGTGGATCCGGGCGGATCGCCGCGAGGCCCGCCGCATAGACCGCCGCATCGACAAAGCCGACGGCAACGACCCCTTGACCACGTACAACGCATACCTGGCGAGCCTGCACGCCCGGGACCGGGCCATCACCGCACGGAACGAGAAGCCATGACCAAGCTGAAGAAGAACCTGATCGCCGCCGCCGTCCTGGTAGTGGGCTTCGCCACGGCCTACGGCTCGTATCTCCTCCTGTCCCCGGAGGGCCGCTCCGGCAGCGCGAGCCTGGACGTCGAACCGGCGGCGGACGCCCAGCCCGTCCGCGCCTCCAGCCACCGCCTGACCTCGCCGGAGCGCAGTGAGCTGACCGTCGTGGAGTTCCTGGACTTCGAGTGCGAGGCGTGCGCCGCGTACTACCCGGTGGTCGAGCGGCTCCGCGAGGAGTACGGCGACCGCGTGACCTTCGTGGCCCGCTACTTCCCCATGCCGGGCCACCGCAACGCGGAACTCGCCGCCCGGACGGTAGAGGCGGCGGCGATGCAGGGCAAGTTCGAGGAGATGTACGACCAGCTCTTCACCACACAGAAGGAGTGGGGGGAGTCCCAGGACTGGAAGGAGGACGTCTTCCGCGACTACGCCCGCGAACTCGGCCTGAACATGCCCCAGTTCGACACGGACCTGGCCGACCCGGAAACAGCGGGCCGCGTCATCGCCGACCAGCGGGACGGGGTGGGACTGGGCGTGACGGGAACGCCGACGTTCTTCTTCGACGGGGAGATGGTGGCGAGCCCGGGGTCGTATGACGAGTTCAAGGGGTTGATCGAGGCGGGGTTGGAGGACTGAGACCGACGACCGGGATTGCGGCCGAGGGAGAAATCAGGCGGCAAGGCGCACCACTGCCCGGCACAGCGCGTCGACCTGGTCGGGCGTCATGTCGAAGTCGTACGCGATGTCCTCGACGCTCTCCCCGGCCTCCCACAGGTCCGTGATGGCCTTGACGGCGACACGATGGGCGGCCACGACCGGCCTCCCCTGCCCGAACCTCGGATCGATCACGACGGGCACGGACTCCGGGTACGGCCTGAGCCGCAGGCTGGAGGGAAAGTCGTCGTCGGGTTCCCAGTTCAGGTAGCGGAGACAGTCGGAGACCACCTCGTGGATCGGCGCCTGACCGTCCCGGGCCCTGCGGAGGTCCCCGAGGCCGTGCTCGATGAAGATGTCCACGCCGTCCGTCGCGATCCGCTGGGACACGAGCCCGTAGGGGGTGGCGAAGGCATCCCGTACGGCGGCGGCGGCTTCCCGGATCTCGCTCATCCGCAGCCCCAGGGAGCGCAGGGAATGGAGGACGTGCGCCTCGGCCACCGCGATGAACGGCACGGAGGGCTGCCCCTTGCGGACCGGCTCGACCTGATGAACCAGAGGCGCCCCAGCGGCTCTGCCCTTCAGCCAGGTGGCCAGCGTCGACTGTGGAATCTCCAGGTAGGAGGCCGTTTCCGTGGGGGTCAGGAGTCCGTCCCTGAATCTGTCGCCCATGTCCCGCGCCTCCCGCCTCCTCCTGCCGTCGCGCCCGGCACCCGGTTTCGCATCGTCGCACATCAAGCGTGCCAAGGGAGGTGACCGGTGGCTGGAGCCATGGCGGCGTGGACGTGGGTAGGGTACGGGTACGTACCCGCACCCCTCGTGGGGTGAGTGAAAGGGAGCCCGCGCCATGTCCGACGCCAACATCCGTATCCCCACCGAGGCCCGCGACCGGCTCGCGCAGATAGCGGCTGGGGAGGGGATGTCCCTGCGTGCGTACCTGGCTCGGATGGCCGAGACCCTGCTCACCCCGGCCGAGCGGGCCGAGCGGGCGGAGAAGGCGCGGGCGGTGTTGCGGGAGTGGAACGGCTACGACGTCACCGAGCGGCAGCAGGCCGAGCTGGACGTCGAGCTGGACCGCCGCCTGGCGGAGGCGGGCACCCCATGACGCGTGACGTGCATGTGATTCTCGACGAGAGCGCGATGGTCGCCGCCGGGCGGGGCAACGTCCTGGCGTCCCGGCTGATCCACCGTGCCCACGATGAACCGGGCTGGTTCCTGTACGCCACCGTGTGTGCCCTGATCGAGGCCGACCGCAGCCGACAGGGCACAGCGGAGCACATCGCGGCCCTGCCCGGCCTGGTGCTGCTCGAACTGGATCTACCGGCCGCGCTGGCCGTGGCCCGTGAGACCACGTGGTCCGCCGCGCACACCCTCTACGCCGCCCAGCCCAGCCCGTACCGGCCGAACGGCGCGTTGATCGCGACCACCGAGCCGCAACTCTGGAAGGAACTGCCGGTACGCACCCTGGACCTCAGCCCCTGACCGGCTCAGCCGGCCGCCCGCAGACGTTCCCCGGCAGCGCGCTCCCGGCAGCTACGGCAGCGTCCTGGCTCAGCAGCCCGGAAGGCGCGCTCACAGCCGTCGCAGTTCCGCAGGGGCAGCACAGCCGCAGGGCGTTCGGTGGGTGGCCCCGGCGGCGGGGCGGGGAGGGGGGTCTCGCGGAGACGGTAGGCGAGGATGGCGGCCGGGCGGCTCAGGAAGTGGTCGGGAAGACGCGCGGTCAGCATCTCGGTGACCTGGTGCGGCGCGACCCCGGCCGCGAGCCATGAGGTGATGGCGGGCGCGAGCCGTACGGCTTCCCGCTCGGACAGGATCAGACGGGGATCGACGCGACGCAGGCTGGCCAGTACGGCGACGGCTTCCGGGTCGGCGTCGGCGAGCGGGATCGCCGGTTCCTCGGTCGCCTCACGGGGAGGCGCGTCGGAGGCGGGAGTCTGCGGGGCGGGGGCGCTCCGCTTCTGCGGCCGGGGTGGCTTCGGCGGTGTTGGGGGCTCGGGGGGTTCTGGGTGGGGCCCGTCCTGATCCGGGCCGCCGCCGGGTACGTCGTAGAAGTACGTACGGGTGCGGATCCGCCCCGTGGACAGGCGCTCACGACGGCGTTCGAGGTAACCGGCGTCTTCAAGCTCCCGCAGCGCCCGCGAGATCAGGATCTCGCCCTCGCTGAAGTGCTCGCACAGGGCCGTGATGGTCACCGGGGAGCCGTCGGGCAGGGAGAGGATGTACGCCGCGACGCCGACCGTGACCGCGCTGCCGCGCCGCTGGGCGAGGGCGTTGGAGATGACGGTGAAGTCGGCGGTGAGGCGGGTGCGGACGTGGATCACGCCGGAGGTCGAAGCTCCGGCGCTGGCGCGCAGGGGAGCGTTAGACTGCGTTTCAACCATTGGGAAGGGTTCACTTCCTGAGCGGTGAGGCCCTCGTTCGGGATGCCAGTCCCGGCCGGGGGCCGTCTCTTTGTTTGGGGTTGTTGCGGCGAACGTAACCGCCCGTCTTCCGCCCCGGCAAGCTGGTCACTCGGACGGGTGACGGTCGCCTCTGGGCGCGGGAGGGTGGGCGGGCGGGAAGTTCTTTCCCCCGGTTCTTTAGGGAGGTCAGCGGCTCACCGGACCCTCGTGGACAAGGGGACGGTGGGTCCGGCAGGTGGGTGAGGGCCGGGGGGTGGCTGGCTCAGGGCCGGTGGTGACTGGCTTTCAACTGACTTATGAAGGCCACCCAGGAGGTTGTCTCGAAGCACAGCGCGGGGCCGTGCGGGGCCTTGCTGTCACGGACGGGGACGGCGGTCGGGTAGTTCTCGGCCACCTCCACGCAGTCGCCGCCCGCCTGATTGCTGTAGCTGCTCTTGCGCCAAGCGGCGACGTTCAGATCGGGACGGGAGATTCGCGCCACGGTAGTTGCCCTCCATCGTGGACCGGATCACGTCGAGTGACATGAGCGGGGGCAGGGCTGCCGCCCGCAGCCGATCGTAAATCACCTTGTAGCGAGCGACATCGGCCGGTTCCTCGATCAGCTGTCCGTAGTCCGCACCCTCGGTGTAGGCCATCTCCGAGCCGTCCGGCAGGGTCAGAATCGTCAGCGAGCCGCCCATAGCCTCGTGCCCGCCTTGGTCGAACGGCAGCACCTGCACGGTGATGTGCTGCTCCATCGCTGCGTCGAGCAGGCGAGCCAACTGCTTGCGCATCACGGCATTTCCGCCGATCGGACGCCGTAGCACGGCCTCATCCAGGATGACCCATAGCTCTGGACGGTCGGGTGAACTCAGTCGCTCCTGTCGTCCCATACGAGCGGTGAGGCGCTCCTCCAACTGCTCCTCGCCGTCCAGTAGGGCATCCAGACTCAGAACAGCCCGCGCGTACTCCTCCGTCTGCAACAGCCCCGGCACGACGTGAGCTGCGTACTGCTGGATGGCCACCGCACGCTCAGACTCCTGGATGAACTTCCGTGACCAGTCGGGAAACATCTCCCGATACACGTACGTCCACAAGTCGATCAGCAAGTTGTCCGCACCGAGGGCCGCGTCCAGCGCCCGCGCCAGTTCCAGGGTGGGCTTGGATCCGGACGCGCGCTCGATCTGGGTGATCCGCGTGGCCACCACATGGACGAGGTCGCCGAGTTCGGCCTGAGTCAATCCCGCTGCCTCGCGAAGCCTGCGCACTCGCGCACCGAACAGCGCGGCCATCGACTCACTGGGGTCAATTGCTTTGGCCATAACGTCACTTCCGTTCCTTACGGACGAGAAGGTAATGGAGTTTCCCCTGTAGAGCGTAGAGGGATCGGACGACTCTTAAGCACGGAACGTGACGACTCATGTACGTCACGACATGCACCGGCTCGACGGAAAGGGACGGACCCCCCCCCGTGCTGACAGAAGCGGAAACGACCACCCCGGAAGGGGAGGAGCGAGAACTCCCCGCACCCCCCTCACTCCTGACGTTCAAGACACAGTTCGCCGCTGCGCCGCGAGGCGCGCAGCTCGCCCGGCGGCTGGCGGTGAGGTGGCTGGAGGAGCGGGGCTACCCGGTGGCGTCGGACGTGACGTGCGCGGTCGCGCTGGTGGTAGGCGAACTCGCGGCGAACGCCGTACAGCATGGCCGCGTCCCGGGACGGGAGTGCGGCCTCCGGCTCACCCTTGACGCGGCGGCGGGCGTGGTGCGGGTGGAGGTCGCGGACGCCGCCGCCGAGAGGCGGTTGCCGACGGGCGCGCCGACGTCGTATCCGGAGGGCGAGTCGGGCCGGGGTCTGCTGATGGTGGACGTACTGGCGGTGCGCTGGGGGTGGGAGCCGCGCGACCCGGTGGGGAAGACGGTGTGGGCGGAGCTGGGCATCGAGCCGCCGAGGCCCCCGTGGGCGGGCCTGGCCCCAGACGTCAGCACCCGTTGACGAGAGCGTTGACAAGATCCCCCGACCCCCTTCATCATCATTCCACTACTTGATTAGTGGAATGATGATGAAGGGGGTGGTGATCTTGGAGTTCCGTATCGACAGACGGAGCGGGGTCCCCGCCTTCCAGCAGATCGTCCAGCAGGCCAAGCAGGCTCTGCGGCTGGGCGTTCTGGTGCCGGGGGACCGGCTGCCGACCGCCAAGGAGGTCTCCGAGGTCAGTGCGGTCAACCCGAACACCACGCTCAAGGCGTACCGGGAGCTGGAACGGGAGGGTCTGGTCGAGCCACGTCCGGGCCAGGGCACGTTCGTCACCCGGACACTGGCCCGCCCGGAGAGCGGCGCGGACTCGCCGCTGCACGGGGAGTTGGTGACGTGGATGGCGCGGGCGCGGGAGGCGGGGCTGGAGCGGGAGGACGTGGCCGCGCTGGTCGCGTCGGCGCTGGAGAAGCAGTACGGCGGAACGACGAACGGAACGGGGAATTCGGGTGAGTGACGGTACGTACGCCGGGGGAACGGCGATCGAGGCGGTAGGGCTGGGCAGGCGGTACCGGCGGGGCTGGGCCCTGCGGGACTGCTCGTTCCGGCTGCCGACCGGGCGGATCTGCGGGCTGGTCGGCCCGAACGGCGCGGGCAAGACCACGCTGCTGCGCATCGCGGCGAACGTGCTGGAGCCGACGCGGGGCACGCTGAGCGTGTTCGGCGGGGCCCCGGACACGGCGGAGGCGGGACGGCGTACGGCGTACCTGGCGCAGGAGAAGCCGCTGTTCCGCCGCTTCAGTGTGGCCGAGACGCTGCGGGTGGGCCGGGAGCTGAACCCCGGGACATGGGATCAGCGGGCCGCGGAGGACATCGTGCGGGCGGGAAAGGTGCCGCTGGACGCCAAGGTCGCCACGCTGTCCGGCGGACAGCGCACCCGCGTGGCCTTCGCGCTGGCTTTCGGCAAGCGCCCGGATCTGCTGCTGCTGGACGAGCCGATGAGCGACCTGGACCCGGTGGTCCGCCATGAACTCATGGGCACGTTGATGGCGGAGGCCGCCGAGCGCGGCACCACGGTGCTGATGTCCACGCATGTGCTGGCGGAACTGGAGAACGTCTGCGACTACCTAGTGGTCGTCGCGGAGGGCGGGGTACGCCTCGCCGGTGACGTGGACGAGCTGCTGTACGCGCACACCCGGGTGACGGGTGCGCGCGAGGGCGAGGCGCTGCCGGAGCCGCTGACGCGGCACACGGTGGTCGAATCCCGGGGCAGTGGACGGCAGTTCATCGCCCTGGTACGACCGGATGGGCCGGTCACCGGCCCGTGGGACACGGACACTCCGACGATGGAGGAACTCCTGCTGGCCTACCTGCGCTCGACCGGGGCGCCACCGCTGATCACCCCCACTGCCGAGGTCCGGACCAGCACGAGGGAGGCGGCGGCATGACCACCGTGACCGGCACCCCGAACAAGACCGACCCCAACCCCGGATCCCCCTCCTCATCCTCCGGCCGCCCCCGCCTGAGCGGCATGACCTGGCTGGTCTGGCGCCAGCACCGGTCGGCCTACTGGACGATGCTGGGCGCCACCGCGTTGCTGCTGGGGTGGATGATCTACCAGCGCGCCCGGATGACGGACTTCCTCGCCGACAACGGCTTGCCCCGTGAGGGCGCGGAGAGCATGGGCGCGGCGTTCGTGAAGTACACCGAGGCGCTCGACTCGGTCGGTTTCCTGCTGAGCGCGATCCCCCTCCTCCTGGGCGTCTTCGTCGGCGCCCCGCTGCTCGCACAGGACCTGGAACACGGCACCGCCGGGCTCGTCGCCACCCAGTCCGCGAGCAGGCGCCGCTGGCTGGCCACCAAACTCGGCGTGACCGCGCTGGTCGTCATGGTGGTCACGGTGCCGCTGTCGGTCACGTACGGCTGGTGGTGGAACCCGGTCAAGGACCAGGTCAGCGTCCTGTCCTGGAGCACCGGCTTCGCGTTCGACACGACGGGACCCATGCTGGTCGCGCTCACCCTGCTCACCGTCGTCGGCGGTGCGGCGATCGGCTTGGTGCTCCGCCGCACGCTCGCGGCGATGGCGTTCACCATGACCTTCGCGGTCGCCGTCCTGTACGTCTGGGACTCCCTCCGGATCAGCCTCGGCGACCCGGTCACCCTCACGACCGACAAGGGCGTCATCGCGGAGGACTCGTTCCCCACACTCCCCGATTCCGCACACGTCACCGACGAGTCGTACCTCACCGGCGCCGGCGACCTCCTCGGCTGGAGCACCTGCGCCAACGAACCCTCGGAACAGACCCGCGAGACCTGCCTGAACCAGGCCGACGTCATCGGCTGGTCCGTGGACTACGTACCGATCACCCAGATGCCCACCATGCAGTGGCTCGGCGCGTCGATCCTCTTCGCCCTGACGGCGGCCATCACGGTGTTCCTCTTCACGTGGGGGCGCAGGCGGCTGGTCTGACGGGCACGGTCCACGTCTTCAGTCGGTACGCGGGTCAGCGCTTCTTGGTCTTCTTCGTCTGGGGCGGGGTCCACGGGCCCCGGTGCAACTGGCAGCGGGAGTAACCGATCATCGCCGGATTCCGGCACCGCTTGCCTGTCTTGGTATCGGTCGACCCACACCTGACCTGCTTCCCCATACGTCCTCCTCCTGTCCGGCCGAAGGTGCCCATGCGCCACCTATCGTCACCGTCAGAGACGGCCACGATGCTGCGGGCGGCCGCAATCGGCTGATTACGGCCGCTTCCTGCCCGGAAGGCGGCGAGTCTGGCGGTGAGTGTCCGGCGGAGTCGATCACTGAGCCCAACAGACCGGCCAGAAGCTCACTTTCGGCCATCCAGGGTTGTGATCAGGCTGCTGTGAACGTCGTTGATGCAGACCACCGAAGCAATCGCCATACGCTCGACCGGATCTGCGACGTGTGACAAAGCGAGTGAACCAGGCCTCAGCACGAGCATGCGGTCTTCCGGGCAACTGCACACAGTGCTGGGCCGCTTCGTCTCCCCACCACGTCACCGCAGCTATTCGCGGACCAGTCCAGGGCCGGTTGGGTGGGCCCTGTTCGGGATCGCCACTGTGATCTACGGCTGGGCCTACAGCAACGGCATGCCCGTGGCTGGGGTAGCAGTGCTGGTTCCAGGGGGCGTCGCCCTCTGAGACGCGGCGCTATCGTGCCAGTAAGGCCCCTTACGAGCGGCGTCTGGCGATCTGGCGTGAGTTCCTGGTCTGTGTGCCGTGCAACATTGCTTTTCTGCCTGCCGGGTCGCCTCAGCGGCTCGGTCTTGCTGTTCCACAGTGGCGAGTTGCGGTCAATGGGCTCCACGCGGCACTCACCCGCCTGGCGACGAGGGGCCACTGATCGCGGTAGGCCGTTCGAGGCTGGCCCTGCGTGATGGTTCCACCACGAACAGCGTCCGGCGCGTGCAAGAATCCCACTCGGTCAACCGATAACGCGGGCTGGCTTCGTGCTGCCTGCCACCCCGGGAGGGGAGCCCAGCATGGCCGTGCTGTCGTCGAGTCCGAAGTGGCCCACCGGGCCCGACTATTTCCACGACTGGGCGCTGGTGGATGTGGAGACCTCCGGGCTGAGGCCCGGTCAGGACCGTGTCCTGTCACTCGCCGTCATTACGTTGGACGGAAACGGTCGGCAGACCGGAGAATTCTCCACACTCCTCGATCCGGGTTGCGACCCGGGTCCGGTGCACATTCATGGCCTTACCTCAGCACGTCTTGCGGGCGCGCCCACCTTCGAGGAGATAGCGCCGCAAGTGGGGGCACTGCTCAGCAGCCGCGTCCTTGTCGCCCACAACGCGCAATTCGACTACGACTTCCTCGCCCATGAATTCGCTCGCGTCCGCTCCTGGGTTCCGGTCAGCAGACGACTGTGCACAATGGCACTCAACCGCCTCGTCGGCCCTGCGACGCCAGACTTCAAGCTGGGCACCCTCGCCGCGCACTACGGCGTACGCCAAGAGAGGGCCCACGACGCCCGGGACGACGTACGGGTACTGTCCGGCGTCCTTCGCGGCTCGCTGGGCGCCGCCGAGCGGCTGGGCCTGCCGTTGCCGCTCCTGACCTGCCCGCCCCGCCAGGAATTCAAGCCCTACGTCCCCAAGACCCCCTGTGTCTACCGTAATCCGGGCCGTCTGGGCGCGGACGGACCACTCGTGCAGGGAATGAAGGTCGCCATCACCGGGGATACGCAGGTCTCCCGCGAGGAACTGGTCGCCCGCTCGGTAACGGCCGGGCTGAACATGATGACCGCGGTCAGTCGGCAGACCAGCGTCGTCGTCACCAACGATGCCGGCATGGCGTCGGCCAAACTGCGTCGTGCAGCAGCCGAGGGCATCCCCCTCGTGGACGAGCCAACCTACCTGCGTCTACTGCTGAACGTGCAGCCCGGCCAGGCCAAAGGCACCGCCCGCCCCAGCACTGCCGTGCGACACCGTGAGGCCGAGCCGCCCGGGAGCGCAACGACCGCGCAGCCCGCCAGGACACCAAGCATCCCGGCGCAGCGCACTACCGCGCCGACCACACCCACCGCCGACCCGGACCAGCCACTGGCGGGGCGTCGGGTCTTGATTCTGGGCGGCACCCACGAGGAGGCCGCCGCAGGACGTTCCCGCGTTGTCGACCTCGGTGCCTCCGCAGCGGTCAATCTCTCCGCCAGAGTGACCGACGTCGTGGTGCTGCCCGGCGGCGAAGCAGACCGGCGCATGAACCGCATCGTCTCTCTCGGCCTGCGCGTGCACGACGCCGGCTGGCTCGACGCATCCTCGCCAGCAGGTATCCCCCTGTCGGGGCAGAGCGCGGCAGGGGACCAACCAGAAACAACAGAGGTACTGGTCCGAGGCGCCGTCATCGATCTGCCCGACCTCGACGGGACCTGGACGGTGTCCGCCACGTGGGCTCAGCAGACAGCCTGCGACGTGGATGTCGTCGCCTTCGCCCTCGACGCGCACGAGCAGGTGGCGGGAGACGAGGACTTCGTCTTCTACAACGCGCCAGAGCACCCTGACGGCACCGTACGGTTCGCCACGGACGGCCCGACGGAGCAGGCTGTCACCGCCGACCTTGAGCGGCTGCCCCTGGAGGTCAGCAGAGTCGTCATCGCTGCCGCGATCGACGGCAACGCGACGTTCTCCGACGTCGGCGCCATCGAGATCACCGCCGCCTGCGGAATCGGCGTGGCACCAACCGTCCAAGCCACCCTCGACGCCGCCACCACCGAACGCGCCATGATCCTCGCCGAGATCTACCGCCGAGGCGACGGCTGGCGGTTTCGAGCCGTCGGCCAGGGCTATGACCATGCCCTGGCCGACCTGGCCCGCGGCTACGGCGTCGATGTCACCGAGTGATCCAGAAGACACTTGAACACATATCGGCGCCTGTTCTCCACGCGGATCCGGTGTCGCACACGTCGCGTCTTGATCCGTCCCGCGCCGGTCCTGATTGGGTTAGGTCTCCCATTGGCAAGCTGCCGACCTCGTACGCATCATGCTCCAGGCACGCGCCGCGATCACGACCCCGGAGATCTCCTCAGGTAGGTGGCCGACTTCACTGGGCTTGATTCGCCTTGACGGACATTCGAGATCAGGGGTTCTGCCCCGCGAGGATGTCCATCATGGAGAGCATGGGGAAGAAGAAGCCTCGCCCTCGCCGCTCGTTCACGCCGGAGTTCAAGGCCGAGATCGTCGAGCTGTGCCGACGCGGTGACCGATCGATGGGTCAGATCGCCAAAGACTTCGACCTGACCGAGACCGCGGTGCGCGACTGGGTCAAGCAGGCCGAGGTCGACGCCGGCGAGCGCGACGGCCTGACCAGCAGCGAACGCGAGGAACTGGCCGCGCTGCGGCGGGAGAACCGCCGACTGCGCGAGGACGTCGACATCCTCAAGCGGGTCACAGCTTTCTTCGCGAAGGAGACCCGGTGACGGTGCACCCGTTCATCGAGGCGGAGAAACGCACAGGTCACAGCGTCAAACGGGCGTGTGAGCTGCTGAAGGTCTCCCGAGCCGCCTATTACGCCCGACGCACCGCAACTCCCGGTCCCCGTGCTGTGCGCGACGCAGAGCTGACCGAGCAGATCACTACCGTCCACGCCAGGTCGCGGGGAACCTACGGTGCCCCACGCGTCCACGCCGCTCTCCAGCACGACGGCGCCGCGTGCGGCCGCCGACGGGTCGCCCGTCTGATGCGTGCGTCCGGGCTGGCAGGGGTGTATCGCCGACGACGGCACCTGACCACCGTTCCCGATCCCCGGGCCGCTACCCGTCCCGATTTCATCGGCCGGGACTTCCAGCCCGACACCGCACTGGACACTCGCTGGTGCGGCGACATCACCTACATCCCGACCGACGAGGGCTGGCTCTACCTGGCCACACCGTCATCGACATCGCCTCACGCCGTGTGGTCGGCTGGGCGACCGCCGACCACATGCGCACCGATCTGGTCGCCGACGCCCTGACCGTGGCCTGCCGGCAGCGTCGTCCGATGCGTCCGGTGATCTTTCACTCGGACCGTGGAAGTCAATACACCAGCCAGCAATTCGCGTCCGTCGCGGAGGAGTTCGGAGTCCGGCTGTCGGTCGGCCGCACCGGGCAGTGCTGGGACAACGCACTGGCCGAATCGTTCTTCGCCACCATCAAATGCGAACTGCTCGACCCGACCACCTGGCCCACTCGGGCCGCCGCACGCACCGCAATTTTCGACTTCATCGAGAGCTGGTACAACTTGCACCGGTTGCACAGCAGCCTCGGCTACCGCAGTCCCGCCGACTACGAGACCGCACTCGCAGCCTGACCACCACACCGATGGTGTCCGTCAAAGCGGAACAAGCTCACGCGCACAACCCGGAACACTCCCTCGGTGGTGCCGTCGAGCACGGCCGGGACGCACTGGCCCAGGCGTGCGCCGCGCTGGACTACGCCACATCGAAAGGGCTGTGCGGCGCCTGGGGCGTCGCCTCATGGGACCCGTCCCCGCTGGTCGGCGTGGTCGATCCGACCACGCCGAAACCGTCGGTCCTCATGGCACGAGCCGGTCTGCTGGTCGGTACCAGAACGCTCGACGCCGCCGAAGCCCTCACGGCGGCCTGGGACCTCGACCGCAGTCGGTTGTGGGGCATGAGCCCCTTCGGCGGAAGCACGGGGGACCCGGTATGGGATCGGATCGACCCCCGGATCTTCCTCCGGAGTGGTGACGGATTCTCCCGTGTCCAGGCGGCCTTTCGGGCCTCGTACTGCCTCCCCGGTGCCGGGACCCTGGCCGTGGGCACGGACGATCCGGCTCATCTGGGTGAACTGCTCGACGCCCTGGACGCCGAGCCTGATGAGCGGACGATCCACGAGTACCGCACCCTTCTTCGAGAGCGGTCGATGGGTCAGTCCGTCTGAAGCTCCGCGATGATCTGTCGTGCCCTGTACCGGGCGGGTTCGATCCTGGGGTCTTCCGGGTGGGCGTCCGGCCCGAGGATCTTCGAGCACACGAAGAGCGTCATCAGCTTGCCGTCCCGGCTCTCGAAGTCGTGCCGTCGCTCGCGCCGTACACGGTCGGCCAGAGCAGGGACGGCGAGCGAGGCGGCCCAGAGCGTCGCCGCGTCGAGCCCTCCGGGGGCATTCCCCCAGTCCTCCCAGTCGAAAAGGGAGAAGGCCGACGCGCTCATATTGGCCCAGTTCAGGTCGGCGTGGGCCGGAACCCATCGCTCGATGGCCGTGTCGATCACCTCGGGGAATGCGCTACGGATCGACTCGGTGACCAGATCCTGCGTCATCGTCACGGTGTCCGGGGTGGCCACGCGACGAGTCGTGTGCCGCGTCAATGCGTCCAGAGAATCCCCGAAGGCTCGCCACCACTCCACGGGGAGTGCTGGCTCTTCACTCAGGACGGCGGTCCCGATCGGCGCACCCGGAAGGAGATCCGTCTCGTCGGCCCGCCACATCACCGAGTCGTCCGCGTCCCGCCAGACCACACACCCCCGCCACGTGGGCTGGGCGACACCTTCCAGACGGGCGGCGCTCTCCGTGCCGTTCCACCCCTGGTCGGTGATCTTGCCGAGCGGGCGCCGCTCCACTCGTACCCAGGTGTCCCGATCCGTCCGGGCCCCCACGGACCGGCGCTTGCGCACCGTCGTGCCCGGGTCCACTCGGGTCTGAAGGGACCGCTCGACGCAGCCAAGAACCTTGTCGACCGGCTCGACGCGGAGGTCGACAGCGCGAACAGCGGAGACCGAATGCGTCATGCGGGGACCGTAGCAGCGGGCCGCGGTGCTCCGGCGCATCTGAGTCAAGAGAGACGAGCGGTTGCCTGATGCCTACGCCATACCTACCGGACGATGGTGGAGGACCTCGGCACCGAGAGCCGCCACGTTGCGGTCGTCAATGCCAAGGGCAGCGCGGAACTCGTGTCGGATGGCCTGCCGTTCTTGAGTGAGAGCTCGGGCGGCGAGTGTCTCTTCAGCTGCCTGCTGGAGAACCGGGATGACTTCAGTCCCCTAAACTCCGAGTCGCATAGGAGGTCCCAGCCGCGGTCGAACTCTCTTTGCGCTGCGGCGGACAGCCTGGCAGAAATGGACGTTGCTGCCGGATCTGGTCACGGCTCTCCAGAACGCGGGACCCTGCACACCCTGCCGGAGCGCGGAACAGATGGATGAAGAACTCTGTCCGAAGCGTGCGCCGCGCGTCCGTCCCAGGGCAGACCGGCAGCCCTTGGCCTACTCGCCAGTGGCCGCAGCTCGTCCGACGATGTCCGATAGTGACCCCCGGTAGGTGGTGTCAAGCTTGCTCACTACGCCCAAAGTTGGGCCGGGACCGTTCTTCATATGGCTCACGTAGTTCTCGGGCAGCAGTACCCCGTCGCCGACTTCGAGCGGCTTGCTCCCACGCCAGCGGTAGGCGTACCGCCAACGTCTACGACCTGACAGCCGTTGACCTCGATATCCGGATCTTGCAGGGACTCCCCGAACGGGTCGGTCGCCCGCAGGTCCGGTGGTGCTGGTCGGTCATGTCCACTGATCCCCTTTGGCAGAAAGCTGATCGGGATCTTCTCTCGGTTTGTTCCCGGGGGGAATGCAGAAATCGGTCGCGCGCTCTACGAGGCGGTGGAGCGGGCCCAGCAAGGAGGCCCTCGAAGCCGAACGCAGGCCCCGGGCTGCCGACGGCTCCTGACCCGCTCGGGGAGCCGGGGATCCCCAGGCCGACTCCCCCAGCGGCTCCCAAGGGAACCCTAGAAACCACTCAGGGGCCCGACCCGCTCTCGCGGGTCAGGCCCCTGACCTGGTATTTCAGCTGTCGGGGTGGCGGGATTTGAACCCACGACCTCTTCGTCCCGAACGAAGCGCGCTGCCAAGCTGCGCTACACCCCGATGTCCCCACGCGCCGTGGCGACGACGATTACTTTAGCCCACCGGTGGCCGGAGACGAAATCCGGTTTTGGCGCGGTGGCGGACGGGGTTCGGGCGGATGTGGTCGAGGGCGATCATGACGACGGCGGCGGCGCAGAAGGCGAGCCCCAGGAGGAGGGCGTTGGCGAGGACGCCGCGATAGCCGTGCTGGTCGACGTCGAGGAAGGGGTAGAGGTAGCGGCCGGGCGTGCCCGGCAGCAGCAGTTCGCCGCGGCCCAGGGAGAAGGCCAGGTAGGCGAGGGGGTAGAGGAGCCACGGCCCGGCCTGGCGGAGGTGCAGGCGGCCGGGGGCGGTGAGCAGGAGCCAGTCCAGGACCGCCGCCGCGGGCGCGACCGTGTGCAGGAGGATGTTCGCCGCCGTCGCCCAGCCCGTCGGCTGCGGCTGGCCCGCCGCTCCCGAGGTGCCCGCCATCGAGAACGGGCTCGATTCGTTCACCAGCAGCAAGTGGTAGACGAGCGATGTCGCCAGGATGTAGAGGAGCGCCGCCCCCGACACTCCGCCCGGCAGCGGGCGGCGGGCCGTCCACGCGCGGCGGGCCGAGACCAGCATGGTCAGCGCCAGCAGGATGTTCGCCTGGATCGTGAAGTAGCTCAGGACCCGCAGCGGGCTGCCCAGGAGCAGGCAGACGGTGATGCCGGTGACCGAGGCGAGGGCGATCAGTACGCGGAACGCGGCGGCCATGGGGTGGCGTACCGGAGCGACCACGGCCGCGGCCGGCACCGGAGACGACGGGAGGAACGAGGCAATGCCCGGGACCGCGGGGAGGTCAGGCATGTCCCTAGGTATCGGGGCGGTCATACCTCCAGGCTAGGCAAATGGGGTATATGGGGCGATATGGGTGGGCTGTGTGGGGTACCCGCGCCTCCCGGCGAGCCTGCCAGGTCCCCCGACCTGTACCTCTCCCGACTAGCCCCGGTCTCCCTACCTGGCCGGTCCCCCGACCAGCCAGGTCTCCCGACCAGCTCGGTCCCCGACCCGCGCCCCGTTCCGACCTGCCAGGTCTCCCGACCCGCACAGCCTCCGACACCCACACCGTCCCCCCGACAACCGCCACATTCCCAGGCGCCCGCCCAGCAGCCCCCCGCCCGCCCAGCAGCCCCCCGCCCGCCCAGCAGCCCCCCACCTGCGCAGCAGAGTCCCCCCGACCCGCAAAGACCGCCCTACCCCCGCCCCACCAACGTCAACAACGTAACCTCCGGCGGACAAGCCACCCGCACCGGCGTATACCGATTCGTCCCGCACCCCGCCGACACATGCATGTACGCCGTCCGCCCCTCGGCCACATGCGTGGACAGCCCCTTCACCCGCCCCGTATCCAGATCGCAGTTGGTGACGAACGCACCGTAGAAAGGCAGACACAGCTGCCCCCCGTGCGTGTGCCCGGCCAGGATCAGCGGGTAGCCGTCCGCCGTGAAGGCGTCCAGGCTGCGGAGGTACGGGGCATGCACCACGCCGATGGAGAAGTCCCCGGCTCCGGAGGGCCCGCCCGCCACCTGCTCGTACCGGTCCCGCCTGATGTGCGGATCGTCCACGCCCGTCAGCTCGACCGACACCCCCGCGGCCTTCAGCACACCCCGCGTGTTGGTCAGATTCAGCCAGCCCGCGTCGTCGAAACCGTCCCGGAGCTGCTGCCAAGGATTGTGAATGGCGCCCACGGCAGGCGCGTTGCCGTTCAGTCCGTACCGTCCCTGCGCCCTCTCGAAGAGATAGCGGGCCGGGTTGCGCAGCTTGGGCCCGTAATAGTCGTTCGAGCCGAAGACGTACGCCCCCGGGAACTCCATCAGCGGACCCAGCGCGTCCAGGACCTCCGGGACGCCCTCCGGGTCGGACAGATTGTCCCCGGTGTTGATCACGAAGTCCGGCCGCAGCCCGGCCAGCGCCCGCAGCCACCGCTGCTTCTTGCGCTGACCGCTCACCATGTGGATGTCGGACACATGGAGCACCCGCAGCGGACGCATCCCTGAGGGCAGGACGGGGACCGTCACCCGTCGCAGACGGAAGGAGCGGGCCTCGAAACCCGCCGCGTAGATCAGTCCGGCGGCCCCAGCCGCCGTGATTCCCAGGGGTACTCCATATCGAGCGCGCATACGACCATCGTGTCAGAACCGGCCCCCGTACCGGCGGCCCCCGTACCGGCCCCCGCAACGGCCCCGTACCGTCGCCCGCCCGGCCCACGCCCCCCGGAGGGCACAGAGGCTCCCCATGCCCGCCCCCTCAGCTTGACCAAACCCCGTAGGGGTGCCCCCCTGCGGACCACCCCCGAAATCCCCATCCCCCCACCCACCGCACCTGCGACAATCAACCCATGACCACCCTCAAGTCGAAGCTCCACGAAGACCTCAACGTTGCGATCAAGGAGCGCGACGAGCTGCGCTCCTCCACCCTCCGGCTGACGCTCGCCGCGATCACCAAGGAGGAGGTCGCGGGCAGGACGAAGCGCGAGCTGTCCGACGACGAGGTCCTCAAGGTGATCACCCGCGAGGCGAAGAAGCGCCGCGAGGCCGCGGAAGCCTTCGCCCAGGGCGGTCGTGCCGAGCAGTCCGAGCGGGAGAAGGCGGAGGGCGAGGTGCTCGCCGACTACCTCCCCAAGCAGCTCTCCGACGCCGAGCTGGAGCGGATCGTCGTCCAGGCCGTCGAGGAGGCCAAGGCCGGCGGCGCCGAGGGCCCGCGCGCCATGGGCGCGGTCATGAAGATCGTCAACCCCAAGGTCGCCGGCCTGGCCGAGGGCGGCCGGGTCGCCGCCACGGTCAAGAAGCACCTCACGAGCTGAGCCCCACCCACCCTCAGCCCCACCCATCCCACCCACGGCACCATCCCGCACCGACAAAACGGGGCGCCCCTCGCCAGAGGAGCGCCCCGTCAGTCAAAACCCGCACATTCCTACGGCGGTCAAGCCGCCCCCCCCAGCAGTCCAGCTTCACGGCAATCCAGCCGAAGCCGAGACCGAAGGAAAGCCGAAGCCGGAGGCGAGCCTGGGAGGGAGGTGGAGAGGAAGCCGCCCCCTAGCCAGGGGCCCCAGCGCCCCTAGGGCCACTCCCCGCCATTCCCCGGATCCCCACTCCGCCCCCCATTCTCCGTCCCCTGAATCCACCCCTCAGGGATCGAGAACGACGGCGAAGGCAACGTACCGCCACCCCCGCCCCCAGCATCCGTACCGCCATTGGTGGACAGCCCGCCGATCAGTCCGCCGAGGTCGCCCTGATCGCCACCGCCGTCACCGTTGTTCCCGTCCGTGGTGCCATCGCCACCGCCACCGTTACCGGCACCGTTGCCACCGCCGCTGTCCCGCTCCGCGCTGTCCGGGATGTTGACGAGGGTGAAGTCGGGGGCCGGCTTGTCGGCGAGGGCGCCGGTCATCATGTCGCGCCAGATGGGGCCGGGGACCTGGCCACCGAACACCTTGTCGTGCCAGACGCCGCCGATGGTGATGTCGGACATCTGGCGGTCGTGCGCCGGGTCGCCGACCCAGACGGCGCCGGCCATGTTCGGGGTGTAGCCCACGAACCAGGCAGCGTACCGATCGTCCGTCGTACCGGTCTTACCGGCGCTGGGACGGCTGCCGAGGCCCGCCTCCGTACCCGTACCGTCCTCGACCACACCGCGCAGCAGGGTGTTGATGGTGTCGGCGGTGGTCTCGGACATCGCGCGCGAGCAGGTCGACTTCGGGACCGCCAGCGACTTGGTCTCGTCACCGATGGTCTGGCTGATGGACTCGATGGCGACCGGCGTGCAGTACATCCCGCGCGAGGCGAAGGTGGCGTACCCGGCGGCCATGGTCAGCGGGGACATCTCCTCGACACCGAGGGCGATCGACGGAAGCTGCTCCAGCGGTTTCCCGTCCGCCCCGTCAAGGCCCATCTTGTCGGCCATCTCGATCACCGGGCAGACGCCGATCTCGCTGATCATCTGCACGTAGTAGGTGTTGACCGACTTGGCGGTCGCTTCCTTCATGTCGTACGGGCCGACCTCGGACTCGTTCTCGTTGGTGAGTTCGACGCCCTCTTCGCTCCAGCTCTTGCCGTCGCACAGCGCGACCGGGGTCGGATAGTCCATCTCGTACGGTGATGAGTACGTCTTGGTCGCCGGCATCCCGCCCTCCAGGGCAGCCGCGGCGACGACCGGCTTGAACGTGGACCCGGCCTGATAGCCGACGCCGCCGCCCATCGCCTGGTCCACCGACAGATTGATCTGTGTCTCGTTCTCCCCGAAGCCGTACGGCCGTGACTGGCCCATCGCCAGGATCTTGCCCGTGCCCGGCTCGACGATGGTGGCCGCGGTGGCCACCTCGTCGCTCTGGTACACGTGGTCCTTGACCGACTCCTGGACCGACTCCTGGGCTGTGGGGTCGAGCGTCGTACGGATCGTCAGGCCGCCCTGGTTCCAGACCTGCGCCCGCTCCTCCTCGGTCTCGCCGAAGGCCGGGTCGCTCAGGAACACCTCGCGGACGTAGTCACAGAAGAAACCGGCGCCGTCGGCGGCGGTGATGCAGCCGTTCTTCGGCTGGCTGACCTTCAGCCCGAGCGGCGTCGCCTGCGCCTTGGCGGACTCCGCCTCCGAGATGTCGCCGACCTCGGCCATCCGCTGGAGCACGGTGTTACGGCGCTTGGTGGCTTCCGCCTCGTCGTTGATCGGGTCGTACCGGCTCGGCGACTGGACGATGCCGGCCAGCAGCGCCGACTCCTGGAGGTTCAGATCCTTCGCGGACTTGGAGAAGTAGCGCTGGGCCGCGGCCTCGACGCCGTACGCCTGCTGGCCGAAGAAGGTGATGTTCAGGTAGTTCTCAAGGATCTTCTTCTTGCCCAGCTCCTCCTCGACCTGGATCGCGTACTTCAGCTCCTTGATCTTGCGGCCGAGGGTCTGCTGGGTGGCCTCGGCGACCTTCGTCGGGTCGTCGCCGGCCTCCTCCACGAAGACGTTCTTCACATACTGCTGGGTGAGCGTGGACGCGCCCTCGGCGACCCCGCCGCTCTGCGCGTTCGCGTTCAGGGCGCGCAGTACACCCTTGAGGTCCACCGCGCCGTGCTCGTAGAAGCGCGCGTCCTCGATGGCGACGATCGCCTTCTGCATGTACGGGGAGACGTCCGTCAGGTCGACCACGGTGCGGTCGCGTGAATAGACCGAGGCGATCAGGCCGCCTTCGGCGTCGAGGATCGTGGTGCGCTGGCTCAGCGGCGGGGTCTTCAGATTGGCGGGCAGCTCGTCGAAGCTCTCCACCGATCCCTTCGCCGCGAGTCCGATGGCACCGACGGCGGGCAGCGCGATCCCGGCCATGACGGCACCCGCGAGCACACTGACACCGAGGAACTTGGCGGCCTGCTGCATCGGGGACAGACCACCGCCCGAGCGGTTCTTTGGCATGGGGGCAGCCTACGTTCTCATTCGCCGGACACGCGTATATGCCTTGGCCTAAGCTGCTCTCAACTGTCACAGCAGTAGGGCTACGTATCAATACGTCCGGCGACCCCGAAACGTTCCGGACGTTCCCCGAATTTTTTTGCGAGGGGCGTGTCCGAAACCGCCTTGTGTGTCATATGGCGTCCGTTGTGGCTCAGTAGAAGTGCCCCGGTTTGCCGGGATGGTCACGCATGTCGCCCGCTCACTCCCCCGGGTGATCTGCCGCTTACGCATAGTCCGTTCGGGCCATTCAAGATTGGGCCCGAAGGGGGTGTTGCGCTGTGCCCACCTTCCGTAACGTCCTCAACTGGCGGCGGTGAATATGCCGCTGCCGCCGTGGGGGAGCCTCGATTCGGGAGAGGACGGCGCCGGTATGGGCTGGGTAACCGACTGGAGTGCGCAGGCGGCCTGCCGCACTACCGATCCGGATGAACTGTTTGTTCAAGGAGCAGCGCAGAACAGAGCCAAGGCGGTGTGCACCGGCTGCCCGGTGCGCACGGAGTGCCTGGCCGATGCGCTGGACAACCGCGTCGAGTTCGGCGTGTGGGGAGGGATGACCGAGCGGGAGCGCCGCGCGCTGCTGCGCAGGCGGCCCACCGTCACCTCTTGGCGCCGGCTCCTGGAGACGGCGCGGACGGAGTACGAGCGGGGGGCCGGACTGCTGCCGCTCGATGACGACGAGGTGTACGAGAACTACGCGGCGGTGGGCTGAGGGCACGCGCCCTGCGGGGCGCCCCGGTTCACCTGTCCGGGTCTCGGTTCCTCGGTTCCTCGGCTCGTCTGTCCGGGTCTCGGTTCGTCTGACCGGGCTCCGGTTCATCTGTCCAGGTTCCGGTTCACCTGCTCCGGGTCTCGGCCGTGCGGCGGTTGTCGGCTCGGCCGGTCGGCCAGCTCGTCCGTTCCCGCTGCCCGCTGCCCAGTGCCTGCTCCTGCGGCCGGTCGGCTCGCTACTGGCTGCTGTGCAGCTGGGGGTGACTTTCGCCACTCACCATCACTCGCGCTGCCCCCCTCCGCGCTCCTACCACTCGATTCACTCGATCACTCGCCCCCTGTCACTCCTTCAGACGCGCCTTCAGGCTGCTCAGACGCGCCCTCAGACCCCTCCCCGCGCCCGGCGTTCGCCGCCATCCGGTCGCCGATGTCCCGCAGTCCCGCGAGATCGTGTACGTCGCCGGGCAGCGCGGCTACCTCGGCCACCGCGACCTCGGGGTGACGCGCGGTGAAACGGTCACGCGTGCGCTGCTCACGGGCCAGCAGATGCATCCGCTCGGCGTGCAGGCGCAGCAGGCTCGCGGTGAGCAGCTCGACCGCGCGCTCGGCGTTCCCCACCGTGTCCGGAGTCGTCTCAGGGCTTGAATCCGGATCGGCGTCCGAGGTCACCGCGGGGTGCTGGTCCGGCGTGGCGGGGGAGCCTGCGTCGGGCGTGGCGGTCTCGGAGCCGGGGAGTGGGGTGCCGGTGGCGTCCGGGCCGATGCTCTCCGCGCCGGAGGTCTGGGAATCCGTGGGCTCGGAATCCATGGGCTCGGAATCAGTGATCTCGGAACCGGTGGTTTCGGGGCCGGTGGTTTCGAGACCGGTGGTCTGGGAGTCGGCGGTCCGGGAACCGGCGGGTGCTGAACTGCCGTAGATGTCAGGAGAGTTACGAAGTCCAGCTTTCCCGCCCCCCTGATCCACAATGCGGGACTCCTCAAGATTTTCCGCGGCGGCGAGCGCCCGCTCGGCCGACAGCCGGTCGGCGCCGCTGCCATGCACCCGGTTGAGCACCAGCCCCGCGAACGGCATGTCCTCCGCGGCCAGCCGCTCCACGAAATACGCCGCCTCCCGCAACGCGTCCCGCTCCGGCGCCGCCACCACCAGGAACGCCGTGCCGGGCGCCTGGAGCAGCTTGTACGTGGCGTCCGCGCGGGTGCGGAAACCGCCGAACATCGAGTCCATGGCCGCCACGAACGTCTGCACGTCCCTGAGCAGCTGCCCCCCGAGCACCTTGCCCAACGCGCCGGTCATCATCGACATCCCGACGTTCAGAAACTTCATCCCCGCGCGTCCGCCGACCTTGGCCGGGGCCAGCAGCACCCGGATCAGCTTGCCGTCGAGGAAGGAACCCAGCCGCTTCGGCGCGTCCAGGAAGTCCAGCGCCGAGCGTGACGGCGGTGTGTCGACCACGATCAGGTCCCACTCGTCCCGCGCGCGCAGCTGGCCCAGCTTCTCCATCGCCATGTACTCCTGCGTGCCGGCGAAGCCCGCGGACAGCGACTGGTAGAAGGGGTTCGACAGGATCGCCGCCGCCCGCGCGGGATCCGCGTGCGCCTCGACGATCTCGTCGAAGGTGCGCTTCATGTCGAGCATCATCGCGTGCAGCTCGCCCCCGCCGTCCACGCCCTTGACCCGGCGCGGGGTGTTGTCGAGCGAGTCGATGCCCATCGACTGGGCGAGGCGGCGTGCCGGGTCGATGGTGAGCACTACCACCTTCCGGCCGCGCTCGGCGGCGCGCAGGCCGAGGGCCGCCGCCGTGGTCGTCTTGCCGACCCCGCCCGAGCCGCAGCACACCACGATCCGGGTCCCCGGGTCGTCCAGCAGGGGGTCGACGTCGAGCACGCGCGCGGGCGCCAGCCGACGGGCGCCGTCCTGTGTGTGGGCGGCCGGGTCCGGTGTCATGAGATCCCCTGCTTCCGCAGCTCCGAGGCGAGTTCGTACAGGCCCGCCAGGTCCAGGCCCTCGGCGAGCAACGGCAGTTCGTGCAACGGCAGGCCCAGCTCGGCCAGCTGGGCCCGCTGCTCGTGCTCCAGCGCGTACCGCTCGGCGTACTCCTCGGCCTGGGCCAGCAGCGGGTCCACGAGCCGCTCGGCGTTCTGCCCGCGCCGGGCCCCGCCGAGCCCCGCCGCCGACAGCGACCGCGCGAAGTCCGCCCGCCCGGTGTTCCGTACGAGGTCCAGTCCGGCCTCGTCCAGCAGCTCCGGGCGGACCATGTTGACGATGATCCGGCCCACCGGCAGCCGCGCGGTGCGCAGTTCGGCGATGCCGTCCGCGGTCTCCTGGACCGGCATCTCCTCCAGCAGCGTCACCAGATGAACGGCCGTCTCCGGCGACTTCAGCACCCGCATCACGGCCTGCGCCTGATTGTGTATCGGGCCGATCTTCGCCAGCCCGGCCACCTCGTCGTTCACGTTCAGAAAGCGCGTGATGCGGCCCGTGGGCGGGGCGTCCATGACGACGTAGTCGTAGACGAACCGGCCGTTCTTGTCCTTGCGGCGGACCGCCTCGCACGCCTTGCCGGTCAGCAGGACGTCCCGGACGCCCGGGGCGATGGTGGTGGCGAAGTCGATCGCGCCGAGCTTGCGCAGGGCCCGGCCCGCGCTGCCCATCTTGTAGAACATCTGGAGGTAGTCCAGAAGGGCCAGTTCGGGGTCGATGGCCAGCGCGTACACCGCGCCGCCGCCTCGGGCGACGGCGATCTTCCGTTCCTCGTAGGGCAACGCCTCCGTCTCGAAGAGCTGGGCGATGCCCTGCCGGCCCTCGACCTCGACCAGAAGGGTCCGCTTCCCCTCCGTCGCGAGGGCGAGCGCGAGTGCGGCGGCGACCGTCGTCTTTCCGGTCCCGCCCTTGCCGCTGACGACCTGGAGCCTGCTCACGTATTCGAGCGTAACCAGTCCGCGCCCGGTGCAACCGGGAGGCTCGGAGGCTGTGGACAACCGGGGCCTGTGGATAAGCCATGGCCCACGCTTCGGAACGCCGCGGGGCGGGAGGGGTGGGCTCCGCTGCCGGGCGCACAGCCGGGCGCGCACCCGGGTCCACATCCAGGTCCACACCCAGGTCCACGGCCGGGTCCCGGTCGGAGGGGCCGCCGCTCCGGCCGCTGAAGCGACCTGCCCTCCGGAGCGATCCGCCCCCGGCCTCTGACGCCACCCGCCCTCGGCCCCCTGAAGCGACCTGCCCCCTGAAGCGACCCGCCCCTTGGAGCGGCCGACCCGCCCCCGGCCGCTGAAGCCTCCCCTCCCCGGCCCCCGAAACGCCCCCGTCCCCAGCGGCTACAGTCGCCCCATGACCAAGTGGGAATACGCAACCGTGCCGCTGCTCGTCCATGCCACCAAGCAGATCCTCGACACCTGGGGCGAGGACGGCTGGGAGCTGGTGCAGGTGGTGCCCGGCCCCAACCCCGAGCAGCTGGTGGCCTACCTGAAGCGGGAGAGGCAGGCGTGAGCGCGGACGCAGGTGTGAGCGCGGTCGAGGCGCGACTCGCCGAGCTGGGCCTGACGCTGCCGCAGGTGGTGCCGCCGCTGGCCGCGTACCAGCCGGCCGTGCGGACGGGACCGTACGTCCACACGGCGGGCCAGCTGCCCATGGTGGACGGCAAGCTGCCGGTCACCGGCAAGGTGGGCGCGGAGGTCACCCCGGAGGAGGCCAAGGAGCTGGCCCGCATCTGCGCGCTGAACGCGCTCGCGGCCGTGAAGTCCGTCGCCGGTGATCTGGACCGCATCGCGCGCGTGGTGAAGGTCGTCGGGTACGTCGCCTCGGCGTCCGACTTCACCGGCCAGCCCGCTGTGCTCAACGGCGCCAGCGAACTGCTCGGCGCGGTGCTCGGCGACAAGGGCGTGCACGCGCGCAGTGCCGTGGGCGTGGCGGTGCTGCCGCTGGACGCGCCGGTCGAGGTCGAGGTGCAGGTCGAGCTGACCGCGGACTGAACCGTTCCGCCCCGCTGCGGGGACCCCCTCCCCTCCGGGAGGACCCCGCGCGGGTGATCGCCGCCTCTCGAACATCCGCGCCCCACCGGATAGCCTCCGCCCATGGCTCAAGGGCAGTGGTACCCAGCGGACTGGCCGGCCCGGATCCGCGCCCTCACCGAGGGCGCTCTCACCCCGGTCGTCCCCAGGGCGGCGGCCACGGTGATGCTCCTGAAGGACACCGCCGCCGGCCCCGTCGTCCACATGCTGCGCAGACGCGCCTCCATGGCCTTCGCCGGAGGCGCGTACGCGTATCCGGGCGGCGGCGTCGACCCGCGCGACGACGACCACCACATCCGCTGGGCGGGCCCCACGCGCGCGTGGTGGGCCCAACGCCTCGGTGTCGACGAGCGGCAGGCCCAGGCGATCGTCTGCGCGGCCGTACGGGAGACGTACGAGGAGGCGGGCGTGCTCCTCGCCGGGCAGGACCCCCAGTCGGTCGTGGGCGACACCACGGGCGACGCCTGGGAGGCGGACCGCGCGGCGCTCGTCGCGCGTGAGGAGTCCTTCGCCCAGTTCCTGGACCGCCGCGGCCTGGTGCTCCGCTCCGACCTGCTGTCCGCGTGGGCGCGCTGGATCACGCCCGAGTTCGAGACCCGCCGGTACGACACCTGGTTCTTCGTCGCCGCCCTGCCCGCCGGGCAGCGCACCCGCAACGCCTCCACCGAGGCCGACCGCACGGTGTGGATCCGGCCCGCGGAGGCCGCCGCCGGGTACGACAAGGGCGAACTGCTGATGATGCCGCCCACCATCGCGGCACTGCGCCGGCTGGCCGTGTACGGCTCGGCCGCCGACGTGCTGGCCGCCGCGCCCGGCCGGGACCTGACGCCTGTGCTGGCCAAGGGCCGTCTGGTGGGCGGCGAGATCGTGCTGTCCTGGCCCGGACACACCGAGTTCACCCTGCACATCCCGACCGGTGGAGCCCCCGCATGACGGACGCCGGCGCCCTTCCCGGCCAGCCGCGCGGAGGGGTCCTCTCCGGACCGGCCACCGCGCGGGCCGTCAATGTCCTCGCGCCCAACGCGTCCGCGATGACCCTGGACGGCACCAACACCTGGATCCTCGCCGAGCCGGACTCGGACCTGGCGGTCGTGATCGACCCGGGCCCCCTGGACGACGCCCACCTGCGCCACGTCATCGCCACCGCCGAGCAGACGGGCCGGCGTGTCGCGCTCACCCTCCTCACCCACGGCCACCCCGACCACGCCGAGGGCGCCGCGCGCTTCGCCGAGCTGACGTCGAGCCCGGTACGCGCGCTGGACCCGGCCCTGCGCCTGGGCGACGAGGGCCTGGGCGCCGGGGACGTGGTCGCCGTCGGCGGCCTGGAGCTGCGGGTCGTACCGACCCCCGGCCACACCGCGGACTCCCTGAGCTTCCATCTCCCCGCCGACCGGGCGGTCCTCACGGGAGACACCATCCTGGGGCGCGGTACGACGGTCGTGGCGCACCCCGACGGCCGCCTGGGCGACTATCTGGACTCGCTGCGGCGGCTGCGGTCCCTCACCGTGGACGACGGCGTCCACACCGTCCTGCCGGGCCACGGACCGGTCCTGGAGGACGCGCAGGGCGCCGTGGAGTACTACCTCGCCCACCGAGCCCACCGCCTCGCCCAGGTCGAGACGGCCGTGGAGGACGGCTATCGCGGCGTCCCCGAGATCGTCGCCCATGTGTACGCCGACGTGGACCGCTCCTTGTGGCCCGCGGCGGAGCTGTCCGTACGGGCGCAGCTGGAGTATCTGACGGAGCACGGGCTCATCTGACGGCAGGCGGCAAGGCCCATGCGGCGTGGCCCGGCGCGTGCCTAGGCGGGCCTGGGCGCCTTGACGCCGTGCACGCGCGCGTACTCGTCGGCGAGCCACGGTCCGAGGTCGTCGGCATAGGCGCGCAGTACGGCCGCGTCCCCGCGCGGGGCGTGGCCCAGCAGGGCCGCCGTCCGCATCTGCCGCGCGCGGGAGGGGTAGTAGGCGCCGAAGGCGTCGGCCATCTCGCGCAGATCGCTGGTCCAGCCGTGCCAGCGGGGCATGACGAGCGTGAAGCCGGTGCGCACCAGATGCCGGGACATGTACCGCACGAGGGGCCGCAAAGCCCTCTCCGAGCCGTCCGCGGCGGCGATCCGCTCTCGCCAGCGGGGCAGCAGCAGGGCGAGATCGCCGTTGGTCTCACGGGCGAGCAGCGAGTCGGGCCGGTAGCGCGGCAGCCGGGCGGCGAGATCCTCGCCGAGCAGGTGCGTGCACAGACACGCGATGAACCATCCCAGGTCGTGCCGCTCCAGCTCGCTCAGCACCTGCTCCCGGCCGACCACGAGGGTCGCGGCGCCGTCGATCTGCGGGAACTCCCTGTCGAGCGCCTCGTCCAGCGCACGTGCGTCCGCGCGGTCGGCGTCGGTGGGCTCCGCGCGCAGGGCGATCAGCAGGTCGAGATCGCTGTGGCCGACCCGCGCGGTGCCGCGCGGAAGCGATCCGTACACGTACGCGCTGCTGAGCCGCTCGCCGAGGACGAGCGGGAGCCGCTCGCGCGCGGCGGCGACAACGGGACGGAAAGGGGGCGCTACGCGCGCGAGGGAGCCCTCAGGGGCGATGTAGCCCTGCGGGTCGAGTCCTCTGGGGCCGGGCGGGGGCGGGGGTGAGTGTCCGGGCATGTGGCCACTGTGGCGGAGACGCCCGCATGGGGCCCGTCATTTTCGGGAGCCCTCAGGGATCCCCTCAGGAGCCCCACCGGAGGTCTCCGGTGCGCGCTCCCCGAGAGAGGTCCTCGGGGAGCTGGGTGCCTTCAGGGCGTCCGGGGCGTCAGCGTGAGCGCTTCGCGAGGCGCTCGACGTCCAGCAGGATCACCGCACGCGCCTCCAGGCGGAGCCACCCGCGCTGGGCGAAGTCGGCGAGGGCCTTGTTGACCGTCTCGCGGGACGCGCCGACCAGCTGGGCCAGCTCCTCCTGTGTGAGGTCGTGGACGACATGGATGCCTTCCTCGGACTGCACGCCGAAGCGGCGGGAGAGGTCCAGCAGGGCGCGCGCGACCCGGCCCGGGACGTCCGAGAAGACCAGGTCGGACATGGCGTCGTTGGTCTTGCGCAGTCGGCGGGCGACGGCCCGCAGCAGTGCGGCGGCGACCTCGGGACGCGCGTTGAGCCAGGGCTGGAGGTCGCCGTGGCCCAGACCGAGCAGCTTGACCTCGGTCAGCGCGGTGGCGGTTGCCGTGCGCGGGCCCGGGTCGAACAGCGACAGCTCGCCGATCAGCTCGCCGGGGCCGACGACGGCGAGCATGTTCTCCCGGCCGTCGGGGGAGGTGCGGTGCAGCTTGACCTTGCCCTCGGTGACCACGTACAGCCGGTCGCCGGGGTCGCCCTCGTGGAACAGCGAGTCGCCCCGCGCGAGGGTCACCTCGCTCATGGAGGCACGCAGCTCAGCGGCCTGCTCGTCGTCAAGAGCCGCGAAGAGCGGATTGCGCCGCAGAACGTCGTCCACGAGTTGTCTCCTTGTCGACCTGCTCAGGGGATCTTTCCCCGTGTATCAGGGGTCCGTGGTCCCCATTTTGCCGGACGGTCCAAACAGTGTGATCTGTCACAAGGATGCCGTACTGGTGTGCCCTGGTAAGCGGCAGGGGTCCAATTGGGGGCCGATCTTTGAGGTCCGGGGCGGATGTCGGTGCCGGGTCGTAGGCTGGCCGGGTGTCCAAATCGCCGGTGAGAGCGCAGGCCGAGGGGGCTGGACGAGTGGCAGCAGGGCGTGATTCCGCTGTGGGCGAACAGGAGTCCGAGGGTGGAGTGAAAACGGACAAAGGGGCGAAAGAGGCTGGCGGGAAAGAGTCACCACCCGTGAAGAAACCGGTGGTGAGGAAGGTGACGGCACCGGCGAAGGCCACGGCCTCAGCGAAGACGCCGCCCCCGGCGAAGACCACGGCGGCGAAAGCGGCGGTCGCCGAGAAGGCCGCCGGAAAGACGGCGCGCGGAAAGACAGCCCCTGGGAAGACAGCCGCCCGGAAACCAGCCGTCGGGAAGAAAGCCGCCGCCAAGACCACCGCGGTCGCCGCCGCCAAAGAAACCACCACCCCACCCCCGGCCAAGAAACCAGCCACCACAAAGTCCGAATCGCGCACCGCGCTGGTCCGCCGCGCCCGCCGGATCGACCGGGAGCTGGCCGAGGTCTATCCGTACGCCCACCCCGAGCTGGACTTCGAGAACCCCTTCCAGCTCCTCGTCGCCACGGTGCTCTCCGCCCAGACCACCGACCTGCGCGTCAACCAGACGACTCCGGCGCTCTTCGCCAAGTACCCCACGCCCGAGGACCTCTCCGCCGCCAACCCGGAGGAGGTCGAGGAGATCCTCCGCCCGACCGGCTTCTTCCGGGCCAAGACCAAGTCGGTGATAGGGCTGTCGAAGGGCCTGACCGAGAAGTTCGGCGGCGAGGTGCCCGGCCGGCTGGAAGACCTGGTCACCCTGCCCGGCGTGGGCCGCAAAACGGCGTTCGTGGTGCTCGGCAACGCCTTCGGCCGCCCCGGCATCACCGTCGACACACACTTCCAGCGGCTGGTACGGCGCTGGCGGTGGACCGAGGAGACCGACCCCGACAAGATCGAGGCGGCGGTCGGGGCGCTGTTCCCCAAGAGCGAGTGGACGATGCTCTCGCATCACGTGATCTTCCACGGCCGCCGCATCTGCCACGCCCGCAAGCCCGCCTGCGGCGCCTGCCCCATCGCCCCGCTCTGCCCGGCGTACGGCGAGGGCGAGACGGACCCGGAGAAGGCCCAGAAGCTCCTCAAGTACGAGAAGGGCGGCTTCCCCGGCCAGCGCCTCAATCCGCCGCAGTCCTACCTGGACGCGGGCGGCAGGCCCGCCCCGCCGCTGGGGGCGGGATGACCGGTCACCGCCCGCCGGACGGACACCGGGCGCGGGGGCGGTACCCGGACCGGGCCGCGCCCACCCCGGAGCGCGCCCATCGCCTCCGCGCGCCCGCGCACTCCCTCCCGCTCCTCACGCCGGCGCACATGGCCCACCGCGCGCGCCGTCCCGGTGACACCTCGCGCCTCACTCCACCCCCTACGCCCCCACCCCGTCCGGAACGATCTCGGAAGCCCGGGGCGTTGGATCTCACAGAACGACGGGGGTGGTGATGATGCGCGCCAGCGACACGCAGGGCGGGCCGGTGATGGTCAGCAAGGACGGGCTGCCAGGGTGGCTGGATCCGGTGGTGCATGCCGCGGAGACGGTCGAGCCGCCGCAGCTCAGCCGGTTTCTGCCGCCGGAGGACGGGGGCGGGCGGCAGTCCGCCGTGCTCATCCTCTTCGGGGACGGGCGGCGGGGGCCCGAGCTGCTGCTGATGGAGCGGGCCACCTCCCTGCGCGAGCACGCGGGGCAGCCGGCCTTCCCCGGCGGATCCCTGGATCCGGAGGACGGCGATCCGCAGGGTGACGGGCCGCTGCGGGCGGCGCTGCGGGAGGCCGAGGAGGAGACCGGGCTCGATCCGGCCGGGGTCCAGCTCTTCGGCGTGCTGCCCAGGCTGTACATCCCGGTCAGCGGGTTCGTCGTCAGCCCGGTGCTCGGCTGGTGGCGCGAGCCGACACCGGTCGGCGTGGTGGATCCGAACGAGACCGCGCGGGTCTTCACCGTGCCCGTGGCGGATCTCACGGACCCCGCGAACCGCGCCATGGCCATCCACCCCAGAGGCCACAAGGGCCCGGCATTTCTGGTCAACTCCGCCCTCGTGTGGGGCTTTACGGCGGGCATCATCGACCGCCTGCTCCACTACTCGGGCTGGGAGCGGCCCTGGGACCAGGACAAGCAGGTCCCGCTCGACTGGCGGTCATGACAGGGTGGTCGCCGTGCTGTGTTCCGCCGGGAAAGGCCATGTCCGCGCGCCCTCGCGCGCCGGGCGGGGTCCGGCCCTGTGGCGGGTCCCCGTGACCGGAGAATGACGAGGCGAGGCCGAAAACGGTGAATGTGCTGGACATCCTGTTGCTGGTCGCTGCCGTCTGGTTCGCGATCGTCGGCTATCGACAGGGCTTCGTCGTCGGCATCCTGTCGGTGATCGGCTTCCTCGGTGGCGGTCTCGTCGCTGTCTACGCCCTCCCGGTGATCTGGGACGCGCTCACCGACAACACGCAGGTGAGTACGACCGCCGCCGTGGTCGCGGTCATCGTGGTGATCGTCTGTGCCTCGATCGGACAGGCCCTGACCACCCATCTCGGCAACAAGCTGCGCCGGTACATCACCTGGTCCCCGGCCCGCGCGCTGGACGCCACTGGCGGCGCCCTGGTCAATGTCGTGGCGATGCTGCTGGTGGCCTGGCTGATCGGCTCCGCGCTGGCCGGTACCACCCTGCCCACGCTGGGCAAGGAGGTGCGCAGCTCCAAGGTGCTGCTCGGGGTCTCGCGCGCGCTGCCCCAGCAGGCCGACACCTGGTTCGCCGATTTCTCCTCCGTCCTCGCGCAGAACGGCTTCCCGCAGGTCTTCAGTCCGTTCTCCAACGAGCCGATCACCGACGTCCAGCCGCCCGACCCGGCGCTGGCCAGCAGCGAGGTCGCCACGCGCGCGAAGCAGTCCATCGTCAAGGTGATGGGCACCGCGCAGAGCTGCGGCAAGGTCCTGGAGGGCACCGGCTTCGTCTTCGCCGACCGCCGCGTGATGACCAACGCGCATGTCGTCGGCGGCGTCGACGAGCCCACCGTCCAGATAGGCGGCGAGGGCCGGCGCTACGACGCGACGGTCGTGCTCTACGACTGGCAGCGCGACATCGCCGTCCTCGACGTCCCCGACCTCGACGCGCCCGCCCTGAAGTTCACGTCCACCGACGCCGAGAGCGGCGACGGCGCGATCGTCGCCGGGTTCCCGGAGAACGGGGCGTACGACGTGCGCGCGGCCCGGGTGCGCGGCCGGATCCCGGCCAACGGCCCGGACATCTACCACCGTGGCACCGTCCACCGTGACGTGTACTCGCTGTACGCGACCGTCCGCCAGGGCAACTCCGGCGGTCCGCTGCTCACCCCCGAGGGCGAGGTCTACGGCGTGGTCTTCGCCAAGTCGCTGGACGACGCCGAGACGGGGTACGCGCTCACCGTGGACGAGATCAGCGAGGACATCGCCAAGGGACGCACCGCGAACCAGCAGGTGGACAGCGACAGCTGCGCGCTGTGAGGTGAAGGGTGCGGCGGTGCGTCAGCCGCGTGGGTGACGCAGCCGTACGGAGACCCAGCGGGCCCGGCGGCGCAGGATGCGTGGAATGCCCACCCGCGGGTCCGTGCCCTGGAGTTGCGGAGCACTCCGCTGGTGGGAAGTCGGACCGCCCGATGAACGGCGGTCACGTGCGGCGTCACTGTAATCGTGCGTCCAGCCCATACCGGGACGTGTGCCCCTGCCCCAAGGTCGATAACCCCGCCAAGGCCCCTCAATTGGCCTATGCGTCGGGCAAGTGGCCGTTCGTAGTACAGGTGTTCAAGTCCGGATACCGGGCGCGAGGGCTCGCTCACCGAGCGGGGTCGCGGTCATTCGGCCAGACGGCCAGGATTGACCACCGGTCACTCACATCGACCGGTCACGCCGACCGGTCCCGCCGGACAGGCCGCCCGGCATCGCCCCTCCCGGCGGGCGACGCGCCCAGCCACAGGAGCCTTCGGCCGGCGAAGCCCAAGCGGGCGTCACAGGTCAGCCGCCGAGGTCGACGTCACAGCCTCGGCTGCCGGAGCCTTCGGCCGGGCGAAGCCCGGAGTCCGCGAAGCCCGCAGCCGCCAGAGCCTTCGGCTGCCGAGGGCTCACTCCAGGGGACCCCGGGCGAGTCCGCGAGCCTCGGTCTGCGAAGCCCCGGCCAGTCCACAGGCCCCTGGTCCGTGAGGCCCCAGCCAGTCCACAAGCCCCCGGTCCGCGAAGCCCCGGCCGGTCCGACAAGCCCCCGGCTGGCTCGAAATCCCCCCAACCGGCGGAGCCGCCGTCACCGATCCGGCTCCGGATCCCGCAGCCAGTTCACCAGCTCACCCGAGAACGCCGCCGGGTCCTCCTCGTGCGGGAAGTGCCCCAGACCGTCGAACAGCCGCCACCGGTACGGCGCTTCCACGTACTGTCCGGACCCGGCGGCGCTGCGCGTACGCGTCACGGGGTCCAGCGAGCCGTGCAGATGCAGCGTCGGCACCCGCACCGGCCGCTTCATCCGCCGGTTGAACTGGATGCCGTCGGGCCGGGCCAGCGAGCGCACCATCCAGCGGTACGGCTCGATCGAGCAGTGCGCGGTGGACGGGATGCACATCGCCCGCCGGTACGACTCCACCGCCTCGTCGTCCGGCAGCCGCGGCCCGGACCAGTCCCGGATCAGCCGCCCCACCAGCGCGGCGTCGTCCGCGACCAGTTGCCGCTCGGGGATCCAGGGCCGCTGGAACCCCCAGATGAAGGAGCTGGCGGCGGTCTGCCGGGCGTCGGAGAGCATCGCCGAACGCCAGCGCCGGGGGTGCGGCATCGAGGAGACCACCAGCCGCCGTACCAGCTTCGGGCGCATCACCGCGGCCGTCCACGCCAGATAGCCGCCCAGGTCATGGCCGACCAGCGCGGCGTCCGGCTCACCGAGGGAGCGGATCACACCGGTGATGTCGAGGGCGAGGTTGGCCGGGTCGTAGCCGCGCGGGGTGCGGTCGCTGCCACCGACACCGCGCAGATCCATGGCGACGGCCCGGAAACCGGCGTCGGCGAGCGTGACCAGCTGATGCCGCCAGGTCCACCAGAACTGGGGGAAGCCGTGCACCAGCATGACCAGCGGCCCCTCGCCGAGTTCCGCGATGTGGAAACGGGCGCCATTGGCAGCCACATCACGGTGCGTCACCGCCTGCCCGCCGGGCAGGGGGAGCCGTACGACCGAGGCGGGATGCGCCGATGGAGTGGCGGGGTCCGTCATGATGACGTACGCGCCCCGGCCTCGATGGCCTCGGGGACCCGCTCCCCGGGCAGGACGGGCCGGTCCTCCACCAGCTCGGGCCGCGGGTGCGGCTTGGCGTTCTGGAGCACGCCCGCGCTCTCCTTCACCGACGCGGCGACCTTCTGCGGGCCCCTGCCCTTCTTGGCCTTGTTCGCGAAGAACAGGCCGATCAGGGCCAGGATCAGCGCGACCAGGACATTCGCCGCGAAGGACAGCACGAAGCAGATCGCCAGGTTCCAGCCGGTCCAGGTGCGGATGCCGTACGCCAGGGCGAAGTTCAGCATCGGCAGGGAGAACAGCAGCACCACGGCGGCCACGCTGAACGCGCCCCCGCTCATCGCGCCCCGCTTGACATCCTGCTTGAGCTGCGCCTTGGCCAGCGCGATCTCGTCGTGCACCAGCGCCGACATGTCGCTGGTCGCCGAGGCGAACAGCTGTCCGACGCTGCGTTCCGCGCCGACCGGGCTGCCGTCGGGTGCGCTCATCGCGGTCTCCCTCGTGTGCGTACGGTCCCGTTCCGCGCGTCCTGGTGGCTACGGCTCCGCGTAGATTTCGGCGCATACGGTCCCGCTCTTTTGTACCGTCTCGTCAGATCATGCCGGACCGTCGTTCTCCTCGCCCGCCCCGCCCGGCACTTCGGCGAGCGCGTGGCGCGCCTCGGCGGCCCGTTCCTCGGCGATCCGGCGGTGTTCGGCGGCCTTGCGCTCGTAGATCCGCGCCATCCGCAAGTGGTACGCCGGGTCGTGCTCCTCATAGATGTCGGGGATGCCGTCGAGGTCGTCGTCGCGGTCCTCGGCCTCGACCATCCGCCGGTACTTGGCGTTCCGTATCTTCAGCAGCACGGTCGCGAGGACGGCGGCGATGAGCGAGCCGATGAGCACCGCGGCCTTGATCCCGCCGGTCAGGGCGGCATCGCCGTCGAACGCGAGTTCGCCGATCAGCAGCGAGACGGTGAAGCCGATACCGGCGAGGGAGGCGACCGCGAAGACATCCGCCCAGGCCAGGTCGTCGCTGAGCGAGGCGCGGGTGAAGCGGGCGGTCAGCCAGGTGCCGCCGAAGATGCCGACCGTCTTGCCGACCACCAGACCGAGGACCACGCCGAGCGTCTCGGGCTGGGTGAAGACATCGCGCAGCGCGCCGCCGGACACCACCACGCCCGCGCTGAACAGGGCGAACATCGGCACCGCGAAGCCCGCCGACAGCGGTCGTACGAGATGTTCGATGTGCTCGCCGGGGGAGTGCTGCTCGTCGTCGTGGGTGGTGCAGCGCAGCATCAGGCCCATGGCGACACCCGCGATGGTGGCGTGGATGCCGCTGTTGTACATCAGCGCCCAGATCACCAGTGCGAGCGGCACGTAGACGTACCAGCCGCGTACGCCCTTGCGCAGCAGCACCCAGAAGACGACCAAGCCGGCCACGGCACCGCCGAGGGCGGCGAAGTTCAGTTGGTCGGTGAAGAAGACCGCGATGATCAGGATGGCGAACAGGTCGTCCACCACGGCGAGGGTCAGCAGGAACGCGCGCAGGGCGCTGGGCAGCGACGTACCGATGACCGCGAGCACGGCGAGCGCGAACGCGATGTCGGTGGCGGTGGGCACGGCCCAGCCCGAGAGCGCGCCGCCGCCGGCCACATTGGTGAGCGTGTAGACCAGCGCCGGTACGGCCATGCCGCACAGGGCGGCGACCACGGGCAGCGCGGCGGCCTTGGGGTCGCGGAGATCACCGGCGACGAGTTCGCGCTTGAGTTCGATACCGGCCACGAAGAAGAAGATCGCGAGCAGCCCGTCGGCGGCCCAGTGCGCGAGGGAGAGATCGAGGCCGAGGGCGGCCGGGCCGAGGTGGAAGTCCGAGACGCTCGCGTAGCTGTCGCCGAACGCGGGCACATTCGCCCAGATCAGCGCGACCACGGCGGCGATCAGCAGCAGCACCCCGCCGACGGTCTCGGTGCGCAGGGCCTCGGCGACGAAGTTCCGCTCGGGCAGCGACAGCCGTCCCAGCACCTTGCGGGGGCCGGCGTTCTGCTGGGCGTTTTCCTTGCGGCGCGAGGGCGCGGACACGGTGAGACCTCCGGTCGGTGAGCAGCACGGGACACTTGCCGACCAGACTTCCCGGCACACCTTTTGTCGATCTTCACGCGGTTCTTCACGTCACGCATCCGCGATCTTGTCGCGATGTTGACGCGATTCTTATTTTAACCGTACGGGGTGGGGGGCGCGGAAACGGGAAAGGGGCACCCCGTACGGGGTGCCCCTTCGCGCTGCCGGGCGGGTCGCCGCTGGTCAGTCCTCGCTCGGCGCCGCCGGGAGCTGGGCCTGGATGAGGTTCATGACCGCGGAGTCGGCGAGCGTGGTGACATCGCCGATCTGCCGGTTCTCGGCCACATCGCGCAGCAGCCGGCGCATGATCTTGCCGGAGCGGGTCTTGGGCAGCTCGGCCACGGGCAGGATCCGCTTCGGCTTGGCGATCGGGCCGAGCGTGGCACCCACGTGGTTGCGCAAGTCGCTGACCAGGCCCTCGTCCTCGGAGGCCGTGCCGCGCAGGATGACGAACGCGACGATCGCCTGACCGGTCGTCTCGTCCGTCGCGCCGACGACCGCCGCCTCGGCGACCGAGGGGTGCGAGACGAGCGCCGACTCCACCTCCGTGGTGGAGATGTTGTGGCCGGACACCAGCATCACGTCGTCGACCCGGCCGAGCAGCCAGATGTCCCCGTCGTCGTCCTTCTTCGCCCCGTCACCGGCGAAGTACTTGCCCTCGAAGCGCGACCAGTACGTGTCGAGGAACCGCTGGTCGTCGCCCCAGATGGTGCGCAGCATCGACGGCCACGGCTCGGTCAGGACCAGATAGCCGCCACCGCCGTTCGGCACCTCGCCCGCCTCGTCGTCGACGACCGTCGCGGAGATTCCGGGCAGCGCGCGCTGCGCGGAGCCCGGCTTGGTCTCGGTGACGCCCGGCAGCGGGGAGATCATCATCGCGCCGGTCTCGGTCTGCCACCAGGTGTCCACGATCGGCGTGCGGTCGCCGCCGATGTGCTTGCGGTACCAGATCCACGCCTCGGGGTTGATCGGTTCGCCGACCGAGCCCAGCACCCGCAGGCTGCTCAGATCGAACTTCGCGGGGATGTCGTCGCCCCACTTCATGAACGTACGGATCGCCGTCGGCGCCGTGTACAGGATCGTCACCCCGTACTTCTGCACGATCTCCCAGAATCGCCCCTGGTGCGGCGTGTCGGGCGTGCCTTCGTACATCACCTGCGTGGCGCCGTTGGAGAGCGGCCCGTAGACGATGTACGAGTGCCCGGTGACCCAGCCGACGTCGGCCGTGCACCAGTAGACGTCGGTCTCCGGCTTGAGGTCGAACACCGCGTGGTGGGTGTACGACGCCTGGGTGAGATAGCCGCCGGAGGTGTGCAGGATGCCCTTGGGCTTACCCGTCGTACCCGAGGTGTAGAGGATGAACAGCGGGTGCTCGGCCTCGAACGCCTCGGGCGTGTGCTCGGCCGGCTGCCGCTCGACGATCTCGTGCCACCAGGTGTCCCGCGTGTCGTCCCAGGCGATGTCCTGCCCGGTGCGGCGCACGACGAGCACATGCTCGACATTGCCCGCCTTGACGACCGCGTCGTCCACGGCCGGCTTCAGCGCGGACGGCTTGCCCCGGCGGTAGCCGCCGTCGGAGGTGATGACCACCTTGGCGTCGGCGTCCTGGATCCGGGTCGCCAGCGCGTCGGCGGAGAAACCGCCGAACACCACGGAGTGCGCGGCGCCGATCCGGGCGCACGCGAGCATCGCGACCGCCGTCTCGGGAATCATCGGCATGTAGATCGCGACCCGGTCGCCCTTGGCGACGCCCAGCTCCAGCAGCGCGTTCGCGGCCTTGGACACCTCGTCCTTGAGCTGCGCGTAGGTGATCGCGCGGCTGTCTCCGGGCTCGCCCTCGAAGTGGATGGCGACCCGCTCGCCGAGCCCGGCCTCCACATGCCGGTCCACACAGTTGTACGCCACATTGAGCGTGCCGTCCTTGAACCATTTGGCGAACGGCGGGTTCGACCAGTCCAGCGTCTCGGTCGGCTCCTTGGCCCAGGTCAGCCGGCGGGCCTGCGCGGCCCAGAAGCCGAGCCTGTCAGCCTTGGCCTGCTCATACGCCTCCGCCGTGACGTTGGCGTTGGCAGCCAGGTCGGCGGGGGGTGCGAACCTGCGTTCTTCCTTGAGCAGGTTGGCCAGGCTTTCGTTGCTCACGACATCTCCCTTTCCAAGGGTGTCCGTTGTGTCCCAGGCCACAGCTCACCAGAAGCGGGGGGCCGATGACAAGGGCCGACGGGAAATTGGTTTAGACCTGTGAGGAGGGGGCGCTCCGGGGTCACCCGAACCGGTCCCTCCCGGCCTTTCCCGTCGGCATGGGACACGTCGTACTAAGAGTTCACGGCTCCCATCCTTCCCACGGACACCATCCTCGCCAGGTTCAGGCCGTGTCTTCCATGTCACACGCCATTGGGGGCTGGGGCTGGGGCTGGGCGCTGCGGGCGTGGGGGTGAGTGCCGGTGCCGGTGCCGGTGGTGGGGAGGGGGGCCGTTGCTGGTGCGGGAGGCGGGAGGCGGGAGGCGGGAGGCGGGTGAGGGGTGAGGGGTGAGGGCGTTGGGTCGGGCGGGGTGTCGCGTGGGAACGACGGCACCGCGCCCGGCCGGCCCCCGCGCCCCTCACGCCCGGCTGGGCAGTTCCTCCGCCCCTTGTACGTCGTCGAACACCCGGTCCTCGCCCTGCTCGGTGAGCAGATACGCCTGCGCCTCGCCCACGTGGAAGTACATGCCGTGCAGCTCCAGCGCCCCCTCGCGCAGGGCCTGGGCCACCGACTCGTGGGCGCGCAGATGCTCCAGCTGCTGCACCACATTGGTCAGGCTCAGTTGCTCGATCGAGTCCACGGGGCGGCGCCCGGCCAGCCTCGGCCAGGGGCGATCCGCGTCGGCCATCCGCTCCAGGCTGGGCAGCCCGTGCCGCAGCCACCGCCTGAACGGCGTCCGCGCCCCGCCGGGCTCGGTGTGGAACAGCGCCTGCATCGCACTGCACCCCGAGTGCCCGCACACCGTGATCGACCGCACCTTCAGCACATCCACCCCGTACTCGATCGCCGCCGCCACCGAGTCGTCCCCGCTCTCCGCGCCGGGCAGCGGCACCAGATTGCCCATGTTGCGCACCACGAACAGATCACCCGGACCACTGGACGTGATCATCGAGGTGACGACCCGGGAGTCGGTGCAGGTGAGGAACAGCTGGGACGGCCGTTGCCCCTCCCGCGCCAACCGGGCCAGCTCGCTCCGCACCAGCGGCGCGGTGTTCCGCTGGAACGCACTGATCCCCCGGGCCAGCTGATGCCCGCTCGCCGCGCGGGCGTTGACGGCGCGGGTGGCGGTGCCGGTGCCTGTCTTGGCGTCGGTGCTGTGGCTCGTCCAGGTGCCAGGCCCTTTGTCCGTCCCGGTGCCGGTGCCCGTCCCGGGTCCGGTGCCGTTGGTCCCGGCTGGGGTGGCGTCTGTCCTGGCTCCCGTGCCGTCCGGCCTCGCTCCGGTGCCGCCCAGCCCGGGCGGGGGCGTGGTCGGGGTGGGGTTGGTCGGGTGCGGAGGGGTGAGGTCTGGGGAGGTGAGGGTCGGTGCGGTGGCTTGGGGGATGGTGGAGTTGGGTGCGGTGGGGTCGGGTGGGGTGCCGTCGGGTAGGGCGGGTTCGGGGATGGGGTGCCTGGGTGTGGGGTGCCCTGGCCGGGCGTCCGGCATGGGGGGCTCCAACGCCTCCAGTGCTTCCAACGCCTCCAGTGCCTTCGGTGACTCCGACGGCTCGCACTGGTGGTTGCGCCATGGCGTCCACGGACGGCAGCGGCAGTCGGTAATGGGCGCGTCCGCGGGGCCTGTGGGGCCCGTGGGGCTGGCGGCCCCCGTAACCGCCGTGGCCCCCGAGATCCCCGTAGAACCGTCGGCCCTGGCAGAACCGTTGGCCCCCGAGATCCCCGTAGAACCATCGACCCCGGCAGAACCGTTGGCCCCCGCGAATCCCGCCAAGCCCCCTACCCCCACCGCGTCGGCCACGCCTCCCCGGCCGACCCCGATTCCCCTGCCGGCGAACCCTGTCGCTCCCATGACCGCTCCCGCCCCCGTGATCCCTCCGCCGCCCGAGGCGCCCCCCGTACCCCCGACCTCCCCGCACTCCCCGCACTCCGCCCCCGACGAGGTCGGTGTGAACGAGGGCTGGTCCAGGTCGAGCCGTGGGGTGACGGTGGGTTCGGTGAAGCGGGTGCCGCCGCGGCGGCCGGACAGTTCGACGGTGCCGCCCTGTGCGGTGTGGGTGTTGCGCCAGTCCTGGAGGGTCTCGAACGCCGCGTGGTCCATGAAGGAGCCGTCCAACTCGACGACGACATGGGCCCCGTGCGGCACCTGGTGCAGGGCGCGGCTGAGCCGGGGCACGGCGAGGAACGTCAACTGGCCTCTGACATGGATGCGATGGACTCCTTCCGGTGCGTCGTCGTGGGTGATGCGGGTGCGGGCCAGGCGGTTGAGGGCGACGGCCACGGCGACGGCGATCCCCAGGGTCACGCCCTCCAGGACGCCGAGGAGCACCACGCCGAGGGTGGTGACCGCGTAGACCAGCACTTCTCGGTGTCGGGTCACCGTACGGATGTGGTTCAGGGACACCATCTGGATGCCGACCGCCATCACCAGGGCGGCGAGCGAGGCGAGCGGGATCAGCTCCAGCATGGGGACCATCAGCAGCGCGGCGACTACTACGAGAACGCCGTGCAGCATCGTGGAGTTCCTGCTGACGGCACCCGCGTTCACATTCGCCGAACTGCGCACGGCGACCCCGGCGACGGGCAGTCCGCCGAGTGCCCCGGAGGCGATGTTGGCGGCGCCCTGGCCGAGCAGTTCACGGTCCAGGCTGGAGCGGCCGACCTTGGCGGCCAGGCCGGGGCGGGCGGCGGCCAGCTTGTCCACGGCGACCGCGCCGAGCAGTGACTGCACGCTGCACACCAGCGTGGTGGTGAGCACCGCGGTGGCGATACCGAGCGCCGGGCCCTCGGGCAGCCCGGCCAGCGCGTGGCTGTGCCAGGACGGCAGCTCCACCTTGGGCAGGGCGATCCCGGCGAGCGAGGCCGTCGCGGTGGCCCCGGCGACGGCGATGAGCGGGGCCGGGATTCTGCGCAGCAGCCGTCCGGTGGGACCGGGGACGCGGGGCCAGAGCAGCAGCAGGGCGAGGGTGAGCGCGCTCATCGAGACGGCGGCCGGGTGCAGGTGGGCGAGCTGTGCGGGCAGGGCGGCCAGATTGTCCAGGACGGCGCTCTGCGGGGTGCCGCCGAGGACGATGTGCAGTTGGGCGACGGCGATGGTGACGCCGATCCCGGCGAGCATGCCGTGCACGATCGCGGGGCTGACGGCGAGCGCCGAGCGCGCCACCCGCAGGCAGCCGAGGCCCAGTTGGGCGAGTCCGGCGAGGACGGTGATGGCGCACGTCGTCCGCCATCCGTAGCGGTGGATCAGCTCGGCGGTGACCACCGTCAGCCCGGCGGCGGGGCCGCTGACCTGGAGCGCGGAGCCGCCGAGCCGGCCGGCGACCAGGCCGCCCACGGCGGCGGCGACCAGACCGGCCTGGAGCGGGGCGCCGGTGGCGAGGGCGATGCCCAGGGACAGCGGCAGGGCGATCAGGAACACCGCCAGGGAGGCCGACACATCGGCGCCGGCGATGCGGAAGCGGCGGCCCTTGGCGGGGGGCGGGCTGTGCGACGGGACCGGCCGCGAGCGGTGGGTGTCGACGAGGCGGGTGCCCTTGACCCGTGCGGTCTCCAGGGCCTGGGGAAGTGTACGGAAGGCTGACATCGGTCCCGTCTCCTCCGGGGCGGCGCGGTCGCGGAACAGGGGGTCCCCGCTCGGGCGGGGGTCGGGTCGCGGCCGTGAGGCACGGCTTTGCAGCGGCGGGATGAAATCAACGCTCGGTAAACGGATCGTAATCCAGAGTAAAGGTCAAGCATGGACTTAAGGGGTAAATGGGCTAACGCATCACCTATATGAGCTAATCAATAATTCAGTCGGCTTGTCGTACTAATTCCTTCTCGGTTCCATGCGAGCTTGACGGCGCCCTCATCAGCGTTGGCCCGAGAGAAGGAAGAAGGTGGGCGGACATGGCCGCCACCCAGAGGATCGCCGCGGGCGCCGTGGTCGCCGCGGTCTGTGCCGCGTCGCTCGCCGGCTGCGGCATCGGCTCCACCGGTGCCGGGGAGGGGGCGGCCGGAGCGCACAAGGCCCAGCCCGCCCCGGCGCCCAAGAGCGCGGTCCGGCTCATCGGCGACGGTTCCACCGCGTTCACCGGTGCCCAGCCGCACCTGTCCCGCCCCGAACGCCTGGGGCCCGGCCAGAAGCCGCCGCAGTTCGTGGTGTTCTCCTGGGACGGCGCCGGCGAGGACAGCCAGCAGCTCTTCTCGCACTTTCGTGAGGTCTCCCGGAAGAACAACGCCACGATGACCTACTTCCTCAGCGGCGTGTACCTGCTGCCGGAGGAAAAGCGCGACCTCTACCGGCCCCCGCAGCACTCCCCGGGCCGCTCCGACATCGGCTTCAACGACACGGAAGGCATCGCCGACACTGTCGAGCAGTTGCGTGGCGCCTGGCTTGAGGGCAATGAGATCGGCACCCACTTCAACGGCCACTTCTGCGGCGAGGGCGGCGGCGTGGGCGAGTGGTCGGTCGAGGAGTGGAAGGACGAGATCGCCCAGGCCAAGCAGTTCGTGAAGTCCTGGAAGACCAACACCGGGCTGCGCGAGGCCGCGCCGCTGCCCTTCGACTACGACAGGGAGCTGATCGGCGCGCGCACGCCCTGCCTGGAGGGCCAGAAGAACTTCACGAAGGCCGCCGCGGAGCTGGGCTTCCGCTACGACACCAGCGGCGTCAACAACCAGGTCTGGCCCGGCAGGAAGGAGGGCCTGTGGGACCTGTCCATGCAGCTCGTCCCCTTCCCCGGACACACCTACGAGCAGCTCACCATGGACTACAACTTCATGGTCAACCAGTCCGGCACCACCACCCAGGGCGACCCGTCCCAGTACGAGTACTGGGGCGACCAGATGCGTGACGGCCTGATCCAGGGCTTCGAGCGGGCCTACAACGGCAACCGCGCGCCGCTCATCATCGGCAACCACTTCGAGTCCTGGAACGGCGGCACCTACATGCGGGCCATCGAGGAGACCGTCGAGGCGGTGTGCACGAAGCCGGAGGTGCGCTGCGTGTCGTTCCGTCAGCTCGCCGACTGGCTCGACGCCCAGGACCCCAAGACCCTCGCCAAACTGCGCACCCTGAAGGTGGGCCAGGCCCCCGACAAGGGCTGGGAGCCCTTCCTCTCGGCCGGTCCGGCTCCGGCGCCCAAGGGTGTCCCGGGGGCGCCGGCGGACCGCACATAGCCCACCTCACGGCCAGGGGCAGTCCGGGGGCCGGGCCTTCCCGTCCGTCCACCGGCGCCCCGCGACCGTGTACCGCGGTCGCGGAACGCCCCAGGCTGGTCGTCCCGCCGGAGTCCGGTGTCAGGCCGTGGCGACGACGCTCTCGCCGAGTACGAAGCCGGGGTCGACCTGGGACGCCAGGTCGGCTCCGGTGCGTTCGTTGCCCCACGACTGGGCGTTCTTCAGATGGAAGTGGACCATCTGGCGGGTGTAGTTCCCCCAGTCGCGCAGCGCGTACGTCGCGTCGGTGGCCGTCCGCAGCCGCTCCAGGGCGTGGCGGTTGGGGTCCTCCAGGAGTTCGAACCGGGGCGGGTGGCCCTTCTCCATGGAGCGCACCCAGTCCGAGTGCCCCACCGTGACGAGCAGGTCGTCCCCGACCTCGGCGCGGAGGAAGTCGAGGTCGTCCTGACCCTGCACCTTGTTGCCGACGACCTTCAGGGTGACGCCGAAGTCGCGGGCGTACTCCTTGTACTGGCGATAGACGGAGACCCCCTTCCGGGTCGGCTCGGCGACGAGGAACGTGATGTCGAAGCGGGTGAACATGCCGGAGGCGAAGGAGTCCGAGCCCGCTGTCATGTCGACCACGACGTACTCGTCACGTCCGTCGATCAGGTGGTTCAGGCACAGCTCCACCGCTCCCGTCTTGGAGTGGTAGCACGCGACCCCCAGATCCGCTTCCGTGAAGGGGCCCGTGACCATCAAACGGACGGCCCCGCCGTCGAGTTCCACCTGCCGGGCACAGGCGTCGTAGACCGGGTTGTTCTCGCGCAGCCGCAGCAGCCGCGAGCCCTCACCGGGCGGGGTCGTCTTGATCATGGTCTGGGCGGAGCCGATGCGGGGGTTGCTGCCGCGCAGGTAGTCCTTGATCAGCGGCAGCCGGTCGCCCATGGCCGGCAGCGCGGCGGCCTGGTCGTCGTCCAGGCCGAGAGCGGCGCCCAGGTGCTGGTTGATGTCGGCGTCGACGGCGACCACAGGGGCGCCGGTGGCGGCCAGATGACGGATGAACAGGGACGACAGGGTGGTCTTGCCACTGCCGCCCTTCCCGACGAAAGCAATTTTCATGTTCAGTAAGCGTAGTGGTGCCCGGCGGGTGCGGGGACCGGGGACGTGAAGAAGACCACTCCTTCGTGGGGTGCGCGCCCCTGGTGCGTAGGGTCGTACCCATGAGTACGACTGGTGCGACCGGCGACCCGCTCGCCGCCCTGGGCTCGCTGCCCGGCGTGGCCGACTCCGTCGAGTCCGTACGCAAGGCCGTGGACCGGGTGTACCGGCACCGGGTGATGCGGCGGCGCAGCAACGAGATCACCTCCGAGGCCGCGCTGCGCGGGGCGCGGGGCTCGGCCGCGCTCTCGGGTGCCGACTGGGCGCTCGAAGAGGTGCGTCGGCGCAGCGATTTCGGTGTGGACGGTCAGGCGCGGGTGATGGGCGCCGCGCTGCGGCTGACCGCGGAGGCGGGGCAACTGCTGTCCATCTGGCGTCAGTCACCGCTGCGGGTACTGGCCCGGCTGCACCTGGTCGCGGCCGCGACCGAGGGCGACGAGGTGGGGCGCCCGCGCCTGGTGGGTGAGTCCGTCGACGAGCCGCTGGTCGAGCTGGCGCTGCCCGGTGCCGACGAGGTCTCCGCGCGGCTGGAGGGGCTGAGCGAGCTGGTCATCGCGGGCGGGTCGGCCCCGGCGCCGGTCACCGCCGCCGTCGTCCATGGTGAGCTGCTGGCCCTGCGGCCCTTCGCCTCGTACAACGGGCTGATCGCGCGGGCCGCCGAGCGGATCGTGCTGGTCGGCAGCGGCCTGGACCCGAAGTCGGTGTGCCCCGCCGAGGTCGGGCACGCGGAGTTGGGCCGTACGGCGTATCTCGCCGCGCTCGACGGCTATGTGTCCGGCACGGCGGAAGGGATGGCGGCCTGGATCGCACACTGCGCGCGGGCGGTCGAACTGGGCGCACGGGAGTCGACGGCGGTGTGCGAGGCGTTGCAGCGTGGGGCGGCGTGAAAAGCAGTCCTATGGACGAGGGCGGAAAAACCCCGCCTATGCAAGCGGTACGGCCCTGCCCATGAGATCGGCCTCCGCGCGGGAGGCCGATCGGGGGTGCCGTACAGGGTTGCGGCGGTACGAGGTCTCGTACCGCCGCTGGCATTCGCACCTGGTTACCAAGCGTCCTCGATGTATTGCCCATCAGGTCGGGTACTTCGCCCGTCACCTGGTGCGGCTGGCCCGTAATCGACGGGTCGACGTCGCGTGGGTGCCCTGTGCTCCTGCGCGGTCCGTGGGCCAAATGCGTTATTAAGGCGATCCTCTCGGATATGTCCTTGGTCTCGCGGGCCGTTGAGTCCTTTCTACTCCGGCGCCGCAGCGAGCGGAAGAGCTGGCCGTGGTTCTTTACTTTTAGGTTCAAAAAGGTTCAAAGGGACGGTAATGGTGTGTGCATGGTCGGCGCATGTCCGACGCAGGGGCGGTGCTGGGCGGTTGTTTGACCGGTGCATGGCTGGCCGGGTGAGAAAAGGGCAGGTCAGGCCACGGATCGGGGGGCCGCCGCGCGGCGGCGGCTGGCGTACCAGACCAGGCCGGCGGTGGCCGCGGCGGCGCCTATGGCAGCCGCGGCCACCAGGGCGGGGCGCGGCGGTACGGAGAACGAGGGCAGCCGCTGCTTGAGGCGGACCGGGCGGTGGAAATCGAGAATCGGCCACTCGCGCGCGACGGCCTCGCGGCGCAGCGCGCGGTCGGGATTCACGGCATGTGGGTGACCGACCGCCTCCAGCATCGGCAGATCGGTCGCCGAGTCGCTGTAGGCGAAGCAGCGGGAGAGGTCGTAGCCCTCGGACGCGGCGAGCTGCCGGATCGCCTCGGCCTTGGTGGGGCCGTAGGCGTAGTACTCGACCTCGCCGGTGAAGCGGCCGTCGCCGCCGATCACCATCCGGGTGGCCACCACGCGGTCCGCGCCGAGCAGTTCGCCGATCGGCTCGACCACCTCCGCGCCCGACGTGGACACGATCACCACATCGCGGCCGGCGATGTGATGGTCCTCGATGAGGGAGGCGGCCTCGTCGTAGATCAGCGGGTCGATGATGTCGTGCAGGGTCTCGGCGACGATCTCCCTGACCTGCCGGACGTCCCAGCCGCGGACCAACTGGGAGAGGTAGGCGCGGGTGCGTTCCATCTGGTCGTGGTCCATGCCGCCGACGAGCAGCACGAACTGGGCATATGCGGTGCGCAAGACGGCCCGGCGGTTGATCAGTCCGCCTTGGTAGAACGACTTGCTGAAGGAGAGTGTGCTCGACTTCGCAATGACCGTCTTGTCCAGGTCAAAGAAGGCCGCTGTGCGGGGCAAGGAGTGGTTTTCCACGCCCTTGAGCATAGGGGCAGCCCATTCGGCGTAAGGTGAGGCGCGTGGGTTTGCCTGAGAAGGCTCTCGGGTACACCATGGAAGTCACGGATCGTTCGCGACCGTGCTAACCCGGTCCGGCTCCTCCCCCCCCGAGTCGGCCGTGGGGACGACCCCCGCTCTCCCCCCCGGCGGGGGTCGTCGCATGTCCAGACGGCGTTTCGCGTCTCCTTCCTTTCTTCTCGCGGCCGGGGTGCCGTGTCGGGGCGGCTGAGGCCGCCCCTTTTGCATGTCCATGATCCGTCACTGTGTGTAGCGCGTAGGCTGCGCTGTGGAAGTCGCCACGAGATGTGGCACGGGGTCACTGGTATGGGTGACGGCGATATTCACAACCATCGAGTTGTCCACAGTTTTCGACCAAGATCCACATCATTTTCCGGATCGCTGCACGCTCATTCCAACGCGCCGGGATCGGTGCGAGTTCGCATCCATCGGATCCGTTTCTCGGACGCGTTTGGCCGGTTTCCTTCGGCCACGCAAATGGAGGCCCCGGTTCCCCGGTTCTTCACACACGGGGAATCGCGGCGCCTCAGGAGCCGCGCGAGTCGAGCAGCGAAGGGGGAGTCCCACCCATGTCCACCACCGTCACCCACGATCCACCGCCTCCCGGCCCGGGGCGCCGGGCCGGACCACTCATCCTCACCGAGGACGCCGAACTCCTGGACGACCTGCTGCGCCTGTGCGCCGCGGCCGGGGCCACACCCGAGGTCCACCACGGCGTGCCGCAGCGCAGGGACGGCTGGGAGGCGGCGCCGCTGATCCTGGTCGGCGACGACGCCGCCGCACGGGTGCGCGGCGCCCCCCGGCGACGGGGCGTCGTCCTCGTCGGGCGCGACCAGGACGACCCCGGGGTGTGGGAGCGGGCCGTCCGGATCGGCGCCGACCATGTCCTGGTGCTGCCCGACGGCGAGCAGTGGCTCATCGACCGGATCGCCGACGTCGTCGAGGGCGTCGGAAGGCCCGCCCTGACCGTCGGGGTGATGGGCGGCCGGGGCGGGGCCGGCGCGTCCACCCTGGCCTGCGCCCTCGCCGTCACCTCCGCGCACGAGGGGCTGCGCACCCTCCTGGTGGACGCCGATCCGCTGGGCGGCGGACTCGACGTCCTGCTCGGCGGCGAGACCGCAGAGGGCCTGCGCTGGCCCGCGTTCGCCGCCTCGCGCGGACGGCTCGGGGCCGGCGCGCTGGAGGAGTCCCTGCCCGAGTTGCACGCGCTGCGCGTGCTCAGCTGGGACCGCGGCGACCGCGTCGCCGTCCCGCCGCAGGCCGTCCGCGCGGTGCTCGCCGCGGCCCGGCGCCGGGGCGGCACCGTCGTCGTCGACCTGCCCCGGCGGATCGACCCCGGAGTCACCGAGGTCCTCGCCCAGGTCGACATCGGCCTGCTCGTCGTCCCCGGCGAACTCCGCGCGGTCGCCGCCGCCGCGCGAATGGCGTCCGCCGTGGGAATGATGCTCCGGGACCTGCGGGTCGCCGCCCGTGGCCCGTACGCGCCCGGACTCGACGACCGGGAGGTGGCCCGGCTGCTCGGACTGCCGCTCGCCGGGGAACTGCCCGTGGAAGCCCAACTGCTACGGCCCGACGGGAGCAGGACGCCGCCCGCGGCGGGCGGACGCGGACCGCTGGCCCGCTTCTGCAAGGGGTTCTGGGAGCGCGCCCTGATCGAGGCGAGCGCGGCATGAGCACGGGACCGGGGCCCGCCCTGCTGGACGGCGTGCGGCAGTGGCTCGCCGAGAGCGGCGCGGAACCCACGCCCGCGCGCGTGGCGCAGGCCCTGCGCGAGCAGGGACGGATGCTCGGCGACGCCGAAGTGCTCGGCGCGGCCCGGCAGTTGCGCTCCGAGCTGATCGGCAGCGGCCCACTGGAACCGCTGCTCGCCGACCCCTCGGTGACGGACGTCCTGGTGTCGGCGCCGGACCGGGTCTGGGTGGACCGCGGCGGCGGTCTGGAGCTGACGCCCGTGTCCTTCCCCGACCCGGCGGCGGTACGGCGCCTCGCGCAGCGGCTGGCCGCGGTCGCCGGGCGGCGCCTGGACGACGCCCGGCCCTGGGTCGACGCCCGCCTGCCCGACGGCACCCGGCTGCACGCGGTACTGCCCCCGGTGGCCGTCGGCTGTACGTGTCTGTCCCTGCGGGTCGTGCGCCCGCGCGCGTTCACCCTCGGCGAGCTGGTGACGGCCGGCACGGTCCCGCCCGGCGGCGACCGGATCCTGCGCGCGCTGCTGCGGGCCAGGCTGTCCTTCCTGATCAGCGGCGGCACCGGCAGCGGCAAGACCACCCTGCTCAGCGCCCTGCTCGGCCTCGTCGGACCCGGCGAGCGGATCGTGCTGGCCGAGGACTCGGCGGAACTGCGCCCCGACCACCCCCATGTCGTACGGCTGGAGGGCAGACCCGCCAACCAGGAGGGCGCCGGACTGGTCACGCTGGAGGATCTGGTCCGCCAGGCACTGCGGATGCGGCCCGACCGGCTCGTCGTCGGCGAGGTGCGCGGCCCCGAGGTGGTGCATCTGCTGGCCGCGCTCAACACCGGCCACGAGGGCTGCGGGACCGTCCATGCCAACGCCGCCGCCGATGTCCCCGCCCGGCTGGAGGCCCTCGGCACGGCGGCGGGGCTCGACCGCGCGGCCCTGCACAGCCAACTGGCGGCGGCGCTCTCCGTCGTACTGCACCTGGTCCGTGACCGGGACGGACGGCGGCGTATCGCCGAGGTCGGGGTCCTGGAGCGGGACCCGGCGGACCCGACGGGCCTGGTCCGGACGGTGCCCGCGCTGCGATGGGGCCCGGGGGCGTTCGTGCGGGAGCGGGGGTGGGGGCGGCTGGAGGAGTTGTTGCGGGGGGAGTCGGAGGGGCGAGTGTGACGTGCCTTGGTCTTGTGACGGCTGTTGGGCCTGCCTGCGGTGGTGCCTGCGTCGCCCGTGATGCCTGAGTTGCCCGTGATGCCTTCAGTGTCGGTGATGTTCGTGATAGCCGCGGTATCCGCGATGTTCGTGATGGAGAAGTTGCGTGAGTGAGGGGCGTGATGGACGTGGGAGTGAGTGGGATGGAGCAGGTCGAGGTCTGGGTGGGGGTGGCTCTGGGGTGTGTCGGGGTCGCGGTCTGGCTGACGGGTGGTGGGCATTCCGGGGCGCGGCGGGCGCAGTTGCTGCTCGCCGGTGGGGGTGGTGTGGGGCAGGGGCCACCGCTGTGGCCACGGGTGAGGGAGTGGCTGGCGGGATGGCGCGGGCGAGTGGGGGCCGAGTGGTGGTCGCCGGCCGTCGGGCTGGTGCTGGGGGTCCTTGGGGGTTCCGTGCTGCCGGTCGTCGCGGGGGCGGCCGGGGTGCCCCTGGTGCGGCGGGCGCGGCTCGCGCGGGAGGCGCGGCGGGACCGGGAGCGCCGGGGAGACGCGGTCATCGCCTTGTGCGGGGAACTGGCCGGGGAGGTGCGGGCGGGGCGGCAGCCCGGCGAGGCGTTGCTACGGACCGCGCGGGACTCCGGCGGGCTCGGTGAGGCACAGGCGGCGGTGCTGGCGGCGGCCCGGTTCGGCGGGGACGTACCGGGCGCCCTGGCCGGTGCGGCGCGCGAGCCCGGCGCCGAGGGACTGCTGGGGCTGGCCGCGTGCTGGCAGGTGGCGGTGGACCAGGGCGCGGGGCTCGCGGCCGGGCTCGACCGGCTGGACGCCGCGCTGCGCGCCCAACGGGACCGGCGGGCCGACCTGCGCGCCCAGCTGGCCGGGGCCCGTGCCACGGCGCTGTTGCTGGCCGGGCTGCCGGCGGCGGGCCTGCTGCTCGGCACCGCTCTCGGCGCGGACCCGCTCTACGTCCTGCTGCACACGGGCCCCGGCCTCGCCTGTCTGGCCGTCGGCGTGCTGCTGGAGGGCGTGGGCCTGTGGTGGGCCCTGCGGATCGTACGGCGGGCGGAGGCGCTGTGAGCGGGGAGGTTGTCCACAGGCTGGGGATGGCCGTAGGGGCGGCGCTGGCGCTCGCCTGGGCGGCGCGGCGCCTGGAGACCGCCCGACGGGAGCGGAGAGTACGCCGCCGGGTGGCCGAACTACTGGCGCTGGACGCCGCGTTGCCGGGCCCACGGGTCACGGTGGGGGCCGTCGGGACGGTGGTGCGGCGCTGGGCGCCTTGGGGCGGCGTGGTGGGCGCCGGGTGGGTGCTGATCGGCGGGGTCGCGGGGCTGGTGGCCGGGGGCGCCGGGGCCGTCGGCCTGTGGTGGTGGCGTCGGCGGCAACTGGCCGAGCGGGCGGGTCGGGCGGAGGCGGAGACCGACGCGACCGAGGCCGGGCGGCAACTGCCGCTCGCCGCCGATCTGCTGGCCGCCTGCATCGCGGCCGGCGCCGGTCCGGTGATCGCCGCCCAGGCGGTGGGCGAGGCGCTCGGCGGGCCGATGGGCGGTGCGCTGGCCCGGGGCGCGGCGGAGGTCCGGCTCGGCGGTGAACCGGCGGGGGCGTGGCGGGCGTTGGCCGCGCTGCCGGGCGCGGAGGGGCTCGCGCGGCTGCTGGAACGGGCCGATGTGTCCGGGCTCCCCGCCGCAGCGCCGGTCGCGCGGCTCGCGGCGGACGCCCGCGCGGAGTGGACCCGGGAGGCGACGGCCCGGGTCAGGAGGGCGACCGTGCTGGTCAGCGCGCCGGTGGGGCTGTGCTTTCTGCCCGCGTTCATCGCGGTGGGGGTGCTGCCGGTGGTGATCGGGCTGGCGGACGAGGTGCTGGGAGGGGGTGGTGGGTGACACGGGGGAGGGGGCGTGGGGGTGGCTGCAAGGTGAGGCGTGGGCGAGGGCCAACGGTCGATGACCGGCGAGCTGACGGCTGACGGCCGATGCCCAAAGGGACGACGGCCGACAGTTGGCGGCTGGCCGCCAGCGATCTACGGCGGAACGGCCAACGACTAACGGCCTGCGATCAACGGCGCTCAGTGAGTGCCGAGCGGCGATGGCGAGCGACCGGCATGTGACTGACGTGTGACTGACAAGTCGGCAAGGACCTACGGGGGTTGAGATGTACGGACTGGTACGGGCGCGGCTGCGCGTCCTGGTGTGTCGGGTGCGGAGGATGCGACGGGTGCGGGGTGACGCCGGAATGGTCACCTCGGAGTATGCGCTCGGCCTGGTGACGGCGGCCGGGTTCGCCGTCGTGCTCTACCGGGTGCTGACCAGCGGGACGGTCGCCGCGGAGTTGCAGGCCATCGTGGAGAGGGCCCTCGATGCGAGCGGGTGAGCGGCTGCGCGCGGGTGGGGTGTGGAGGTCCGACCGGGGCTCCGCGACGGTGGAGGCGTCCGTGGTGCTGCCGGTGCTGGTGATGTTCTCGATGGCGCTGGTGTGGGCGCTTTTCGTCGTCGCCGCGCAGATCCAGTGCGTGGACGCGGCCAGGACGGGTGCCCGCGCGGCGGCCCGGCAGGATCCGGACGGGGCGGTCGTCGAGCTGACCCGCGCCGCCGCCCCGCGTGGCGCGGAGGTCACCCTCGCTCGGGAGGGGGACCGCGTGCGGGTGCTGGTCGTGGCGCGGCCCTGGGTGCTGGGGCGGTTCGCCTTCGACGTACGGGAGGAGGCTGTGGCGTTGGTGGAGGGGGCCGTGGCGTCCACGGAGGAGGCTGTGGCGTCTACGGAGGAGGCTGTGGCGTCCACGGAGGAGGCTGTGGCGTCCGTGGAGGGCGCGGCCGGGCCCAAGGGCGCCGCTTCGGGGACCGTGGAGGCCGGGCCATGAGGGGCTGCCGGTTCCGGGCGTGGTGGGCGGCCAGGGAGGGCCGGGGAGGGGACCGTGGCTCGGCCACCGTCGTGAGCCTTGCCGTGATCGTGGTGCTCTGTGCCGTCTTCGGGACGGTGCTCGTCCTCGGACAGGCTGTCGTGGTCCGGCATCGCGCGGCGGGCGGAGCGGATCTGGCGGCGCTGGCGGCGGCCGATCACTGGGCCGAGGGGGGCGCGGCGGCCTGTGCACGGGCGGGGGAGGTCGCGCGGGCGCACGGGGTCCGGCTGGTGCGGTGTGCCGTCGTGGGGGAGATCTCGGATGTGACGGCCGCCTCGGGGCGGGGGCCGTTCGAGGCGGAGGTGAGGGCGCGGGCGGGGCCGCCGGGTCCGTATCCGTGACCGTATCCGTGACCGTGGCCCTGAGCGCGGCCCTGACCGTGCCCTGAGCGGGGCCAGGGGGTGGCCTCGGAGCCCGCCTGGGCCGTCCCTGCCTCAGACGGCGGCGCCTCCGGTGCGGCGGGCGCCTTCCGCGGCAGCTCCGTGAGAAGGCTCCGCCAGGGCCTCCGGCGGCCCCGGTGGTGCCTCGCGCAGCAGCTCGGTGAGGAGCCGTACCGCACCCCTCTTGTGCAGTGGATCGTTGCCGTTGCCGCACTTGGGGGACTGGATGCAGGACGGGCAGCCGGCGTCGCACTCGCAGGAGGCGATGGCCTCGCGGGTGGCGGTGAGCCAGGCGTGGGCAGTGTGGAAGGCGCGCTCGGCGAATCCGGCGCCGCCCGGGTGCCCGTCGTAGACGAAGACCGTCGGCAGGAGCGTGTCGGGGTGCAGGGGGACCGACACGCCGCCGATGTCCCAGCGGTCGCAGGTGGCGAAGAGCGGCAGCATGCCGATGGAGGCGTGTTCGGCGGCGTGCAGGGCGCCGCCCAGGATCTCCGGGTTGATGCGGGCGGCGTCGAGCTGGTCCTCGGTGACGGTCCACCACACCGCGCGCGTGCGCAGGGTGCGCGGCGGGAGGTCGAGCTTGGTCTCGCCGAGCACCTCGCCGGTGATCAGACGGCGGCGCAGGAAGGAGACGACCTGGTTGGTGACCTCGACCGAGCCGAAGCACAGCCGGCCCGCGCCCCAGGGGATCTCGGTGTCGGTGTCCAGGACGGAGATGGAGGTGGTGTCGCGGGCGACCGTGGAGTACGGGGGGCTCGCCCGGTCGACCAGGGCGACGCTGTCGTCCAGGTCGAGGGAGCGGACCAGGTAGGTGCGGCCCTGGTGGAGATGGACCGCGCCCTCGTGGACGGTGGTGTGGGCGGCGCCCGCGTCGACCGTGCCGAGCAGCCGCCCCGTACCGGACTCGACGATCTGTACGGGGGTGCCACCCCCGCCGCGGATGTCGGTGAGGTCGGTGGCCCGCTCCCGGCGGGTCCAGTGCCAGGCGGTGGCCCGGCGGCGCAGCAGCTTCGCGGCCTCCAGCTGCGGCAGCAGCTCCGCGCAGCCGGGGCCGAAGAGGCCGAGGTCGTCGTCGGTCAGGGGCAGCTCCGCCGCCGCCGCGCACAGGTGCGGGGCGAGGACGTAGGGGTTGTCGGGGTCGAGGACGGTGGACTCGACGGGCTGGTCGAACAGGGCTTCGGGGTGGTGGACCAGGAAGGTGTCGAGCGGGTCGTCGCGGGCGACCAGGACGGCGAGGGCGCCCTGCCCGGCGCGGCCCGCGCGGCCGGCCTGCTGCCACAGGGAGGCACGGGTGCCCGGGTAACCGGCGATGACGACGGCGTCCAGGCCGGAGACGTCGATGCCCAGTTCGAGGGCGGTGGTGGCGGCGAGGCCGAGGAGTTCGCCGGAGTGCAGGGCCTGTTCCAGGGCGCGGCGCTCCTCGGGGAGATAACCGCCCCGGTAGGCCGCGACACGCCGGGACAGGGAGCGGTCGATCTCCGCGAGGCGTTCCTGGGCGATGACCGAGATCAGCTCGGCGCCGCGCCGGGAGCGGACGAAGGCGACCGAGCGCACACCCTGGAGTGCGAGGTCGGTGAGCAGGTCGGCGGTCTCGGCGGTGGCCGTACGGCGGACCGGGGCGCCCCGCTCGCCCTCCAGGTCGGTCAGCGGCGGCTCCCACAGGGCGAAGACCAGTTCGCCGCGTGGGGAGGCGTCGTCGGCGACCTCGACCACGGGCAGCCCGGTCAGGCGCCGGGCGGCGACGGCGGGCTCGGCGGCCGTCGCGGAGGCCAGCAGGAAGACCGGGGACGAGCCGTAACGCGCGCACAGGCGGCGCAGCCGGCGCAGCACCTGGGCGACGTGCGAGCCGAAGACGCCGCGGTAGGTGTGGCACTCGTCGATGACGACGTACTTGAGCGCCTTCAGGAAGGCGGACCAGCGGGGGTGGGAGGGCAGGATGCCGCGGTGCAGCATGTCCGGGTTGGTCAGGACGTACGTACCGTACTGGCGGATCCATTCGCGTTCCTCGAACGGCGTGTCGCCGTCGTAGACAGCGGGTCGAACAGCAGTGCCCAGGGGGCGTGAGAGATCTTTCACGGAACGGCACTGGTCGGCTGCCAGGGCCTTGGTGGGGGCGAGGTAGAGGGCGGTGGCGCCACGGCCGTTCGGGGCCTCGGAGCCGTCCAGGAGGGTGGAGAGCACGGGGACGAGATAGGCCAGGGACTTGCCGGAGGCGGTGCCGGTGGCGACGACCACCGAGTCGCCGTCCAGGGCGTGCTCGGCGGCCGTTGCCTGGTGGGCCCAGGGGTGTTCGATGCCCGCTGCCCGCACGGCGGCGATCACTTCGGGACGGATCCGGTCCGGCCAGACGGCATGGCGGCCCGCGCGCGGGGGCAAGTGCTCCGTATGAGTGATGCGCGAAGCCCGGTTCGGGCCCGAGGCGAGCCGGTCCAGCACCGCGCCCGGGGCGGGGCGGGGCGCGGAGTCCGTCGGGAGTCGATCGAAACGGTGATTCTTGGCCATCGGCACCGAGTGTGTCATTGGAGTGACGGACAATGGAGCCAAGGCGTCGTGCACGCCTGCCGGTAAGTGATTGAATGCCATCGCGGCTGGCGAACCGACCCGGGGGCTCCGCCGAGGTGCCCAAGGGCGACCGCTCGATAGCAAGGTGCTGGAGGATCCGTGGACCTGTCCCTGTCGACCGAAACCATCGGCGATCGCACGATCGTCAGGGTCGGTGGCGAAATCGACGTATATACCGCGCCCAAGCTGCGTGAGCAGTTGGTCGAGCTGGTGAACGACGGGAATTTCCACCTCGTCGTCGACATGGAGGGCGTGGACTTCCTCGACTCCACCGGTCTCGGCGTGCTGGTCGGCGGCCTGAAGCGGGTGCGTGCCCATGAGGGCTCCCTGCGTCTGGTGTGCAACCAGGAGCGCATTCTGAAGATCTTCCGCATCACCGGCCTCACCAAGGTGTTCCCCATCCACACCACGGTCGACGAAGCGGTCGCGGCCACCGACTGACCATCCGGTCCGGGCCGCCCGCGCGGCCCGGACCCGGACGAGTTTTTCACTGGGGACCGGGCGTTCGGCGGCCCGGCCCCGATCGCACGCCCGTAGCTCCGAGGGGGATGCATGGCCACCGTCGAACTCCGCTTCAGCGCGCTGCCCGAGCACGTTCGCACCGCCCGGCTGGTGGCGGCTGCGGTGGCGCGCAGGGCCGGGGTGGACGAGGCGGTTCTGGACGAGGTGCGGCTCGCCGTGGGCGAGGCCTGCACCCGGGCCGTGGGACTGCACCAGAGCGGCGGGATCACCGCGCCGGTGAGAGTGGCGCTGATCGAGGAGGAGAAACAGTTCTCCATCGAGGTCGGCGACGAGGCTCCGCAGTCGGTGCCCGGCGCGTCGGCGCCCGGCGAGGCGGACACGGACTCCGAGGACGACGAGATGGGCCTCGCGGTGATCAGCGGGCTCGTGGACGACGTCGAGGTCACCGCCGACGAACACGGCGGGCTGATCCGGATGACCTGGCCCACGACCCCGCCGGAGACGGCACCGCAGGGGGCGTCGGCGCTGCCGTAGGGCGGGTGGACGGCTCCACAAGGGCGTAGGGCCGATGTACGGCTCGTAGATCTGCTGTACGGCTCATAGGGCCGACATACGCCCATAGGGTCGATATAGGGTCGATGTGCGGCTTCGTGGCGTCGAGGCGCGGTCACAGCGCCGTCTGTGGCTCAATGGCGCGGCACCGGCGTACGGCTCGTGGCCGGTGTGCGGCTCGCGCGGCTCACGGCACCCGAGGCACGGCTCGTAGGGCCCACAGCACCCGAAGTGCGGCTCGTACGTCAGTATCAGGCTCGTACGCACGCGTTCGGCTGACATATGGCCCACACACCCAGGGCCCGCACACCCGAGGACCCCGCCCCAGCGGGGTCCTTGATTCTTTTTCCGGGCACGGTCCCGCCGTCGAAATCGTGAAGGAATTCACGATCAAGCTCTTAATTCTTTCGGCGCATTACCACTATCGGGATCATGGTTTTCGCGCGATCATTCGCTGAAGAGTATGTGAAGGCTAATTCCGCTTACCGCGCACTGTTTTGATCAGGATCAGATCCCTACACTCCGTCCACATCTTGAGCTCAGCCCAAGCGTCAAGGAGGACGAATGGCGGGGCTTTCCACCCCTCATCAGCTGGACCATCCCCCAACCTTCATGGCCGCGGTGCTCACCGACGACAACCGGGTCATCGTGATGGTCATCGCGGCCGTCGCGCTGGCCGCGCTCGTCGTCGCCGGTGTGCTGCTGCGACAGGTGCTCGCCGCGGGCGACGGCACCGACAGCATGAAGAAGATCGCGGCGGCCGTGCAGGAAGGCGCGAACGCCTATCTGGCCCGGCAGTTGCGCACCCTCAGCGTATTCGCCGTCGTGGTGTTCTTCCTGCTCATGCTGCTGCCCGCCGACGACTGGAATCAGCGGGCCGGACGATCGGTCTTCTTCTTGATCGGCGCCGCGTTCTCCGCGGCCACCGGGTATATCGGCATGTGGCTCGCCGTGCGCAGCAATGTGCGGGTCGCCGCGGCGGCCCGGGAGGCGACTCCGGCGGAGGGCGAGCCGGAAAAGGATCTCACCGAGGTCTCGCACAAGGCGATGAAGATCGCTTTTCGCACCGGCGGTGTCGTCGGCATGTTCACGGTGGGGCTCGGACTGTTCGGCGCCTCCTGCGTGGTGCTGGTGTACGCGGCCGACGCGCCGAAGGTGCTGGAGGGTTTCGGCCTCGGTGCCGCGCTGATCGCCATGTTCATGAGGGTCGGTGGCGGCATCTTCACCAAGGCCGCCGATGTCGGCGCCGACCTGGTCGGCAAGGTCGAGAAGGGCATCCCGGAGGACGATCCGCGCAATGCCGCGACCATCGCGGACAACGTGGGCGACAACGTCGGCGACTGCGCCGGCATGGCCGCCGACCTCTTCGAGTCGTACGCCGTGACCCTGGTGGCCGCGCTGATCCTCGGCATGGTCGCCTTCGGTGACGCGGGCCTCGCCTTCCCGCTGCTGGTGCCCGCGATCGGCGTCGTCACGGCGATGATCGGGATCTTCGCGGTCGCTCCCCGCCGCAGCGACCGCAGTGGCATGACCGCGATCAACCGGGGTTTCTTCGTCTCCGCGGTGATCTCACTGGTCCTGGTCGCCGTCGCCGTGTACGTCTATCTGCCGTCGTCGTACGCCGACCTCGACGGCGTCACCGACGCGGCCATCGCGGCCAAGAGCGGCGATCCGCGGATCCTCGCCCTGGTCGCGGTCGCGATCGGCATTCTGCTCGCCGCCGTCATCCAGCAGTTGACCGGCTACTTCACCGAGACCAGCCGACGCCCGGTCAAGGACATCGGCAAGAGCTCGCTGACCGGCCCGGCGACCGTCGTCCTGGCCGGAATCTCGGTGGGCCTGGAATCGGCCGTCTACACCGCGCTGCTGATCGGGCTCGGCGTGTACGGGGCCTTTCTGCTCGGCGGTACGTCGATCATGCTGGCGCTGTTCGCCGTCGCCCTGGCGGGCACCGGGCTGCTCACCACGGTCGGTGTGATCGTCGCCATGGACACCTTCGGGCCGGTCTCCGACAACGCCCAGGGCATCGCCGAGATGTCCGGCGACGTCGAGGGCGCGGGCGCGCAGGTGCTCACCAACCTGGACGCCGTCGGCAACACCACCAAGGCGATCACCAAGGGCATCGCCATCGCCACCGCCGTCCTGGCGGCGGCGGCGCTGTTCGGGTCGTACCGGGACGCGATCACGACAGGGGCGCAGGACGTCGGGGAGAAACTCACCGGCGACGGCGCCCCGATGACCCTGATGATGGACATCTCGCAGCCCAACAACCTCGTCGGGCTGATCGCCGGCGCCGCGGTCGTCTTCCTCTTCTCGGGGCTGGCGATCAACGCGGTGTCGCGGTCCGCGGGGGCGGTGGTTTACGAGGTCCGGCGGCAGTTCCGCGAGCATCCCGGGATCATGAACTACACCGAGCAGCCCGAGTACGGAAAAGTCGTGGACATCTGTACGAGGGACGCGCTGCGGGAGCTGGCCACGCCGGGTCTGCTCGCGGTCATGGCGCCGATCTTCATCGGGTTCACGCTCGGCGTGGGTCCGCTCGGCGCGTTTCTGGCGGGCGCGATCGGGGCGGGCACCCTCATGGCGGTGTTCCTCGCCAACTCCGGCGGCGCCTGGGACAACGCCAAGAAACTGGTCGAGGACGGCCACCACGGCGGCAAGGGCAGCGAGGCCCATGCCGCGACCGTGATCGGCGACACGGTCGGCGACCCCTTCAAGGACACCGCGGGTCCCGCGATCAACCCGCTGCTCAAGGTGATGAACCTGGTGGCGCTGCTGATCGCTCCGGCGGTGATCAACTTCTCGTACGGACCCGACGAGAACCTCACGGTACGGATCCTGATCGCCGTGCTCGCGTTCCTGGTGATCGCGGTGGCGGTGTATGTCTCCAAGCGGCGCGGGATCGTCATGGGGGACGACGACGGGGACCCGGACAGCGCGGGGACCTCGGAACCGGCGGATCCGGCGGTGGTGCCTTAGCCGTGCCGTGTCCTTGGGGCGGGCGGAGGGCGTGCGTTGTCGCGCCCTGCGCCCGCCTCCTGCCGTTCGCGCCCCTCTCGTGAGCCTTCTCTCGCCCGTGCGAACAGTGGCAAAAGTGTGCTTAACCGACGTACGCCACGGTTGTGCCGCGCGTGTCCCGTGTATGTTCCGGGGCCGAGAGCCATGGAAGGGACCAAACCGGTGAACAAGAAGCTCGGGGCCGCGCTGTCCGGCGGTGCGGTACTGGTACTGGCGCTGACCGGGTGCAGCGGTGACGACGACAGCAACGAGAAGCTGGACGCCTGGGCCAAGCAGGTGTGCGACGCGGTGCAGCCGCAGGCGAAGAAGATCGAGGCCGCCAATGCCGCGATCCAGAAGGAGACCTCCGACAACAGCACGCCGGACGAGGTCCAGAAGACCGACGCGCAGGCCTTCCAGGACATGTCCGACGCCTACAAGGCGATCGGCACCGCCGTCAGCAAGGCCGGGGCCCCGGACATCGAGAACGGCGACAAGAAGCAGCAGGACGCCGTCGAGGAGCTGAACGGCATCGCCACGTCCTATGCGTCCCTGAAGACACAGGTCGACGAACTCGACACCAAGGACCAGGCCAAGTTCGCCGACGGCCTCAAGGACATCGCCACGGAGCTGGACAAGCTCGGCCAGAGCGGCAACGACGCCCTCAAGACGCTGGAGGAGGGCGAGGTCGGGCAGGCCATGGCGCGGCAGCAGAGCTGCAAGAGTGCTTCCGCGGAGTCCAGTGCTGCGGCTGAGTGAGGCTTTGAGCGCCGGGGTGGGCCTGGGGGGCGTACGCCTGGCGTGAGACGAGGCCGGGCGCTCTCGGGTGGCGCCCGGTCGTCTGTGCCGGGCCGCGCGGGGCAGCGCCGGGCCAGGGCCGCGCGGGGCCGTGTGAGCGCCGCGGTGGGGCTACGGCGCGCGTTGCGGACACAATGGAAGCGTGATTGACGCGAGCCTGCCGACCCTGCCTTCCGCCGATCGTCCCGATGTCGCCGCCCGGCTGCGGGAGGCCCTCCTGAGGGCCGCCTTCACCGCCGACGGGCTGCTCGAACTGCTCGGCGCCCCCGCGTACGCGGCGCTGGCGCGCAGCGAGACCGTGCCCGCGCTCCGGGCGACACGCGGCGACACGCCGCTGGAAACCCTCGTACGGCTGCTCCTGTTGCAGCAACCGGTGCCGCACGCGCGCGTGCGGGGCGTTCTGCCGGTGGCCGACTGTCTGGAGAGCGGCTGGCTGACGGCCGTCGGGGCGGACGAGGTCGCCGCGACCGTCGACGTACGGCCCTACGGCGGGCCGGACGGTGAGGACTGGTTCATCGTGTCCGACCTGGGCTGCGCGGTCGGCGGCGCGGGTGGGATCGGGCGCCGCGCGGAGGGCGTCGTGCTGGGCGTCGGCGGCGCGTCGACGACGCTGGCCGGGATCACCGTCCGTACGCCCGTCTCGGCGGCGCTCGACCTCGGCACCGGCTCCGGCATCCAGGCACTGCACGCCGCGCGGCACGCCACGCGCGTGACGGCGACCGATGTGAACCCGCGCGCGCTGCACATCGCCGCGCTCACCCTCGCGTTGTCCGGCGCTCCGGCCGCGGAACTGCGCGAGGGTTCGCTGTTCGAGCCGCTCAGGAACGGGGAGACGTACGACCTCATCGTGTCCAACCCGCCGTTCGTGATCTCGCCCGGCGCGCGGCTGACGTACCGGGACGGCGGGATGGGCGGGGACGATCTGTGCCGCTCGCTCGTTCAGGGAGCGGGGGAACGGCTGAACAGGGGCGGGTTCGCGCAGTTCCTCGCCAACTGGCAGCACGTGGAAGGGGAGGACTGGCAGGACCGGCTGCGCTCGTGGGTGCCGCGCGGGTGCGACGCCTGGATCGTGCAGCGCGAGGCACAGGACATCACGCAGTACGCCGAACTGTGGCTGCGCGACGCCGGGGACCACCGGGGTGACGTGGCCGAGTACGAGGCGCGGTACGACACCTGGCTGGACGAGTTCGAGGCGCGCAAGGTGAAGTCGGTCGGCTTCGGCTGGATCACCCTGCGCCGGACGGACACGGCCGTGCCGTCGGTGACCGTCGAGGAGTGGCCGCACCCGGTGGAGCAGCCGCTCGGCGACACCGTCGTCGCGCACTTCGACCGGCTCGACTACCTCCGCTCGCGCGACGACGCCGCGCTGCTGGAGGAGCGGTTCCGGCTGGCCGCCGAGGTCGTCCAGGAGCAGGTCGGGCTGCCGGGCGCCGAGGACCCAGAGCATGTCGTGCTGCGGCAGAACCGGGGCATGCGCCGGGCCACCCGCGTGGACACCGTCGGCGCGGGCTTCGCAGGCGTGTGCGACGGCTCCCTGACCGCCGGACGGATCCTCGACGCCATCGCGCAACTGGTCGGCGAGGACCCGGTGTTGCTGCGGGACCGCACGCCCACGCAGATCCGGCTGCTGGTGGAGCAGGGGTTCCTGGAGCCGGCCGGGTAGGGGAGGCTGGGGGGAGGGCGGGTAAGGGGGGAGGAGCCAGGGAGTTCGGGGGGACGTGCGGGCTGATGCGAGGGGCGCGGGCCGGGGTCGTAGGGCCGCCATCGCTGCCCTTGCCGCCGGTTGCTCCGCAATCTGGCCCCGTGCCGCTGGACGCGCCGGAACCTGATCCTGTGGCGCCCCGGATGCCCGAAGCCTTGCTCGTGCTGCCCGTGCTGCCCGAGCCCCGTGCTGCCCGAGCCCCCGTGCTGCCCAGGCGCCCGAGCCGCCGGAGCGCCCGGCATGCGCCACGCGTACGCCCCTTCCGTCCCACTGGTCCCACCCGCCCCTCCCGTGTCGCCCCTGCGTTCACCTCGGGTTCGCCTGGGTGCCGTGCGCGCGTGCCAGTCTTCCGGGGCTGAGTACGCGCGGACGGGACGACAGAGGGGCGCGGCGGGAGATGGAGAGCGGGCCGGCGATCTTCGCGGGAGTGGTCTTCGGACTGTTCGGGGGTGGTCTGCTGCTGTGGACCGCGGTGCGGGTACGACGCCGGGAACCCGTCGCCCTGGGAGTGAGCCCGGGCGCCTCCGCCGTCCTCACCACGCTCGCCTCCGTCGCCGCGCTGGTGATCGCCGCGTGGTGCTTCGCCCGCCTCTGAGGCGTGGGGCTCGGTGGCCGTGTGACGTACGGCTCGTACCACCTTGAATCGAAAGGACGAGCGCCAGGCGGAATCCCGGCCTGGCGCATGTGCGATCCGCGCCCGTCCCGGTCGAGGCCGCGCGGAATCTCGGCCTTAGTACGCGGCTGAAAGTCGCCCGTGACAATGCGCTCCCGCGCGGTGGGGCGTGCCGGGAATCGTGCTCCCGCGCGGTGGGAGCGTCCCGCCAGGCCGGGGCGCGCGGCACCGCCTCGTCGGATCCCGTACGCGCCTGGCGCCGACCGCGTCGCCAGTGGCTTCGCCGCAGGTCCCGGCAGGGACTGCGCCCGGGCTTCCGCCGAGATCCGCTCAGGCGTCCGCCGGCTCCGCTCCGGCGCGTGACCCGGCGCGGCGCGCCACGCCGAGACGCTGGGCTTTTCATGATCGTCGGTAATTGACAGGTCCCGCTCCGGATCGGCCCGTACGGCCTGGTGGGCACTCCGGGCGGCAGGAAAGGCGGTAGTCGGGTTACCGTTCGAGTGGCCGTTGCGGGCTTTTCCCGTTTGACACGGGGGCGGGATGTACCGTCACACTCCGCAGCGTCACCACCACCCGACCCGGGAAGAAGCCCCTGGGGAGGCCCCAGCGTCGACCGGAGAGAAGAGCGAAGTTGTCCCCGACCAGCGAGACCGCGCAGGGCGGTCGCCGACTCGTCATCGTCGAGTCGCCCGCCAAGGCGAAGACGATCAAGGGCTATCTCGGCCCCGGATACGTCGTCGAGGCGAGCGTCGGGCACATCCGCGACCTCCCCAACGGCGCCGCGGAGGTGCCCGAGAAGTACACCGGTGAGGTCCGCCGGCTCGGCGTCGACGTCGAACACGACTTCGCGCCGATCTATGTCGTGAACGCCGACAAACGAGCCCAGGTCAAGAAGCTCAAGGACCTGCTGAAGGACTCCGACGAGCTGTATCTCGCCACCGATGAGGACCGCGAGGGCGAGGCCATCGCATGGCACCTCCAGGAGGTCCTCAAGCCCAAGGTCCCGGTCAAGCGGATGGTCTTCCACGAGATCACCAAGGCCGCGATCCAGGCCGCCGTGGCCAACCCGCGCCAGCTCAACCAGAAGCTGGTCGACGCCCAGGAGACCCGCCGCATCCTCGACCGCCTCTATGGCTACGAGGTCTCCCCGGTGCTGTGGAAGAAGGTCATGCCGCGGCTGTCGGCGGGCCGGGTCCAGTCGGTGGCCACCCGGCTCGTGGTGGAGCGGGAACGCGAGCGGATCGCCTTCCGTTCTGCTGAGTACTGGGACCTGACGGGGACCTTCGCGACCGGCCGCGCGGGGGATTCGTCGGACCCGTCGTCGCTGGTCGCCCGCCTCCAGGCCGTCGACGGCAGGCGAGTCGCGCAGGGCCGTGACTTCGACTCCCTGGGACAACTCAAGAGCGCGAACATCCTCCACCTGGACGAGGCGAGCGCCCGCGCGCTCGCCGCCGCCCTGGAGAACACCCGGTTCTCGGTCCGGTCCGTCGAGTCCAAGCCGTACCGCCGCTCGCCGTACGCCCCGTTCCGGACGACGACGCTCCAGCAGGAGGCCAGCCGCAAGCTCGGCTTCGGCGCGAAGGCGACCATGCAGGTCGCCCAGAAGCTGTACGAGAACGGCTACATCACCTACATGCGTACGGACTCCACGACGCTGAGCGACACCGCCGTGGCCGCCGCCCGCGCGCAGGTCACCCAGCTGTACGGCGCCGACTATCTGCCGGACCGGCCCCGGACGTACGCCGGAAAGGTCAAGAACGCGCAGGAGGCGCACGAGGCGATCCGCCCCTCGGGTGATCGTTTCCGCACGCCGGCCGAGACCGGGCTGACCGGTGACCAGTTCAGGCTCTACGAGCTGATCTGGAAGCGGACCGTCGCCTCCCAGATGAAGGACGCGATCGGCAACAGCGTCACCGTGAAGATCGCCGGTACGGCGGCCGACGGACGGGACGCCGAGTTCAGCGCGTCGGGCAAGACGATCACCTTCCACGGCTTCCTGAAGGCGTACGTCGAGGGTGCCGACGACCCCAACGCCGAGCTGGACGACCGCGAGCGCCGGCTGCCGCAGGTCACCGAGGGTGACCCGCTGGCCGCCGAGGAGATCACGGTCGACGGCCACGCCACCAAGCCGCCCGCGCGGTACACCGAGGCCAGCCTGGTCAAGGAGCTGGAGGAGCGCGAGATCGGCCGCCCGTCGACGTACGCGTCGATCATCGGCACGATCCTGGACCGCGGCTATGTCTTCAAGAAGGGCACGGCACTCGTCCCGTCCTTCCTGTCGTTCGCGGTGGTCAACCTCCTGGAGAAGCACTTCGGGCGGCTCGTGGACTACGACTTCACCGCCAAGATGGAGGACGATCTCGACCGCATCGCGCGCGGTGAGGCGCAGTCGGTGCCGTGGCTGAAGCGGTTCTACTTCGGCGAGGGCACGGGCAACGGCGGCGCCGCCGAGGCCGGCAACGGCGACGGCGACCACCTGGGCGGCCTCAAGGAGCTGGTGACCGACCTGGGCGCGATCGACGCGCGCGAGGTGTCGTCGTTCCCGGTGGGCGACGGCATCGTGCTGCGCGTCGGGCGCTACGGCCCGTACATCGAGCGGGGCGAGAAGGACACCGAGCAGCACCAGCGCGCCGACATCCCGGAGGATCTGGCGCCGGACGAGCTGACCGTGGAGCTGGCCGAGGAACTGCTGGCCAAGCCGAGCGGCGACTTCGAGCTGGGCGCGGACCCGGCGACCGGGCACCAGATCGTCGCCAAGGACGGGCGCTACGGGCCGTACGTCACCGAGGTGCTGCCCGACGGCACGCCGAAGACCGGCAAGAACGCGGTCAAGCCGCGCACGGCGTCGCTGTTCAAGTCGATGGCGCTGGACACGGTGACGCTGGAGGACGCCCTCAAGCTGATGTCGCTGCCGCGCGTCGTCGGCGCGGACGCCGAGGGCCAGGAGATCACCGCGCAGAACGGGCGCTACGGGCCGTATCTGAAGAAGGGCACCGACTCGCGGTCGCTGACCAGCGAGGACCAGCTCTTCACGATCACCCTCGAAGAGGCGCTGGCGATCTACGCCCAGCCCAAGCAGCGGGGCCGCGCGGCGGCCAAGCCGCCGCTCAAGGAACTGGGCGCGGACCCGGTCAGCGGAGCGCCGGTGGTGGTCAAGGACGGCCGCTTCGGGCCGTACGTCACCGACGGCGAGACCAATGCGACGCTCCGCTCCGGCGACAGCGTCGAGACGATCACGTCCGAACGCGGGTTCGAGCTGCTCGCCGAGAAGCGGGCGAAGACGCCCGCCAAGAAGACGGCGAAGAAGGCCGTCGCGAAGAAGGCCCCGGCGAAGAAGGCGACGACGGCCAAGAAGACGGCAGCCAAGACGACGGCAGCCAAGACGACGGCCGCCAAGAAGACCACGGCGAAGAAGACCACCGCCAAGAAGGCGACCACGGCGAAGGCCACGGCCGCGAAGAGGGCGGCGGCTGCGGAGAAGGCGGACTGAGGGGGCCGGCCGGGCGGCGGGCCTGGGGGCTTGGCAGCGGGCTGACGGGCCGGGTTCCGGGGGCTGACAGTCCGGGCGGGGGAGCCCTGGCCTGGCTGTCGGTTCTGGCGAGGCGCTGGGAAGGTGCCTGGGGAGGCGTCGGTGTCGGTGCGCCCCGCGCAGGTACCGGGCCGGCTCGACGGACGAGGCGGCGGCGTGTCGTACCGGGACGGGGGCAGGGTGTCGTATCGCGTGACGTACACGGTCGAGACCAAGGCGACTGCGGACACCATGGCACCGCAGCGGCGCACGCTGCTGGAGCGCGGGCTGGCGAAGCTGGCGCTGGATCCGTACCACAAGGCCAGCTCGCACATCGGCACGCACGAGGACGACCGGAAGGCGCAGGTCGCGCCCGGGCTGCTGATCGAGTACGTGGTCGCGCACGGGCTGCTGGTCGTGGTCGTCATCGAGATCTTCGACGAGGCGTTGATCGTCGGGGATTGAGGAGGCGTTCGTCGCCGGGGGCGGGACCGGGGCCGGGGCGTGGGCGTTCGTTGTCGTGTCGTCGGGGGATGTGGCGGGGCGGAGGGTTCCGGGGCTGGCTGGGCCCGGGCGGATGCCGGGAGGCGTCGGGAGTGCCTGGTGCCTGGGATTGCGGGGGCGCCTGGGATCGGCCGGGTCCGTGAGGTTGCCGAGGGTCTCGGGGGTTCCGGGGGGCCTTGCCGGTTGAAGAGCGTCGGCGGAGGGCGTGCGGGTGTTCGGGTGAGCGCCGTGGAGTGTCGGTGGGTGCCGATAGGCTGAACGCATGACGCGAGCCGACCAGCCGACGGCCCACCAACCGGCCTCCGACGACGCCCTTGTGGCGGACTCCCGTGAGCGCGCGGTGCGCGCGCTGTTGCGCCGACCCCAGCTGAAGCGGCTGTGGAGCGCGCAGCTGGTCGGCGGGATCGGCGACACGCTGGCGCTGCTGGTGCTGGTCGTACTGGCGCTCCAGGCGGCGATCACCGAGGGTTCGTTCGGCGGCGGATACCGGGGCGTGGCTCTCGCGGTCGCGACCGTCTTCGCCGCGCGGATCCTCGCGATACTGCTCTTCGGGGCGGTGCTGCTCGGTCCGCTGTCCTCGCTCACCTCCCAGGACGGTCCGCTGGACCGCCGCTGGACCATGGTCGGCGCGGACGGCCTGCGCGCGGCGCTGCTGATCGTGGCGCCGCTGTGGATCGACTGGACGCCGGACAACGCGCTGGCCGTCCTGCTGGTCACGGCCTTCGTCACCGGCGTCGCCGAGCGCTTCTGGACGGTGAGCCGGGAGAGCGCCGCGCCCGCGCTGCTGCCCGCGCCACCGCCGGAGGGCGCGACGGTACGGCCGCTGCCGGACCACATGGACGCCCTGCGCCGCCTGTCGCTGCGGACGAGCTTCGTGGCGGTCCCGCTGGCCGGTGCCGCGCTGGTCGCCGCCTCGCTGCTGAACAACCTGCTGGGCGCCGGCATCGACTGGTTCGCCCAGCACCAGGCGGCGCTGGCCTCCTATGTGGCCGCCGGGCTGTTCGCCGCGTCGCTGTCGGTGCTGACGTTCCTCGAGGTGCCCGGCACGCGCACACCGCGCGCGCGGTCGCCGCTGGAGGGACTGCGCCGCCCGAAGACCGGCACGGGCGCCGACAAGGGCCGTACGGGCGCGATCTCGCTGCTGGTGGCCGCCTGCGCGTCGGTCGCGGGCGCGGTCGCCGCCGCGGTCGCCGTGTCCGTGCTGCACGCCAAGGACCTGGGCGGCGGGCCGGTGACGTACGGCCTGCTGGTGCTGGCGCTGACCGGCGGCGTCGTGATCGGTGTGCGTACGGCGCCGAAACTGCTGCCCGCCCTGTCGCGGCGGCGCCTGCTGGCGCTGGCGATCGCCTTCACCGGCGTCGCGCTGCTGGCCGCCGGGCTGGTCCCGGACGTCGCCACCGTGCTGCTGATCGTCGCCCTCGCGGGCGTGGGCGCGGGCGTGGCGGCCAACACCGGACACGCGCTGCTGGACCAGGAGACCGAGGAATTCCGCCGCGCGCGCACGACCGAGCACCTGCACGCGGTCGTACGTGTGTCCGTGGCGCTCGGTGCGGTGCTCGCGCCCGTGGTGGCCGCGCTGATCGGGCCGCACCGGCTGGAGAGCGGCAAGTTCGTCTTCGCGCACGGGGGCGCGGCCTTCACGCTGATCCTGGTCGGCGCGCTGCTGCTGCCGGTGGCGGCGCTGGTGCTGGCCAAGCTGGACGACCGCGCGGGCGTGCCGCTGCGGCACGATCTGCGGGACGCGGTGCTGCGGGGCGACGACCCCGCGCAGGCGCCCGCGGCGTCCGGTTTCTTCATCGCGCTGGAGGGCGGCGACGGGGCCGGGAAGTCGACCCAGGCGGAGGCCCTCGCCGAGTGGATCCGGGCCAAGGGACACGAGGTCGTGCTCACGCGCGAGCCCGGGGCGACGCCGGTCGGCAAGCGGCTGCGGTCGATCCTGCTGGACGTGTCGAGCGCGGGGCTGTCGCACCGCGCGGAGGCCCTGCTGTACGCCGCCGACCGCGCGGAGCATGTCGACACGGTCGTCCGGCCCGCGCTGGAGCGCGGCGCGGTGGTCATCACGGACCGCTACATCGACTCGTCGGTGGCCTACCAGGGCGCCGGGCGCGACCTGTCCCCGACCGAGATCGCGCGGATCTCACGCTGGGCGACCGACGGGCTCGTACCGCACCTGACCGTGCTGCTGGATGTCTCGCCGGAGACCGCGCGGGAGCGGTTCACGGAGGCGCCGGACCGGCTGGAGTCGGAGCCGGCGGAGTTCCACACGCGCGTGCGGTCCGGTTTCCTGACGCTGGCCGCCGCCGATCCCGGCCGGTACCTGGTGGTGGACGCCGGGCGGGAGCCGGAGGGGGTCACCACGGTGATCCGGGCCCGGCTCGACCAGATGCTGCCGCTGTCCGAGGCCGAGGTGCGGGCCCAGGAGGAGGCGCGCCGCAAGGCCGAGGAGGAGGCCCGGCGCAAGGCGGAGGAGGAGGCCGCCCGCAAGGCCGAGGAGGAGCGGCTGGAGCGCGAGCGCCAGGAGCTGCTGGAGCGGCTGCGCGCCGAGGAGGCCGAGCGCAAGCAGCGTGAGCTGGAGGAGGCGCAGCGGCGCGAGGCCGAACGGCAGGCGGAGGAGGCCCGGCAGCGTGCCGAGGAGGCCCGCCGCCGTGCCGAGGAGGAGCGGGTCCGGCTGCTCGCCGAGGAGAAGGCCCGCGCCGAGGAGGAGGCGCGCCGCAAGGCCGAGGAGGACCGCCGCCGCAAGCAGGCCGAGGAAGAGGCCCGCCTGCGCGCGGAGGCCGAGGCCCTGCGCCTGGAGAAGCAGCAGAAGGCCGAGGCGGCGCTGCTGCGGGCCGAGCAGGCTCGCCGGGCGGCGGAGGAGGCCGCGGCGGCGGCAGCGGCGGGGCCGCGTCGGCCGAGCCCGCCCGTGCGGGGGCCGGAGGCGGCGACTGTGTCTACGCCGGTGGTTTCTGTGCGGGGGGAAGAAGCGGGGGGTGGCCCGGTCGGGGGTGGGTTCAGTGGATCCCGTGGGTCCGGTGAGGACTCTGAGTCTGAGAGTGAAGTGACCGCCGAGCTGCCGCAGCCGCCCGTGCCGGACGGAGCCGTGGATGAGACGGCCGTGCTGCCGCCGGTTCTGTCGGGCGCGGCGGATGAGACGGCTGTGCTGCCGGCGGTGGTTCCTGGTGCCGCAGACGAGACGGCTGTGCTGCCGCCCGTGCGGGAGGACGAGCTTGCGGACCGGGTGCCGCCGGGATACTTCCGGGACGAGGTGCGACGGGACCAGGGACGACAGCAGGACGCGCGGCCGGAGGATGCCAGGGAGCGTACGCGGGAGATGCCGCAGGTCGGGGCCGAGGAGGCGCCTCGGCGTCGGCCGCGGTCGGACTGGGCGGAGGAGACTCCGCTGGACGATCTGCCGACGCTGGCGGACGAACTGCTCGGGCCGCGTGATGACGATGAGTTCGACGAGGAGCAGGGGCGTGGTGGCGGGGCCGGTGGGCGGGGGCGTCGGGGCTGAGGTGCCGCGCTCCTGGGGCGGGACGGGTTGTCCGTGACGCTCGGTGTCCGTGGGGGCCGCTGTCTGCCCGGGCTCGTTGCCCGTCGGGGGTCGTTGTGGTGGCGCGGGCCGTGGTGGCGTCGAGGTCCGTTGTCCGTGGGGGCCCGTTGTCAGTGCCGGGCCGCACAATGGAATCCGTGCGATGAGGCATGGGAGACATGACCGGCGCGGCGTGTGGCGGCGCGGCCGGTGGGACGGAAAGACGGGGTGAGCCATGACCGTGTGGGACGACCTGGTGGGGCAGGAGCGGGTGAGCGCGCAGCTCGCCGCCGCCGCCCGGGACGCCGACGCGCAGGTCACCGCCGTGGCCGCGGCCACGCCCCTGCCGGAGGCGTCGAAGATGACCCACGCCTGGCTGTTCACGGGCCCGCCGGGGGCCGGGCGTGTGCAGATGGCGCGGGCTTTCGCGGCGGCCTTGCAGTGCGTGAGCCCGGACCGGGCGCTCGGGGGCTCGCCGGGCTGTGGTTTCTGCGACGGCTGCCACACGGCGCTGATCGGCACGCACGCGGATGTGTCGACGGTCGCGGCCGTGGGTGCGCAGATCCTGGCCGACGACATGCGCGACACGGTCCGCAAGTCGTTCACATCACCGGCGAACGGGCGCTGGCAGATCATCCTCGTAGAGGACGCCGAGCGGCTGAACGAGAAGTCGGCGAACGCGGTCCTGAAGGCGGTGGAGGAACCGGCGCCGCGTACGGTCTGGCTGCTGTGCGCGCCGTCGCTGGAGGACGTGCTGCCGACGATCCGCTCCCGCTGCCGTCACCTGAATCTGAGTACGCCGTCGGTGGACGCCGTGGCCGACATGCTGGTCCGGCGGGAGGGCGTCGAGCCGGGCGTGGCAGCGGCGGCGGCCCGTGCCACGCAGGGGCATGTCGACCGGGCCCGGCGGCTGGCCACCGACCCGGCCGCGCGCGAGCGCCGGGCCACCGTCCTCAAGCTCCCGCTCCGGATCGACGATGTCGGCGGCTGCCTCAAGGCGGCGCAGGAACTGGTCGACGCGGCGGCCGAGGACGCCAAGCAGCTCGCGGAGGACATGGACGGCAAGGAGACCGAGGAGCTGAAGACGGCGCTGGGCGCGGCCCAGGGCGGACGGCTGCCGCGCGGTACGGCGGGCGTGGTGAAGGAGCTGGAGGACAAGCAGAAGCGCCGCAGAACCCGGACGCAGCGGGACAGCCTGGATGTGGCCCTGACGGACCTGACCAGCTTCTACCGCGATGTGCTGGCCCTCCAGCTGGGCTCGCGCGTGGCGATCGCCAACGTGGATGTGGAGGACGCCCTGGACCGGCTGTCCCGCGCCGGTACGCCCGAGGCGACGCTGCGCCGTATCGAGGCGATCGGCGCGTGCCGGGACGCGCTGGACCGCAATGTGGCGCCGCTGCTGGCGGTGGAGGCGATGACGTTGGCGCTGAGAGCGGGCTGAGAGGCGGCGGAGGCGGGGCCTGGACGGGGCCTGGACGGGGCCGAGTTGCGGGGTGGTGGGCGATGGCGGGCGCCCGCCTTGCCGGGAGGGACGAGGCACCCCATCCCTCCCTCGGAACCCCCCTGGGGATCCCTGGTTCGGACTCCCTCCCTCGGGATCCCTGGCTCGGATCCGGCGCCCGGGATCGCTGCCCCGATCCTCGCCCCGGGACGGCTGTTGCTTCCCCGGCCAAGGGTTGACGCCGTAACCCATCCGTGGCGCATCGCGTGCGTACGGCACTCAGCTCGTCGCGCACAGTTACCCTCGCGGGATGCACACCAGGCACACTCACCGCCGCACTGACCGCACCCACCGCACGTCCCGCGTCGCAGCGACCCTTGTCGCCTCCGCCGCGCTGCTCGTCTCGGCGTGTTCGTCGGGGAGCGCGACGGGGTCGGCGAGCGCGGTGGCGGACGCGGAGCTGGCAGCGTTGCCGCAGGCCACGCCGTCGGCCCTGACGTCGTACTACGGGCAGAAGCCGGACTGGCGCTCGTGCGGTGTCCCCGGTTTCCAGTGCGCGACGATGCGCGCGCCGCTGGACTACGCGCGTCCGGGGGCGGGCGACGTCCGGCTCGCCGTCGCCCGTAAGAAGGCGACGGGACCGGGGACGCGGCTGGGTTCGCTGCTGGTGAACCCGGGCGGGCCGGGTGGTTCGGCGGTCGACTTCTTGCAGTCGTACGCCGGGATCGGCTACCCGGCGGAGGTCCGGGCCCGCTACGACATGGTGGCGGTCGACCCGCGCGGGGTCGCCCGCAGCGAGCCGGTGAAGTGCCTCGACGGCCCCGGGATGGACCGTTACACGCGGACGGATGTGACGCCGGACAGCGAGAAGGAGAGGGATGCGCTGGTCGCGTCGTACCAGAAGTACGCGGAGGGCTGCGGCGCCCAGTCGCCGCGGCTGCTGCGCCATGTCTCCACGGTCGAGGCGGCGCGGGACATGGACCTGCTGCGGGCGGTGCTCGGCGACAAGAAGCTGAACTATGTGGGGGCGTCGTACGGGACGTTCCTCGGGGCGACGTACGCCGGGCTCTTCCCGGGCCGGACGGGGCGGCTGGTGCTGGACGGGGCGATGGACCCGTCCCTGTCCGCGCGGCGGCTGAACCTGGACCAGACGGCGGGCTTCGAGACGGCGTTCCGGGCGTTCGCGAAGGACTGCGCGAGCCGGTCGGGCTGCCCGCTCGGCAAGAAGGGCACGGCCCCCGGCCAGATCGGCCGCAACCTCAAGTCCTTCTTCGGCAAGGTCGACGCCCGCCCGATCCCGACCGGTGACGAGGACGGCCGCCGCCTGACCGAGTCGCTGGCCACGACCGGTGTGATCGCGGCGATGTACGACGAGGGCGCCTGGCCGCAACTGCGTGAGGCGCTGACCTCGGCGATGCGGCACAACGACGGCACCGGTCTGCTGATGCTCTCGGACAGCTACTACGAGCGTGAGCCGGACGGCAACTACACCAACCTGATGTTCGCCAACTCGGCGGTGAACTGCCTGGACCTGCCGCCCGCCTTCGACACCCCTGACCAGGTCCGCGCGGCCCTCCCCGACTTCGAGAAGGCGTCCCCCGTCTTCGGCGAGGGCTTCGCCTGGTCCGCCCTGAACTGCGCGTACTGGCCGGTGGCCGCGACCGGCGAGCCGCATCGCATCGCCGCGAAGGGCGCGGCGCCGATCGTGGTGGTCGGTACCACCCGCGACCCCGCCACGCCGTACCGCTGGGCCCAGTCCCTCTCCCGCCAGCTCTCCTCCGGCCGCCTCCTCACCTACGACGGCGACGGCCACACGGCGTACGGGCGCGGCAGCGCGTGCATCGACCGCGCGATCAACAGCTATCTGCTCCGCGGGGCGGCGCCGAGGGACGGGAAGCGCTGCTCGTAGCAGCCGCTGGTGTGCCCCGCCGGCCCCGGATCCCGGCTTCTGGGACCCGGGATTCTGGCTCCCGGGGCTGGTCCGGAGCACTCCCGGAAACTGTGTAGACTTACCGTCGCTGCTGAGCCCACCATGGTGCGGGCAGCGCGCCGCCTTAGCTCAGATGGCCAGAGCAACGCACTCGTAATGCGTAGGTCTCGGGTTCGAATCCCGAAGGCGGCTCTGAAGAACCTCAGGACTCACTCGCCGTGACCTGGGGTTTTTCGCATTTCCGGGGTGGACGGGGAGGAAGCCGTCCATCTGGTTACCCCGGAGGTGGTGGCCGACGTCATCATGCAGGCGGCTGCCGAGCGGGAGCCGGGCGCTGCCCCGCCCCACGCCGTCCGGCCCCTCCGGGTGGACGACCGGCTCGTGGGTGTTCGCGTCGAGTCGCTGGGACACCTGGTCATGGCCACCGCGCAGGCCGGCAAGTACGTCGGCCTGAACGGGGATGGCCCGGCGGCGGCACACCTGCTGGACCTCGGCACCGAGATCGGTGCCGCTTTGGTGCAGCGAGTTCGGGGGTTCGGGTACGGATGCCGGCGGCGACGCGGGCGTCTTCACGGCCCAGGGTTTCGACGATGGCCGAACCGATGCCCTTGCCGGCACCGGTGACGACGGCAACCTTGTCGGGGGACCCAGGTTCATCGGCATGCGCTCCGGTACCGCAGGTTGGGACGGGCCTGCGGCGGGGGGACGGCTTCGGCGGACAGGCAGGCGTTCTCCGCTGATGGACGGTTACGGATGCCCGGGGGCGGCCCGAGGGTCTTCGGCTCGGTCGGGACCGCGTGGTCGGCTTCGCAGCCGGTAGTCGCGCGCTTCTGCGTCCTCCTCGTCGCCTCATGACCAGGGCGTTGCCTTCTCGCGCCGCGCGAGCCGATGGCCATGCCGGTGTTGAGACGAGCGCTGTCGTTGTCCTCTGGGCGGCGACAGCGGCGAGGTCCCTTGGACTCACGCCATGGGCACATAGGGTGATGGTTCGTGCCTCTGTGTGAGGTGTGATGGTGCAGTTGGGCAGTGGGCGCGTCACCCGTATGCAGGTGCCGGGCCGATGACCTGTGCCGGTCGTGAGGAGCGCGGATGAGCAGCCAGTGGGCCGTGGTCGTGTCCGGTGGCGTGGTCGTCGCCTATGGGGCGTTCTCGCGGCGGCTGTCGACGACTGTGATCTCCGGGCCGTTGGTGTTCATGCTGTGCGGCCTGGCGATCGGCCCTCTCGGCCTGGACCTGATCGACCGGGCCAAGGACCCCGAGGTCACCCGAACTCTGCTGGAGGGGGCGCTGGTCCTTCTTCTCTTCACGGACGCGGCGGGGATTCGAGCCTGGGATCTGCGCCGGGAAAAGTTCCTGCCGCTGCGGCTGCTCGTGGTGGGCCTGCCTGCCACGATGGCTCTGGGGTGGCTGGTGGCCTGGCTGCTGTTGCCCGGTCTGAGCGTCTGGGAGCTGGCCCTGGTCGGCATCATCCTGGCGCCGACCGATGCCGCGCTCGGGCAGCAAGCCGTCTCCAACGAACGGGTCCCCGCACTGATCCGCGGCGGCCTGTCGGTCGAATCCGGTCTCAACGACGGCCTGGCGCTGCCGTTCTTCGTGCTGGCGCTGGCAGCGGCTGGTGAGGGGCACGGTCATCCGGGCGTCGTCGATACGTTTCTGCGTGCGCTGCTGCTCAGTGGTGCGATCGGACTCGCGGCCGGCTGGGTGGGGGCGAGCGTGCTGCGCTGGTCGGCCGCCCGAGGTTGGAGCGGCACGGATTGGTGGCAGTTCCTGGCGCTCGCCGTTCCGGTCGTCGCGTATGCGCTGTGCGTCGTGGTGGAGGGCAGCGGCTTCATCGGTGCCTGGGCCGCCGGCCTGGCCTTCGGCATCCGGCTGCGCCGGATGTCTGCCGACCGGGGCGCTCGCGCGAAGAGCCCGGATCCGGGGCGGAGTACGAGGTTCACCGAGCGCCTGGGCCTGCTGCTGGCCTCGCTGAGCTTCCTCGTGTTCGGCGCGGTCATCCTGGGACCGGCTCTCCAGCATCTGACGTGGCGGATGGTGGTCTACGCGGTGATCAGTCTGACCGTCATCCGGATGCTGCCGGTCGCGCTCGCGCTGATCGGCACAGGCTTGCGTCCGGCCTCCGTCGCCTATCTCGGCTGGTTCGGCCCGCGCGGGCTCGCCTCCCTGGTGTTCGGCCTGCTCGCTTTCGAGGAACACCTGGCCGGGGTGGCGCTGCTGAGCGAGGTCGTCGCCGTGACCGTGGGCCTGAGCGTCCTGCTGCACGGCGCGTCGGCCCCGTTCCTGGGAGACCGCTACGGCAAGTGGTTCGCGAGCGCGCTACGCGCCGAGCCGGACCTACGGGAGAACGCGGTCACGGTCGGCGACCCGCCAGGTACGCGAGCTGCCGGGACAACCAGGGGCACGCGACCCACCTGAGGTACCCGGACCGGCACCCAAGTGGAGGCGCTGTTACGGCCGCTGGGCCCGCGACGTGCTGGTCTGGGAGAAGGCACCATTCCTGTTCTGAGGCGAGCCGGTCGCGGGAGATGCTCTGGCGGGACCGGGCCGTGCTGCCAGGGCGGGCGAGGTGAAGTGCCTCGGGAAGCACGTGGGCGTCGTGCCCCTGGTGGTTGAGGGGGGTACCCGGGTCGAAGTGGCCGTTGCTGCGGCGGAGCGGGGAACGGGCTTCCGGGCCGTTCGCCATCCCCGCGAGCCGTTCGGGCGCTCTCCAACCGGTCGGTACCGGGGGGTCAATCCGGGGTCAACCGTGGGCGGGGTTCCTCCGAGGGCGGGCTGACCGTGTGGGAGCCGGCCACCGGCCGGACCATGCTCCGCGAGCACGACGAACAGACGCCCGTGACCGCCCAGTGATCGTTCCATCGTCCCAGGTCAGTCGTATCCGTTGTTTCGCGGCGGATGATCCGGCCACCCCGACCGTCACTCAGGGTTCGAAGAGTCCTGCACGATTCCTCGAACGCTGCTGCCGTCCCCCGGCCGCCCACACACGACCGGTGCTCGGCCACAGGGAAAGCCTCCGAGTGTTCAGGCCGGGGTGGGGTCGAGGAGGAGCGAGTCGAGGACCGCTGCGGTACCGGCCGGGTCCGTGGTGTGGTGCACGGTTCGAATGCCCAGGGCCGCCGCGGGCGGCAGATTCTCCGCGTGGTCGTCCACGAAGACACACTCCGGCCCCGTCAGCTCCAAGGCATCGAGCGCCCGCTGATAGATGAGCGGGGACGGCTTCCGTACGGCTTCCAGTTCCGAAAGGATCACGGCGTCGAAGAAGTCCGTCCACATGCCCTTGTCCTCGTACGGGTTGTAGGGCTTGATCCCGAACGAATTGCTGAGCATGGCGACCTTGATTCCGGCCGCACGGGCACGCTCCGCCGCAGCGACGATCTGAGGCTCTGGGTGGAGGTTCGCCAGGGCTCGACGCATCAGGTCGGTGGAGTCGATCCCCAGAATGCCGCCGATGACCCGATTCCAGTCCTCCTGAGTTGCCTCACCGACTTCCAGCGCCGCGTAGATCGCGACTCCGTCCGGATGCTCGTTCAGGGCTGCGAAGTACGCGCCCGGGGTCAAGCCTTCCGACCTCTCGAAGGCTTGCCCGTTGAGTCGCATCTGGGTGGTGAGGACGCCACCGAAGTCGAGGATCAGGCCACGGTACGGGGCTGACAAAGCGGCCTCCTTGCGCATCTGGTCGTACATGTACGCGGTCCCCCAGCCACGGCGGCGGCAGGGGGACCGTTGAGTGCCCTCCCCGCGGGGAGAGACCACCAGTATCGCCCCTCTCCGACTTGCGCGGGCATAGGCTTGACACGAGTGCCCTGTCCACTACGGCGAACGGTCAGCCCATGGTGTACGACGGAGAGTTGTTCAGCATCGGACAGCGGATCAAGTAGTGGCGCGAGCGCCGAGGCTTGTCCCAGAAGATGCTGGGAGACCTCAGCGGCAGGTCGGAGATCTTCCTGGTGGGCCGCCCGTCCAGCAGGCTGGACGCCTCCATGGCCCACTTCCGCAGCCTGCGCAGCACACCGAAGTCCCAGAGGGAACGGGCACTGGCCTTCGCGGAGCAGGTGTGGGAACTCACCTACGCCCTCGAACGGCGCGTCCAGCTACCGCTGGTGCACCTTCCAGGCTTCGCCGGCGGTGAGGTCCACCCCGGCGCCGAACTACCCACGGACCCTGCCGCGGCGGCTCGCGAACTCCGTCGGCGCTGGAGAATGGGGGACGGGCCCGTTACGCACTTGGTCCGGCGTATGGAATCTCACGGCATCGTTGTGGTGAAGCCTCCGGCGTCCGACACCTCGGCCGCCACCGTGGACGCATTTTCCACCCGGCCAGCGCGGCCACTCGTGGTGCTCACAGCCAACCGGGCCGATGACATCTACCGCCATCGCTTCACAGCCGCCCATGAACTCGGGCACCTGGTCCTCCATGGCGACGCCACAGGTGACAGCCGTCAGGAGAAGCAAGCCGACGCCTTCGCCGCCGAGTTCCTCACCCCCCAGGACAGCATCCTTCCCCTTCTGCCCAAACGGATGGACCTCGTAAGGCTGGCCGAACTCAGGCAGGTATGGGGGGTCTCCATCCACTCACTCGTCTACAGGTGCCGTGAACTGGGGCTCATCTCTGATGCCACGACCAGCCGCACATAGCAACGCCTGCGCGCACTGGACGGCCAGCCCGGGTTCACTCCCGAGCCTGTCTCGGGTTACTCGGGGGAGCAGCCGTCGCTGCTGCACCAAGCGTTCGACCTGGCTTGCAAGGAGGCGGATCTGTCGATCGCCGGACTGGCACACGAACTGGCCTGGACGACTCAGCGCGTCCGGGAGCTGCTCGACGTTCAGGAACAGCGCCCTGTACTACGGCTCATGCACCAGCAAGAGGCACTGGTCAACAACCCGCACGCGAGCTGAGCGAGCCGGGGAGGGCGAGAGGGCAGAGCGGACGACGGAAAACCCTGTGACGACCGAAACCACAAGACCGAGATGGTCCGGGCGGTCGAGGGCGCCGGGGTCAGGTAGTCGGGTGGTTCCGAGAGGCTGACGAGGCGGGCGAGGCCGTGGACAGTTGAGGCACCCCGAGGTCCCTGATCTCAGCTTCCCATGGGCGGGGCGGTCCGCGTGGGGGACGAGCGCCCCTGCCGGGAGCGTCCGGCGCTGGGCGGAGGGCTGGTCGGCCCTGCCGGCGTCCTCATCGTCGCCATCGCGGTTCCCATGGCCTTCAGTGCCGCTGCGGCCATGCGGGCACCGGGCCGGCGACCCTCCGGCGGCGGGGCTGTCGCGCCATCCCGGGCCGGTCGCGCGGCAGGTGCGGCGTACATCGACCACACCGTCGACGGCCCTTACCGGCCGAACGATCAGCGGAAGGCCGTCTCCTCGCCCCAGCCGCCGCTCGGCAGCCTCGGTCACCGCCGATCCCGCCCTGGTCGCCCGGGCGGTCGGTGTGGTCACTCGCCATGGCGGCCCCGGTCCGGCCGTGGGCCCCGTCCCGATCGGCGTCCCGGCCTGATGGCCTGTCCGTTGCTTTCGTCGTTCCCGCCGCCCGGCCCGTCGTGGCCGCCGCCTCCCACCGCGCCCCGGCCATGACCCCCGCACGGCCAGGCGGCGTCGGCGGTCTCACGGCAAGCTGCCGGGCTCCCGGCCGGACGCGCCCCGGCCATGACCCCCGCACGGCCAGGCGCAGCAGCACGTGCAGCACCTGGCCCGACGGCGAGCCGAGACGCTTCGTCACCCGGTGGCCCACGGCCAGCAGGCCGACCTGTTCCGTCAGCGCCACGAGGGCGTCGCCGGAGTCTGCCTCCATCACGCGGGTGCCGACGGTCAGTTCCGGGAACTCCCGCCCCACCCTTTCGGCCAGGTCGGACAGCCGGGTGGCGTGTTCCTCCAGCAGGCTCCTGGGGCTCCGTGCCGTGAGCATGGCGCCGCCCAGGTTCCGCAGCGCCGTCCGTACGGCGATCAGCCGCAGCGACGCCTGACGCAGCCGGGCCTCGGCCGCCGCGAAACGCACCCAGTCGAGGTCCCACGGACCGTGTACCGCGGCGGCCACGACACCGGCGGCGGGGCGGGCGGCGACATCCCGGACCACGATGACCGGCTCTTCGGGGTGTGTGCTCAGCCGGTGGGCCACCAACCCCAGCGCGAACTCCTCGAAGCCATTGATGTCCCGGCCTCGACGACGATCGTTCCCGCGGTCCGCGCGGCCATGCGCAGCGCGGCGGCCGGGATGCCATGGGGGAGGCTCATCGCCACCTGGAGGAGTGGGAAGGCCCGGCGTCCGGCCTGGACGGTGCGCTCCAGCAATTCCGTGCCGGTACGGTCGACCGCCGCGAGATCGGCCTTGGAGAGGAGGATCCCATGTGCTCGGTGCCGGCCGCATGCAGCAGGCACAGGGTCCCGCCGCGCAGGCCGGCCTCGGAGGCCGCCCATAGGGCCGCCTTCTGGGCGGGCGGGGAGTGATCGACACCCACGACGACGGGACCTGGGGTGACACTCGGGCCGGTCCACGATTCCTCCAGGATGGCCGACGACCCCGTACGGCACGGCGTGCGCCCGGCCGGTCGCACAGCCTGTCTCCACGCTCGCATCGCCTCCTCGTGGGCGTGCGCCCGGTGGCTGCCGTGCCGTCCGCCGTACCCCGGAGCACCAGGGCCGGCCGGCCCTGGTGCTCCGGTCGTGGGCGTGCTGTGCTGGTAGCGGTGGGAAGGACCGCGAAGGAAATGGACGCGGAGAAGTGGCTGGGGCCAGGTACCGCGCGATCCGGATCCGCGAGAAGTGGATGGCCTTCCCGTCCGGCCGCACATCCGGCCAGGTCCGGCGCCTGCGAACGGCTGTCGGTGCCGGGAAGCCCCCTGAGCCCAGGCGGCACACCTCAGGGGCCCTTTGGCGACGCCCGTCGGCCTCGGGGCGGGGGTCCGTCCCCCGCCCCGCAGTCCGGTGGTCCGAGGAGGAGACGATGCAGCGCAGCAACCCGATGCGGGTCCGTGACGTCATGACCCATGCCACTGTGGCGGTGGGCCGCAGGACTCTGTTCAAGGACATCGTGGAGCGCCTGGAGCAGTGGCACCTCAGCGCGCTGCCGGTGCTGGAGGGTGACGGACGGGTGGTCGGTGTGGTCTCGGAAGCAGATCTGCTGCCCAAGGAGGAGTTCCGGGACGACGATCCGGACCGTCTCACCCAGGCCCGGCGCCTCACCGACCTCGCCAAGGCCGGGGCGGTCTGCGCCGAGGAGCTGATGAGCACCCCGGCCGTCACGGTCCCGGCGGACGCCACACTGGCCGAGGCGGCCCGCATCATGGCGGTGAGGCATGTCAAACGGCTGCCCGTGGTGACTGCCGACGGGTTCCTCGAAGGGGTGGTGAGCCGCGGCGATCTGCTGAAGGTGTTTCTGCGCACCGACGAGGACCTGGCCGAGGAGATCCGGCGGGACGTCGTGGACGCGCTCTTCCCCGCCTCGGCCCCGTCCGTGACGGTCGGCGTCACGGACGGCGTGGCCGCGCTGGACGGGAGCGTAGAGGAGGCCGGGACCATCGCCCTGGCCGAGCGGCTGGCACGGGGTGTGGAGGGAGTCGTGGGGGTGGACTGCCGGCTCCGCGCGGCGACGGCAGGGTGACCACGGTCCGGTGACCGGTACCGGCGACCGGTTCCCGAGGCGACCGTTCCCGAAGGGCGGACAGCCCGCCCCCTCCCCACTGGCGTTCACGGCCACCGTTCACGCCGCCGGCACCGCCAGGTCCCCGTGCTGTCCGGCACCGAGGACGACCTTCAGCGCCCCGGTGTCGGCCGCGCGGCCGAAGACGTCGTACGCCTCCCGCATCGCGTCGAGGGGGAAGGTGTGGGTGACCAGGTCGGTGGTGGGCAGGCGTCCGGCGGTGGCCATGCGCAGCAGCGTAGGGGTGGAGTGGGTGTCGACCAGTCCGGTGGTGATGGTGACGTTCCTGATCCACAGGGTCTCCAGGTGCAGGGTGGCGGGCGTGCCGTGCACGCCGACGTTGGCGACCCGGCCGCCGGGACGGATCACGCGGGTGCACAGCTCGAAGGTCTCCGGTACGCCCACCGCCTCGATGGCGACATCCGCGCCGAGCCCGCCGGTGAGGTCGGCGACCAGTTGCTCCGGGTGCTCGCGGGCGTCGGCGACCGCGTCCGCCCCGAGTTGCCGGGCCGCTTCGAGGCGGGCCGGTGCCAGATCCACGGCGATGATCCGCTCCGGCGAGAACAGCCGGGCGGTGGCGACGGCCGCGAGCCCGATCGGGCCCGCCCCGACCACCACGACGGTGTCCCCCGGGGCGACCCGCCCGTTGAGGACGCCCACCTCGTACGCGGTCGGGAAGATGTCCGCCAGCAGCACGGCCGCGGCGCTGTCCAGGGAGCCCGGCAGCGGGTGCACGGACAGATCCGCGTAGGGCACCCGGACGTACTCGGCCTGGGTGCCGTCGATCAGATGGCCGAGGATCCAGCCCCCGCCACCGAGGCACTGTCCATAGGCGCCCTGGCGGCAGAAGACGCACCGCCCGCAGGCGCTGATGCACGACGCCAGCACCCGGTCCCCGGGCCGTACCGTGCGGACGTCGCTGCCGGTCTCGACGATCTCGCCGACCGCCTCGTGCCCCAGCACCGTGCCGGGCTGCACCTCGGGCACATCGCCCTTGAGGATGTGCAGGTCGGTGCCGCAGATCGTGACAGCCCCGACCTTCGCGATCGCATCGGTGGGCTCCTTGACGGCCGGGTCCGGGACGTCCTCCCAGGCGGCCTCGCCCACTGCGTGGAACACATAACCCTTCATGACGCTCCTCGCCCTCCGCTGTCCTGAGCGGGGCCCGGGTTCCGGCGCGTCGGCGGGGGCCGCGGGCCGGACACCGGCGGGCCGCCGGACATGACCCCGCCTCTCCAGACTGCGCGTCCCGGGCGGCGCGCGCATGGGGCGACCGGCCGACCAGTGCCTGGAGGTGAGGGCCGGTCGGCCCTCACCTCCAGGTCCGGGCAGCCCCCCGGGGATGGCCTTCCGTCCTTGTGCACACACCGGCCCGAGAGTCACCGTTGAAGGGAGCACCCATGACGAGGAGGTGTTCCGTCGTGAACGGCACGAATCGGTGGTTGTGGCGGTGGCGGAGCAGTCCGCTGCGGCGGCCGGAAGATCTCGTCGAGGCGTGGATCGTGCTGCTCGTCTGGCTCGTCATGGCGGTCGGCGGCGCCACCGCCGCCGCGGTGACCGTGCGCGGCGCCGAGGCGGCGCTCGACCAGCAGCGCACGCTGCTGCAGCCGGTCCGCGCGGTGCTGGGCACCGACGCCCCGCGCGTGTTCGACGCCACCGGACAGACAGGTGCGCTGGCCCAGGGCCAGGTGCGGTGGACGGCGCCCGACGGCACCTCCCGTACCGGACACACCCTGGTGGAGGCGGGACTGAAGGCCGGCACCCCGGTGACGGTCTGGGAGGACTCGCAGGGCCGGCTCGCCCTGTCCCGTCCCACCGGCCAGGCCGAGGGCGATGCCGGGGCCGCGCTCTTCGGTGCCGGTGCGGCGCTCGCCGTCGCCGCACCGGTCTACGGCGCAGGCGCCCTCGCCCGCGCCCGGCTCGACCGGCGGCGGCTGGCTCGCTGGGAGCAGGAGTGGGACCTGGTCGGACCTCAGTGGGGGCCGCGTGCCGGATGACATGCCGGATGACACCGCAACCGATTCCCCCCGGGCGGGGGTGACCCCGCGCACCGCCCCCGCGCACCGCCCCCGCGCACCGCCCCCGCGCACCGGGGCCCGCAGGCCGGGTCACTGGCACGACCGGCGCCTCTGGCCCACCCTGGAAGGGCGGACGCGTGGGATCCGGCCCCCGGCGCCGGACCACCGGTCAAGATCCCATGGAGTTCACCATGTACGGCACGCCGAGCATCGTCAGCGACGTCATGACCCAGACGGTCGCCGCGGTCGGCCCGCGGGCTCCCTTCAAGGAGATCGTGCGGCTGATGCGGGACTGGCGGGTCAGCGCCCTGCCCGTGGTCGAGGGCGAGGGCCGGGTGGTCGGCGTGGTCTCCGAGGCCGACCTGCTGCCCACCGAGGAACTCCGGGACGACGCCGATGTCGGCCCGCTGCGGTCGCGGCAGCCGGTCGACATCGCCAAGGCCGGGGCCCGCACGGCGGCGGACCTGATGTCCGCGCCCGCTGTCACCGTTCGGGCGGGCGCCACGATCGCCGAGGCCGCGCGTGTCATGGCCCGCGCGAGCGTCAAACGGCTGCCGGTCGTGGACGACTCCGGTCTGCTGGCGGGGGTCGTCAGCCGCACCGACCTGCTCAAGGTGTTCCTGCGCGGCGACGACGACATCGCCGCCGAGGTCCGGCACGAGGTCGCCGCCCCGCTCTTCGTGACCCCTTCGCCGGTGCACGTGGAGGTGCAAGACGGTGTCGTCACCCTCACCGGCCGTATCCGCGACACCACGCTCGTACCGGTGGCCGCCCGCCTCGTACGGGCCGTCGAGGGCGTCGTCGACGTCCGGTTCGACCTCGCCCACGGAGAGACCCCGCAGGGGCGGGGTGAGGCGGGACGAGGCGGGTGACGCCGTCCCGGAGCGGCCGGACCATGGCCGTATGCCCGGCAAGACGGCATCGGGCGACGGGATCCCGGTGCGCCGATGACGTCCCTGTCCGCCGACTCCTCCGCGCTCGGGCCCGGCCCTGAAGGGAGGCCGTCATGTCCGCCTCGCCGCCCCTCGACCCCACGACCGTCACCGCCCTCGTCCGGGCCGCGACCGCCGCCCCGTCGCTGCACAACGCGCAGCCCTGGACCTTCTGCCATCCGCCCGGCACCGGGGTCCTGCGGCTCTAAGAACTCCTAACAAAGTTGGAGGTTCTTCAGTCGTCGCCAGCAGATGATGCC
>NZ_JBHTZD010000007.1:0-24825 GCF_042790455.1 Streptomyces sp. NPDC056734
CCAGCGGCGCGCCGCACGCGCCCCCAAGGAAAGCGACCTCAAGACCGCCGGGTACTCCAGAGTCGCCAAGCTCAAAGCACGCGAGGCGAACCGACGCAAGGACTGGTGCGAGAAGACCAGCACCATGCTCGCCCGCACCTACGACGTGGTGCGGTTCGAGAAGCTGAACATCAAGACCATGACCCGTTCCGCGAAAGGAACGATCGAGGAGCCGGGCAAGCGGGTGGCACAGAAGGCCGGGCTGAACCGAGCGATCCTCGCCCAAGGGTGGGGACTGCTCCGGCAGCGCACCGGGCACAAGGCGCCCGGCCGGGTCGAAGACGTACCCGCCCCGTACACGAGTCTGCGGTGCAGTGCCTGCGGATGGATCGACAAGAACTCGCGCAAGAGCCAAGCTGAGTTCGTCTGTTCCTCCTGCGGCTTCACCTGTAACGCGGACACCAACGCAGCAACCAATGTCGCGGCAGGACAGGGCGGGATCCCCCGCCCCCGGCGTACAGCCGGTGCCGGAGGGACGACAGCGGCCACCAGCCGTTCGAGCGTCCGTGAACCTCAGCCCAAATAGGTTGGAATCCCCCTCTTTTAAGAGGGGGAGGATGTCAAAACTGCGAGGGCTGCGAACGCGCGATCCGGACTCCGTTACCCGGGTCCTACTGCCGCGACTGCCGAGAAACTCTCCCGAAAGCCGGCTGACCCGCGCCATATCGGCCACCCCCATTCCCTGGAATCCCCGAATCCCTGACAGGCCAGGCCCCCTCCCGGAAGGATGATCCGCACGGAAGTCGGGGGGACTGATGACGCCCTCAGCCAGGAGTACGCCGCACCGGACAGGACCTCACGTGCTGCCATCATTCGACGCAAATGGACATCTTCCGCTCGGCCGGTACTCCGTTTCCCTCGACGAAGCGGAGTCCATGCTGGTCAGCGCTCCGGAGTTCGAGACTTCGACGAAGCGCAGACCGCTATGGGACGGCTTCATCGACTACCTCGATCGCTTCCTCCTGCTCGAAGATCAGCACGCGGACACGCTCGACGGCCTCACTCTCGTCCACCGCATATGGCTCGGTGGCAGTTTCGTCAGTACGAAACCAGACCCGGGAAACGTCGACACGACCATTCTGGTCGACATACGTGCGGAGCGGGCCGTTCGGGGCAGGCCCGGCTCGAAGTGGCTGACCACCGCCTTCCAGAGCCGGGACAGCATGAAACGCAAGTTCGGCGTATCGCCGGTCAGGGTCGGGTATCAGCCGGTCAATCACGTCTTCCGGCACGACCGCATGACAGTCGAAGAACGGACATACTTCATGCAGCGGGGTGTTTGGGACGACTGGTGGCAGCGAAATCGTCTGCCGGACCAGGCAGACCGCTCCCCGTCCGTGAGGAGTGCCGCCCCGGCACGCGGATACCTGGAGGTGCGACTGTGACGGGCGAGAGCTGGCGCGAGCGCAGGCGCGCGCTCCTGGCGAGGGACCCCACAGCGGCTGAATCCGCGGCGCGTCTCCTCGCTGAGATGGGGACAGAGGAGCGAGGCGAAGAGGAGATCGAAGCCGAGCATCGAGCGAGCCGACTCGCCGCAATGCGGGAGTACGAACCGTCGGCACGCCTCGACGAAGAGCTGCTGCTCCGCCTGACCGGCCCGGACGCCGATGGCGGCGCGCTGCGCTTCCAGTGGGGAAACGCCCTGCTCAGCCCCCTGGAAAACGCGATCTCCGTCGCGGCTGGAACGCCGGTCCAGCTGGAACTCACGGGCATCTCAGCGGGCAGTACCGTCGTGCACGCCCGGCCTGTCGACACCACCGCCCCGGCGGAGGCGGACACGCTGGACGCGCCCGCCACATCAGCGGCCAGTACCGGCCTGGCCTCGCTCACCGAGCTTCTGCACGCCCTGGAGTCGGAACAGGATGTCCGCGAGTGGGCCCGTCTCTTCGACACCGTGGACGCGCTGGCACGCGCGCTGAGCAAGTACCGGCTCGATCTGGGGGTGACCTGGTACAGCGCGGACGGCGGTACGCGCCGGGCTCGGCTGACCGAGCGCGGCAGACAGTACGTGGAACGGCTCCGCGAAACCAGGGACCGCAGTCAGGAACTCGTCGTCTCCGGGCGCATCACCGAACTACGGGAAAGCGGCTGGGTCAAGGTCAAGACGGGCACAGCCAAAAACGCCCCGGCCTACGACGTACATTTCGAGAATCCCGACGAACTGCTGCGTATGCGCCCCGGCCTTGGGGACAACGTCCATTTCCGGCTCCGCTTCACTCAACGGCTGGATGCCGTGGGCATCGCACGATCCGCCGAATACACCTACCTGGGACCGGCGGCGGAACAGACGGCGCTTCCTCTTGATGCCTGATGCCTGGCCTGTGAGTGGTGGGCCTCCACCGAGCGGGAACCGGTCTTCGCCCGCGCATCCCCTGAGCCAGGAGAACTCCCGGCTCAAAACCGAGGGCCGGAGACCACCTGGCTCTCCGGCCCTCACGCCTACTGCCGTGCTTACTTCGGCTGCGGTTTGCGCACCGACAGGTGCAGCTCCCTCAGCCGCGACTCGTCCAGCTCCGTCGGCGCGCCCATCAGCAGGTCCTGGGCGTTGCCGTTGAGCGGGAAGGAGATCGTCTCGCGGATGTTGGGCTCGTCGGCGAGGAGCATGACGATACGGTCCACGCCGGGGGCGATGCCGCCGTGCGGCGGGGCGCCGAAGCGGAACGCGCGGAGCATGCCGGCGAACTTGTCCTCGACCGTGTCCCGGTCGTACCCGGCGATCTCGAACGCCTTCAGCATGATCTCCGGCTCATGGTTGCGGATCGCGCCGGAGGACAGCTCGACGCCGTTGCAGACGATGTCGTACTGCCAGCCCAGGATGGACAGCGGGTCCTGGGTCTCCAGGGCATCGAGGCCGCCCTGCGGCATGGAGAACGGGTTGTGCGAGAAGTCGATCGCGCCGGTGTCCTCGTCCCGCTCGTACATCGGGAAGTCGACGATCCAGCAGAACCGGAAGACGTTCTCCTCGAAGTGACCGGCGCGCTTCGCGGCCTCGACCCGCACCGCGCCCATGATCTTCGAGACCTCCTCGAAGTCACCCGCGCCGAAGAACACCGCGTGACCGGCCGCCAGGCCGAGCCGCTCGGTGAGGACCTTGACGTTGTCCTCCGTCAGGAACTTCGCGATCGGGCCCGTCAGCGACCCGTCCTCGGCGACCCGCACCCACGCCAGGCCCTTGGCGCCCAGCGTGATCGCGTACTCGCCGAGCTGGTCGAAGAACTTGCGCGGCTGGTCCTGGACCGCCGGAACCGCCAGCGCCCGTACATGCTTGCCCGCGAACGCCTTGAACTCCGAGCCCTCGAAGACATCGGTGATGTCCACCAGCTCCAGCTGGGCCCGCAGATCCGGCTTGTCGGAGCCGTACTTCAGCATCGCCTCGCGGAACGGGATCCGGGGGAAGGGGGAGGTGACGTGCCGGCCCCCGCCGAACTCCTCGAACAGCTCCGTCATCAGCCGCTCGATCGGCTGGAAGACGTCCTCCTGCTCCACGAAGGACATCTCCACGTCGAGCTGGTAGAACTCGCCCGGCGAACGGTCGGCCCGCGCGTCCTCGTCGCGGAAACAGGGCGCGATCTGGAAGTAGCGGTCGAACCCGGAGATCATCAGCAGCTGCTTGAACTGCTGCGGGGCCTGCGGCAGCGCGTAGAACTTGCCCGGGTTCAGGCGGGACGGGACCACGAAGTCGCGGGCGCCCTCGGGAGACGTCGCCGACAGGATCGGCGTCGCCATCTCGTTGAAGCCCAGCGCCGTCATCTTGTGCCGGATCGCCGAGATGACCGCCGTACGCAGCATGATGTTGCGGTGCATCCGCTCGCGGCGCAGGTCCAGGAAGCGGTACTCAAGGCGCCGCTCCTCGTTGACCCCGTCCTCGGCGTTGATCGTGAAGGGGAGGGGCTGAGCCGCGCCCAGCAGCTCCACCTCGCCGACCTCGACCTCGATCTCGCCCGTCGGCAGGTCGGGGTTCACGTTCTCGGCGCCCCGGGAGACGGCCTTGCCGTCCACCCGCAGCGTCGATTCCTTGGTCAGCTTGTCCAGGGCCTCGTAGGCGGGCGTGCCGGGGCGGGCGACCAGCTGCGTGATGCCGTAGTGATCGCGCAGATCGATGAAGAGGATGCCGCCCAGGTCGCGCCGATTGTGCAGCCAGCCACTCAGCCGGACGTCGGTGCCGACGTCAGAGGCGCGTAGCTCACCGCAGGTGTGGGACCTGTACCGATGCATCGTCGTTCATCCAGCCTTCGCTGCTCGGGGAGTATCTCGGGGTTTCGGGGTTCTTAGGGTTTTGGGGTAGCGCTGAGGTGGGGTTTGTTTCACGTGAAACGTCGCCCCCAGGGTACCGGCCGCCCCGGACGCCCTTCCCCCGTATTGGCGCGGCCCCCACTGCCGCGAGACCCGCCCCGAGAGCCGCCCGGAGTGCCGCCCGGAGTGCCATCCGGAGAGCCTCCCCGTGGCACCTCCGCAGACCTCACGTGACCCGGGAGGACAACGGTCACACATACGACATCAGTGGCATTGTTCGATCGGATCTTCTTACAGTGGGGCAATGCGCACTGGTGAGCCCCTGCCAGCGGTCGAGCAGGTACTCGCCGCACTGGCCACGGGCCTCTGGCATTGGGACACCTCGATCGGGCAGGTCACGGTGGATGCCGAGGCCGCCCGACTGCTCGGTCTGCCCGCCGAGCCGACCGTCCTCACGGAGGCCCAGGTCAGGGCCCGGCTGCACCCCGTCGACTGGAACGAGATCACCGGCGTGGTGCAGCTCGCCGTCGCCGAGGGCACCCTCGCCGAGGTGCGCATCCGGATCATGGACGAGCGAGGCCGGATCGTCCGGATCGTCCGCAGCCGTTCGAAACCGTCCTTCGACCCGGAGAAACGGGCCTACGAGCTGATCGGCACGCTCCAGGAGGTCACCGAGCCCGCCCCGGGCACCCCGGCCGGGCGGCGGGCGGTCACCGGCGACTGGCGACGCTCACGCGAGGCGTTTCTCCTGGACGCGGGCCGGGCGCTGGCCGAGGCCCGCTCCACCACCGAGGTGCTGCGGGTCGCGGCCGGGCTGTCGATGCCCGGTTTCACCCCGGCCGGGCTCGCCGTGTTCGGCGTCGAGGGCGACCGGCTGACGATCGTCGGCCACCACGGGCACCAGCCCGGCGACGAGGCCCCCTTCTCCCACATGTCCCTGGCGACGGACTATCCGGCGGCCGAGGTGTGCCGCACCGGCCGGGCCGTCTATCTCTCCTCGCCCGGCCAGTACAAGTCCCGCTACCCCGTCACCTGGCCGCTCGCCGAGGGGTTCGGACGGCAGTCCTGGGCGTTCCTGCCGCTGACCGTCGCCGGGCGCACGATGGGCGCCTGGATGGCCGCGTTCGCCTACCCCGTGGCGTTCAACCCGGACGAGCGGTCCGTGCTGACCACCGTGGCCCGGATGCTCGCCCAGGCCCTCGCCCGCGCCGGGATCGCCGAATCCGAGCGGGAACTGACCGACGGACTCCAGCGCTCCATGCTGCCCACGCTCGGCCCGGAGATCCCCGGCATGACCGTCGCCGCCCGCTATGTCCCCACCGGGGGCGGCCTCCAGGTCGGCGGCGACTGGTACGACATGATCCCGCTGCCGGGCGACGGCGGACGGTTCGCCCTGGTCATCGGGGATGTCCAGGGCCATGACGTACGGGCCGCCGGTCTCATGGGCCAGCTGCGGACCGCGCTGCGCGCCTACGCCTCCGAGGGCCACCGCCCCGACGCCGTGCTCTCCCGCGCCTCCCGCTTCCTCAACGGCATCGGCTGCCAGCACGACGACACCGGCGACCCGCGCTTCGCGACCTGTCTGTACGTCGAGGCCGACCCGGCGACCGGCGTGCTCGACATCGCCCGCGCGGGCCATCCCGACCCGGCGATCCGGATGGCGGACGGGACCGTGCTGCGCCGGGCCACCCCCGGCGGGCTGCCGCTGGGCATCGACCCGGACGCCGACTACCCGACGACCACCTTCGCCCTCCAGCCCGGCGAGACGCTGATGCTGTGCACGGACGGGTTGATCGAGACCGGCGGCCATGACCTGGACACCGGCTGGCAGCGGCTCCGGACGATCCTGGAGGACCACGAGGGCGACCTGGAGACGCTCGCCGACGCGCTGGTCCAGGCCGTCCACGGCCCGTCCTCGCACCACACCACCGGCCCGCTCGCCGATCGCCGCGAGGACGACATCGCCGTACTGCTGCTGTGCCGGCAGGGCCCGGGGTGCGGCTGCGGCGAGTCGGTGACCACCCTCCCGCTGACCCGGCGCACCATGCTGACCGTGGCGCAGGCCGAGCCGGAGCGGATCGCGGTGGCCCGGCAGCAACTGCGCGAGCTGCTGCACGACTGGTACTCGGCCGACCAGGTGGACTCCACCGTGCTCCTGGTCTCCGAGCTGCTCACCAACGTCCTCGTGCACACCGACACCGACGCACTGCTCATCGCCGAGATCACCGGCGACCCGGGGGCCCGGCGGATACGGGTGGAGGTCACCGACGCGGGCGACGACCTCCCGCACAAGCGCCGCCCCGGCGAGCTGGCCTCCTCCGGGCGCGGCCTCGTCCTCATCGAGCTGCTGGCACACGCGTGGGGGGTGGATCCGCGCGGCGAGGGCAAGAGCATCTGGTTCGAGCTGCTGGAGGCGGAGGGGGAGGTGTCTCCCGTGTCCCCTCTGTCGCCTCTATCGCCCCTGGCTCCCCTGGCTCCCCTGGCTCCCGGGGACGGGCCGGTGATCGCGCTGGCGGTGGAGGGGTTGGAGGACCTGGGGGAGCTGGGCGACTCGGGGGATGTGAGTGGCTTGGCTGGCCTGGATGGCCGGGGTGACTCGGGTGGCTTCGAGGACGAGGACGAGGCTGGCGCATAGCCGGACGCAGGGCGAGCGGCCGGGACGCTGGGACGCCGGCCGAACCCGCGGACGGGGAGCGGGGAACGGGGAACGGGACGAGCGACAGGCAGCGGGCCGGGCAACCAGGAACCGGACGGACGACAGGAAGCGGAGCCTCGGACCCCGGGCCTCGGGCCTCGGCGTACGCGGGGGTGCCCCGCCCACCCCGCACCCCCGCTTCCCACGATCCGGGCGTTTGACCGAGCGCGGCCGGCGTGGCGCACCTCACCCTCCGTACTCTCGAATCACTGTCCGTGAAGGCGAGTCGCCCGTGCCGCACGCCTTCCGGCAGCCCAGCCCCGGCCCAGGCACCTGCCCTCCTGGACCGGGGCGTCCCATGTCCGGGGGACCGCGAGGTCCCGTGCGAGTCGCTAGAGGTCCGCCGCCCCGGACGCCGGGGCCGGAGCGTAGTGGTCGCGCAATTCGCTGAGGACACCGAACGCCGCCGCCGTGAGCGGTACGGCCAGCAGCATGCCGAGGATCCCGGCCACGGACGCGCCCGCGGTGATGGCGAGCATCACGACCGCCGGATGCATCTGCACGGTCCGGCTCTGGATCATCGGCTGGAGCACATGTCCCTCCAGCACCTGCACGGCGAGCACCACCCCGAGCGCCCACAGCGCGATCACGAACCCCCGGTCGGCCAGGGCGACCAGGACCGCGACCGCGCCGGAGAGGAAGGCGCCGAGGTAGGGGATGTACGCGCCGACGAAGACCAGCGCCCCGAGGCCCATCGCGCCGGGCACGCGCAGGATCAGCAGGCCGATGGTGATGCACAGGGCGTCGATGAAGGCGATGAGGGTGGTGCCGCGCATGAAGCCCTCGACGGCCCGGAAGGCCCGCCGGGCCATCGCCTCGACGGCGTCGGCGGTGCCGCGCGGCGACAGCGAGCGCAGCGCGGCACCGGCCCGGTCGGAGTCGCGCAGGAAGAAGAAGACCAGCAGCAGCGCCAGTACGGCCAGGGCGATGGTCTCGCCGACCACGCTGACCCCGCTGATCACCCCGGAGGCCGCCGTGCCGCCGAACTTGGTCAGCAGGTCCCTGGAGTTGGAGGCGAGGTCGTTCAGGGAGGTACCGGCCGCCCCGAAGTGCTGGGCGAGCGAGGTCGCGGCCTCCTTGAGGGAGGCGATGATCTGGTCGCCGGAGGAGATGAGCGCGGCGACGACGATATAGACGGCACCGCCGACGACGGCCACGACGGCGACGCAGGTGAGGGCGGCGGCGAGCGACCGGTTGACCCTCGCCTTCACCAGCCGCTTGTGGAAGGGGCGCAGCAGCGCCGTGCCGAGCAGGGCGAGCAGCACCGGCACCACGGCCGTACGCAGCTCCACGACCAGCCGGATCCCGATGTACCCCACGCCCGCCACCAGCAGAATCACGGCGCACCAGGCGGCGAGACGGCGTACGGGCTCGGGTAGCAGGCGCATCCGTCCAGCGGAACACGCGACGGGCGGGCTGTCCTGTCCGGACAGCCCGCCCGGGTGACCCGAGGTGACAGGGCGTCAGCCCTGGGGGCCCTCCTGCGTCATGCCGTGCACCGCCGGGATGGTGCCGAGGCGGCCCTTCTGGAAGTCGTCGAACGCCTGCTGGAGTTCGTCACGGGTGTTCATGACGAAGGGTCCGTAGTGCGCCATCGGCTCCCGGATCGGCTGTCCGCCGAGGAGTACGACCTCCAGGTCCGGGGTGTTGCCGTCCTGCTTCTCGTCCGCGCGGACGGTCAGCGAGGAGCCGTCGCCGAAGACCGCGGTCTGGCCGAGCTGGATCGGCCGCCGCTCGGCGCCGACCGTGCCGCGTCCGGCGAGGACGTAGGCGAGACCGTTGAAGTCCTCGCGCCACGGCAGGGTCAGTTCCGCGCCCGGCGCGAGCGTGGCGTGGATCATCGTTATCGGGGTGTGGGTGATGCCGGGACCGGCGTGTCCGTCCAGCTCACCGGCGATGACGCGGAGCAGCGCGCCGCCGTCGGGGGTGGTGAGGAGCTGGACCTGGCCACCGCGGATGTCCTGGTAGCGGGGCGCCATCATCTTGTCCTTGGCGGGGAGGTTCACCCACAGCTGGAGGCCGTGGAAGAGACCGCCCGAGACGACGAGGTGCTCCGGCGGGGCCTCGATGTGCAGCAGACCGGCGCCGGCCGTCATCCACTGGGTGTCACCGTTGGTGATGGTGCCACCGCCGCCCTGGCTGTCCTGGTGGTCGAAGATCCCGTCGATGATGTAGGTCACGGTCTCGAAGCCGCGGTGGGGGTGCCAGGGGGTGCCCTTGGGCTCGCCCGGCGCGTACTCCACCTCGCCCATCTGGTCCATCATGATGAACGGGTCGAGATGGCGGTAGTTGATGCCCGCGAACGCCCGGCGCACCGGGAAGCCCTCGCCCTCGAAACCGCCCGGGGCGGTCGTGACGGCGAGCACGGGACGTGCCACGGCGTCGGCGGATGCGGTCACTCGGGGCAGCGTCAGCGGGTTCTCGACGGTCACAGCGGGCATGTCGGTACCTCCTTGAGTACGACCACTTTAGTTGACTGTTGAACTTTCTGCCACCCGTAACGAAGAAAGCCCGGAGGGCATTCCCTCCCGGGCTTTCTTCGTTACAGGCGCCGCACTCGATGACACCGAGCCGGGCGCGATCAGCCGCCGTACATCCTGCGCATCGCGAAGTCGACCATCTGCTCGACGGCCTTCGCGTCGAAGACCATGCGATGCTCGCCCTCCATGTCCAGGACGAACCCGTAGCCGGTCGGCAGCAAGTCGATCACCTCGGCGCCGGTGATCACGAAGTACTTGGACTCCTTGCCCGCGTAGCGCCGCAGCTCCTTGAGCGAGCTGAACATCGGGATCACCGGCTGCTGGGTGTTGTGCAGGGCGAGGAAACCGGGGTTGTCACCGCGCGGGCAGTACACCTTCGAGGTGGCGAAGACCTGCTGGAAGTCCTCGGCCGGCATCTGGCCCGTGGTGAAGGCGCGCACCGCGTCGGCGAGCGAGGGCGGCGACGGCTCCGGATACAGCGGCTGCTGCTGCCCGTATCCCCCCGCACCGCCGGACATCTGCTGCGGCTGGGCGTACTGCTGCGCACCGCCGTTGTCCATCGGCTGCCCGTATCCGTACATGCGCGCAAGCGTACCGAGGGGCAGGGGGCGGATGGCGCCGGGTCGTAGACCCTTCTCACACTTGGCCGAGTAGGGGTTGCTTCTTATTACTGGCGGGTAGCATCATCGGAGTACTGATTGAGACTCTCGCTACGGAGCCATCGCCATGGGGCACTACAAGTCGAATCTCCGCGACATCGAGTTCAACCTCTTCGAGGTGCTGGGACGCGACAAGCTGTACGGCACCGGCCCGTTCGAGGAGATGGACACCGATACCGCCAAGAGCGTCCTGGAGGAGCTGACCCGGCTCGCCGAGCACGAGCTGGCCGAGTCCTTCGCCGACGCCGACCGCAATCCGCCGGTCTTCGACCCCGAGACCGGCACCGCCCCGCTCCCGGACTCCTTCAAGAAGGGCTACCGGGCGTTCATGGACTCGGAGTACTGGCGGCTGGGCCTGCCCGAGGAGATCGGCGGCACCACCGCCCCGCCCTCGCTGATCTGGTCGTACGCGGAGCTGGTCCTGGGCGCCAACCCGGCGATCTGGATGTACTCCTCGGGCCCGGCGTTCGCCCGCATCCTCTTCGAGGAGGGCACCGAGGAACAGCGGCGGATCGCCTCCCTCGCCGTCGAGCGGACCTGGGGCTCGACCATGGTGCTCACGGAGCCGGACGCCGGTTCGGACGTGGGCGCGGGGCGCACCAGGGCGGTCCGGCAGGAGGACGGCTCCTGGCACCTCGAGGGCGTGAAGCGGTTCATCACCTCCGGTGAGCACGACATGGAGGAGAACATCCTCCACTACGTGCTGGCCCGCCCCGAGGGCGCCGGCCCCGGTACCAAGGGCCTCTCCCTCTTCCTGGTCCCGAAGTACCTCTTCGACACCGAGACCGGCGAGCTGGGCGAGCGCAACGGCGTGTACGCGACGAACGTCGAGCACAAGATGGGCCTGAAGGCGTCCAACACCTGCGAGCTGACCTTCGGCGACCGGCACCCGGCCAGGGGCTGGCTGATCGGCGACAAGCACGACGGCATCCGGCAGATGTTCCGGATCATCGAGTTCGCCCGGATGATGGTCGGCACCAAGGCGATCTCCACCCTGTCCACGGGCTATCTGAACGCGCTGGAGTACGCCAAGGAGCGCGTCCAGGGCCCCGACCTGGCGAACTTCATGGACAAGGCCGCGCCCAAGGTCACCATCACCCACCACCCGGACGTCCGCCGCTCACTGATGACGCAGAAGGCGTACGCGGAGGGCATGCGCGCGCTCGTGCTGCACACGGCGTCCGTCCAGGACTCCATCGCCCTCAAGGAGGCGGCCGGCGAGGACGCGTCCACCGAGCACGCGCTCAACGACCTGCTGCTGCCGATCGTGAAGGGCTACGGCTCGGAGAAGGGCTACGAGCAGCTCGCCCAGTCGCTCCAGATCTTCGGCGGCTCCGGGTTCCTCCAGGAGTACCCGATCGAGCAGTACATCCGGGACGCCAAGATCGACACGCTGTACGAGGGCACGACGGCGATCCAGGGGCAGGACTTCTTCTTCCGGAAGATCGTCCGCAACCAGGGCGCCGCGCTGAACTCGGTCGCCGACGACATCAAGCAGTTCCTGGCGCTGGGCACGGGCGGCGAGGAGCTGTCCGGCGCCCGGGAGCACCTGGCGAAGGCGGCCGTCGAGCTGGAGGCGATCGTCGGCCTGATGCTGACCGACCTCGCGGCCACCGAGCAGGACGTGAAGAACATCTACAAGGTGGGCCTGAACACCACCCGGCTGCTGCTGGCCTCCGGCGATGTGATCGTCGGCTACCTGCTGCTGCGCGGGGCCGCGGTCGCCGCCGAGAAGCTGCCGACGGCGTCCGCCCGGGACAAGGCGTTCTACACCGGCAAGATCGCGGCGGCGAAGTTCTTCGCGGCCAGTGTGCTGCCGGGCGTCACCCTGGCCCGCAGGGTCGCCGAGACCGTCGACCTGGACCTGATGGAGCTGGACGAGGCCGCGTTCTAGGGTCTTGGTCCTGGCCGCCGTCCGGGGCTCTTGCGGCGGTCGTCCGGGGCTCTTCCGGCCGCCGTCCGGGCGTCGTCCGGGCGTCGTCCGGGCCTCTTGCGGGCCTCGTCCGGACCTCTCCCGGGCCTCTACCGACCCGGTTGCCGGACCCCCTCGTTCTGGGCTGTTCCGGTGGATCCCGGCCAGGTCCGTGATCTACCGGCGGGTCTCCACACCGTCCTCACCAGGGCCCGCTCCCACCACGGGGAGTGGGCCTGGATACGTCGTTAAAGTGAACCCATGAGCGAAGCCCCCCGCCTCGACCGCGGCCACACCGACGACCTGATGTCCTTCCTGGCGGCCGGGCCGTCGCCGTACCACGCCGTGGCGAACGTCGCCGAGCGGCTGGAGAAGGCCGGTTTCAGGCAGGTCGCCGAGACGGACGCCTGGGAGGCGGGCAGCGGCGGCAGGTATGTGCTGCGCGGGGGCGCGATCGTGGCGTGGTGGGTGCCGGAGGACGCCGAGCCGCACACGCCCTTCCGGATCATCGGCGCGCACACCGACTCCCCCAGTCTGCGGGTGAAGCCGCTGCCGGACACCGGTGCGTACGGCTGGCGGCAGGTGGCGGTGGAGATCTACGGCGGGCCGCTGCTGAACTCCTGGCTGGATCGCGATCTGGGCATCGCGGGCCGGCTGACGCTGCGGGACGGTTCGACGCGGCTGGTCGATGTCGCGCGCCCGCTGCTGCGCGTCCCCCAGCTGGCCATCCACCTGGACCGCTCGGTCTCCTCCGAGGGCCTCAAGCTGGACAAGCAGCGGCATCTGCAACCGGTGTGGGGGCTCGGCGAGACGCGGAACGGCGATCTGATCGCCTTCCTGGAGCAGGAGGCCGCGCTGCCGGCCGGCTCGGTCGCGGGCTGGGACCTGATGCTGCACCCCGTGGAGCCGCCCGCCTATCTGGGCCGCGACCAGGAGCTGATGGCGGGCCCCCGGTTGGACAACCTGCTCTCGGTGCACGCCGGTACGGCGGCCCTGACGGCGGTCGCCACCAGCGGTGACGCTCTGCCGTACATCCCGGTGCTGGCGGCCTTCGACCACGAGGAGAACGGTTCGCAGTCCGACACCGGCGCGGACGGGCCGCTGCTCGGCTCGGTGCTGGAGCGGTCCGTGTTCGCCCGCGGCGGCACCCTGGAGGACCGGGCGCGCGCCTTCGCCGCCACGGTCTGTCTGTCCTCCGACACCGGCCACGCCGTCCACCCCAACTACGCCGAGCGCCACGACCCGACGCACCACCCCCGCGTCAACGGCGGCCCCATCCTCAAGGTGAACGTCAACAACCGTTACGCCACCGACGGTTCGGGCCGCGCCGTCTTCGCCGCCGCCTGCGAGAAGGCGGGCGTCCCCTTCCAGTCCTTCGTCTCCCACAACACCATGCCCTGCGGCACCACCATCGGCCCCATCACCGCGGCCCGCCACGGCATCCGCACGATCGACATCGGGGTGGCGATCCTGTCGATGCACAGCGTGAGAGAGCTGTGCGGGGTGGATGATCCGCACATGCTGGGGAATGCGTTGGTGGCGTTTTTGGAGGGGTGACGGGGCGAGGGCGGGGCCGGGGTGTCAGTCGCCGGAGGCTTCGGATCCGGTGTCGGATGCGGCGTCGGATCCGGTGTCGGCCTCGGATGCTGACAGCCGGTCGGCGATGGCATGGACGGCGACGAGCACAGTGGCGAATCCGCCCCGCATCTCTGCCTCCAGAGATTCGATCTTGCGCCCCTGCTCCACCTGCGTCTCACGCAACGCCATCAGCAACTGCCGTTGCGCCCGCTGCTCCGTCTTGAACTCCGCCACATCACGATCGTTTATGGCGACAATCGCCCGCGTCGTCGTGATCTGCTCACGCAGAGCATCCATTTCCGCCTCAAGTGCGTTCATACGACGCCGCAGCTCCTCGGTCTCACTCATACGGCCCAGCGTAGCCGAGGTCCGACTACGCAGAGTCGTTTCCTCTTGACCCTCAGTCATTCATCCCCGCGAGCACCAGCGGCAGCCGGTCCGCCCCCGTCTCCGCCAGCCGTACCGGCACCCCCCAGTCCTGCTGATGGACATGGCAGGCCGGGTACTCGTTGGCGGGATCGTCGTCGCAGGACGCGGCCATCGCGGAGATATGGAGGACGCCCTCCGGCACGGCGGGGTCGAGATCGAGGTCGCGGGAGAGATCCGTACCCGCGCCCTCGCCGGCGCGCAGGAGTTCCGGGGGCGTGGCGGAGACGAGGAGGCGGGTCGAGGGGCCGTAGCGGGTGTCGAGCTTCTGGCCGGTGGGGGCCTGGAAGATCACGTCGAGGCGGAGCCGTCCCGGCGTCACCTCGGTCGCCGCGCGCCGGGTGCGGTGGGCGACGGACTCGACCCGTACCGCCTCCTCGGGGAGCCGCAGCCGGGTCAGCCGGTGGCGGGCGGACTCCACGACGAGGATGTCGGCGCCGGTGAGGACGGCGTCGCTGGGCTCGCGCAGATCCGTGGCGAGGGTGGTGACCTCGCCGGTCGCGGGGTCGTAGCGGCGCAGGGCGTGGTTGTAGGTGTCGCTGACGGCCACCGAGCCGTCGGGCAGGGCGGTGACGCCGAGCGGGTGCTGGAGGAGGGCCTGGCCGGCGGGGCCGTCGCGGTGGCCGAAGTCGAAGAGGCCGGTGCCGACGGCGGTGTGCACGGAGCCGTCGGGGGCCACCCAGCGCAGGGCGCTGGTCTCGGAGTCCGCGAGCCAGAGCCGGTCGGGGGTGGCGGCGAGGCCCGACGGCTGGGCGAACCACGCGTCGGCGCCGGGCCCGTCGAGCAGACCTTCGTTGGTGGTGCCGGCGGTGACCGTCACCGACCCGTCGGCGGGGTCGTACGCCCACAGCTGGTGCACCCCGGCCATCGCGATCCACACCCGGTCCTGCCACCAGGCCACGTCCCACGGTGAGGAGAGCGGGACCTCGCGGGCCGGGCCGGAGGCCGGGTCGCCCTGCATCCACTGGCGGCCGGTCCCGGCGAGTGTGGTGGTCTCGCCGGTCCGCGGGTCGAAGCGGCGCAGGGTGTGGTTGACGGTGTCGGCGACGACGACCGTGCCGTCCGGCAGCAGGGCGAGCCCTTGCGGTTCCTGGAAACCGGCCCGGTCGGGCGGGCCGTCGGCCGATCCGCGCCCGCCCTGTCCGATCCGCCGCAGGACCGTCTCCGCGTCCGCCGCCAGTTCCACCAGCTGATGCCGGGTCGTGTCGCTGACCAGGAAGGTCCCGCCGGGCAGCGCCAGCACCTTGCCGGGGAACCGCAGGACCGTCGGCTCGGGCTCGGGCGCCACGTACGGGCCGTCACCGCGCCGCAGGGTGCCCTTGGCGGCGTGCTCGCCCTCCAGTTCCTCGACCAGGCGTTCGATGGCGTGCGCATGCCCCTCACCGGCGTGCTGGGCCACGATGTACCCCTCGGGGTCGATCACCACGAGCGTGGGCCAGGCCCGTACCGCGTACTGCTTCCAGGTCGCCAGTTCCGGATCGTCGAGCACCGGGTGCGCCACGCCGTACCGCTCCACGGCGTCCACGACCGCCGCGTGCTCGGCCTCGTGCACGAACTTCGGCGAGTGCACGCCGATCACGACGACCGTGTCCCGGTGCTTCTCCTCCAGCTCGCGCAACTCGTCCAGGACATGCAGACAGTTGACGCAGCAGAATGTCCAGAAATCGAGGATGACGATACGTCCGCGCAGGTCGGCGAGGGTGTACGGGGTACCGCCGGTATTCAGCCAGCCGCCCTTGCCGATCAGCGCGGGGGCACGGACACGGGCGCGGCGGCGGGGCGCGGAGGTGGGCGCCGGGACAGCGTCGTTCATCCCGCAAGCTTGCCATCCGGGTATGAACGCCGGGTCACAGGTCGGCGTGGGGGGGATCGGTGGCGGGGGAGGGTTCCGGGGCGGCCCACATGGCATTGCCGGGGCGGGGCGAGAGCCGGTAGGAGGGCCGGGGGGGTGGGCGCCGGGTACCTGGGGGTCTTCGCGGGGTGCCTGGAGGTCGCGGGAGATCACCTTGTCCGAGGCCGCCTTCTATGTGCTGGTCACGGCGGCGGTCCAGGATCCTGACCCCAGGGCCAACCGCGGGTGCGTCGAGCCGGCGCTGAACGCGTTCGGGTACCGGCGGGTCCGCTCACGGCCCGAGCCCATCCGGACGGCTGCCTCCGCCATCGGGTCGAACACCAGGTCGGCCACGGCTGACCCGGCACCGCAGGTCAGTGGCCTCGGCGCGGCAAGGGAACGCGGCACCCTCAGCCCGTCGCCCTCCGGTCGGCGTCAGCCCGTCGGCCTACCCCCCGCGTCGCACGCCGCCCTCCGGGGAACCCGTCACGCATGAGATTCCTTGTGCGTGAACGATTGCTCGGCTTCGGCGACGACTACTGGATCGAGGACGACCGTGGGAACAAGGCGTTCCTGGTCGACGGCAAGGCGATGCGGCTGCGGGAGACCTTCGAGCTGAAGGACCCGCAGGGGCAGGTGCTGATCGACATCCGGCAGAAGATGTTCGCCCTGCGGGACACGATGGTGATCGAACGCGACGGCGAGCAGCTCGCCCGCATCCGCCGCAAACGCCTCTCGCTGCTGCGCAACCACTACCGCGTCTCCCTGGCCGACGGCACCGAACTCGACGTCAGCGGCAAGATCCTCGACCGGGAGTTCGCCATCGAGTACGACGGTGAGCTGCTCGCCGTCATCTCCCGCCGTTTCCTGCATGTCCGGGAGACGTACGGCGTGGACGTGGTCCGCGAGGACGCCGACCCGGCGTTGCTGATCGCCGTCGCCGTGTGTGTGATCCAGCTGGCGGAGAAGGACCGGGACGGGGACTGAGGGACGGGGACTGAGGGACGGCGACGCCCCGCATTCCTCGTCACCGGACAAGGCCAACGCCCCTCACCTCGCGGGACGAGGGCAGCGCCCCTCACCTCACCGGCAGCCAGGCGACGCCCCGTCTCACCGCCCCGGCGCCCGAACCCCCAGCACGCGGTCCTTCAGCGCCGGGAACTGTTCCCGCGTCTGCGCCACCTTCCCCGGGTCGAACTCCACCCGGAGCACCTCTTCTCCACCCCCGGCCTCACCCAGGATCTCCCCCCAGGGACCGACCACGATCGAGTGACCGGCCTGTGGAACTCCCGCGTGGGTCCCGGCCGTTCCACAAGCAAGAACGAACGCCTGGTTCTCCACCGCCCGTGCCTGAGCCAGCAGCGTCCAGTGCCCGCGCCGCCGCTCCGGCCACCCCGCCGGAATCACCAGGGTCTCGGCCCCGGCGTCCACCAGTCCACGGAAGAGTTCGGGGAAACGGAGGTCATAGCAGGTAGCCAGCCCCAGCACGGTCTGCGGAAGCCGTGCGGTCACCAGTTCCCGCCCCGCGCTCATCAGGACGGCCTCGCCCTTGTCGAAGCCGAAGCGATGGATCTTGCGATAGGCGGCGACCGGCTCACCGGAAGGAGAGAAGACGAGAGAGGTGTTGTAGAGCGGCCCCTCGGGATCCCGCTCGGGGATCGACCCGGCGTGCAGCCACACGCCCGCGTCGCCCGCCGCCCTCGCCATGGCCTCGTACGTCGGCCCGTCCAGCGGCTCGGCCTGCCGGCCGAACTCCTCGAAGGCGAAGGCTCCGGTGGTCCACAGCTCCGGCAGCACCACCAGATCCGCGGCCCCCGCCTGGTCTCTCACCAGCGAAGCCACCCGTTCCCTACGCGATTCGACCGATTCGCCCTCGTTAATAGCGATCTGGAGGAGAGAGGCGCGCACACTACCACCGTCCTGGCATTCGAGCCGTCCACACGGGCCTACGATCGTCACACGAAAGCACTGCCGGGCTGACTCCCAGCAGCGTAACTTGGGGGTCCTCCCCGGTTCGAGTCCAGCCGAGAACCGGGGGAGGCCGAGACGCCGCCGACAGCCACCTCCCACTGGCAATGCCGCCACCACCTGCCCGTGACACGACCGCCGAGGGGTCCCGTTCCGTGAGTCTGCATCCCACCCTCCAGCCCTACGCCGACGCCTGGACCCATTCCATCGAAGCGATATCCGAGCTGGTGGTGCCACTCGTGGAGGCCGACTGGAACCGCCGCACGCCCTGCCCGGGCTGGTCCGTCCGGGACATCGTGTCCCACGTCATCGGCCTGAACAACGAGATGCTGGGTGACCCGCGCCCCATCCACACCCTGCCGCGCGATCTGTTCCACGTCACCAACGACCACCAGCGCTATATGGAGATGCAGGTCGACGTCCGCCGGCACCACACCTCGCCGGAGATGACGTCCGAGCTGGAGTACACGGTGATCCGCCGCAACCGCCAGCTGCGCAACGAGTCGCGCGATCCGGGCACGAAGGTGCGCGGGCCGCTGGGCGCGGAGCTGACGCTGGAGGCGGCGATGCGCGGCCACGCCTTCGACATGTGGGTGCACGAGCAGGACCTGCGCGCGACGCTGGGCTCCCCCGGCGATCTCGACTCCCCCGGCGCCCAGGTCGCCCGGGACGTGCTGCTCGACGCGCTGCCCGCGATCGTCGCCGACAAGGCGGACGCGCCCCGCAGTTCGGCGATCGTCTTCGATGTGCACGGCCCGATCGAGTTCCTGCGCACGATCCGGGTCGACATCCAGGGCCGCGGCACCCTGGAGACCGCCCCCGCGCTCGGCCCCGCCGCCACCCTCAGCCTCGACTGGGAGACCTACGTCCGGCTGGCCTGCGGCCGGGTCACCCCGGAGGCGGTGGCCGACCGGGTGAAGACGGAGGGCGACCCGAAGCTGACGGCGGCGATCCTGCGGAACTTCACCGTCACCCAGTAGCAGTAGCAGTAGCAGTACGAATAGCGGCACCGGTACCCGTACCGGTAGCAGTTGCACGAGGTTGAGTTGCGGTCGGGGTCTGGGGGCTGCCGCCCCCAGAGCCGCAGTGGCCGGCGCGTGACATGAGTTCGGTCACACCGGGACGTGCACCGTCTCCACCCGGCTGGCGACCAGCCGTTCCCGTTCGATGCGGGCCACCCGGCCGCGCAGCCGGAGCATCTGGCTGACGCCCAGGGCCTGGAGCACGAAGACGACGGAGAAGGCGACGCCGTAGTTGCCGCCGGACGCGTCGAGCAGTACCCCGATGGCGAACAGGGTCGTCATGGAGGCGACGAAGCCTCCCATGTTGGTGATGCCGGAGGCGGTCCCCTGGCGTTCGGGCGGGTTCGCCGGGCGGGCGAAGTCGAAGCCGATCATCGAGGCGGGTCCGCACGCGCCGAGCACCGCGCAGAGCACGATCAGCAGCCACAGGGGCGCATGCGCGCCGGGCCAGACCAGGGTCACCGCCCACAGGACGGCCGTCGCACCGACCGTGCCCAGCGCGAGAGGGAGCCGGGCGCCGTGCTGCCGGGCGACGATCTGGCCGTAGACGAGGCCGACGGCCATGTTGGACAGGACGACGACGGTGAGCAGCGCGCCCGCGCCGCCCCGGCTGAGCCCCTGCGCCTCGACCAGGAACGGCAGCCCCCACAGCAGCAGGAACACCATCGCCGGGAACTGGGAGGTGAAGTGGACCCACAGCCCGAGCCGGGTCCCCGGTTCGCGCCAGGACGCGGTGATCTGGCGGCGGACGTAGGCGGCGCCCAGATGCGGCAGGGGCTCCGGCTCATGGCCCTCGGGGTGGTCCTTGAGGAAGAGCAGCAGCAGGACGAGGACGACGACACCCGCGAAGGCGCTGCCGGCGAACGCGGCGGTCCAGCCGATGCCGTCCAGCAGCGGGGCGAGGGCGAGGGTGGAGACCAGATTGCCGGCCATGCCCACCAGTCCGGCGAGCTGGGCGATGAGCGGTCCGCGCCGGGCGGGGAACCAGCGGCTGCCGAGCCGCAGCACACTGATGAAGGTCATCGCGTCACCGCAGCCGAGCAGCGCACGCGAGCCGAGGGCCGTGCCGTACGAGGGGGAGAAGGCGAAGCCGAGCTGTCCGGCCGTGAACAGCACGGCGCCGATGGCCAGCACCTTCTTGGTGCCGAGCCGGTCGACCAGCAGGCCGACGGGTATCTGCATGCCGGCGTAGACCAGCAGCTGGAGTATGGAGAAGGCGGACAGGGCCGAGGCGTTGACCTCGAAGCGGTCGGCGGCGTCGAGGCCGGCCACCCCCAGTGACGTACGGAAGATGACGGCGACGAAGTAGACCGCGACGCCTATGCACCAGACGGCGGCGGCCCGCCGGCCGCCGGGTGGATCGCCGGGGAGCGAACCGGCGGCCGATCCGGAGGCGGCGCTCACCGCACCTCACCCCGGGCCAGATGGGAGAACCATCCGACATGCCGGTGGACGACGGCGACGGCCTCCTCGGCGTCACCGGCGCGCAGCGCGTCCAGTATCTCCGCGTGCTCGGCGAGGGTCTTGGCGATCCGGTCGGGGTGGGAGTGCATGACGGCGACGCCCATCCGCAACTGGCGGTCGCGCAGCTGGTCGTAGAGGCGGGACAGGATCTCGTTGCCGCCGCTGCGCACGATCTCGGCGTGGAAGGAGCGGTCGGTGACGGCGGCGGCGGCGAGGTCCCCGGCGGCGGCCTGCGCCTCCTGCCGGGCGAGGAGTTCGGCCAGCCGTCCGAGCAGGGCGGGCGGGGCGGGTACGGCCTTGCGCGCCGCGTGCTCCTCGACGAGCAGCCGGGTCTCCACGACGTCGGCGATCTCCTGCGCGGAGACCGGCAGCACCAGGGCGCCCTTCTTGGGGTAGAGCTTGATCAGCCCTTCCGCCTCCAGGCGCAGCAGCGCTTCGCGCACCGGGGTGCGGGACACCCCGACGGCCTCGGCCAGTTCGCCCTCGGTGAGCAGTGCGCCGCCCTCGTAACGCCGTTCCAGGACGCCTTCCTTGACGTGGGCGTACACCCGGTCTGCGGCGGGGGGCCGCTTGGTCTTCTGGTGGGCCTTCTCGGAGTTCTCGGCGGGCACGGTGAGGGACGGCATGCCGACAGGATAGATACAACACGTACGCATCAGGGAGCCTCGTCCATCATCCGGACCCCGGACCTCTCGGATATCCGGACCTCTCGGACATCCGGACACCGACCCTCGGACATCCGGACACCGGCTCTCAGACGGCTCTCATGGTTTTCTCATCTGACGTACAACCCTTGATCCTTCCGGTGAGTCAGACATGTGCGGCCCTCCATTTCCCCGTTCCATGGGCCGCACCACAGGGGAATTCAACTTCATCGGGGTACTTCACTTGAAAACCGGCATTCAGGGCACTCAGCTTCGCAGAGCCGTCGCGGTCACCGTGACCTCCGGCGCGATGCTCGCGGCCGCCGCCTTCTCCGCGGCACCCGCGCAGGCGGCCGTCGCCAAGCCCTCGATCGTGGCCCAGGGCGGCTACGTGATGAACAACGCGAACGGCAAGACGCTCCACAGCAAGAACGCGGACGTCAAGCGGTCCACCGGCTCGACGACGAAGATCATGACGGCCAAGGTCGTGCTGGCACAGCCGAACCTCAACCTGGACGCCAAGGTCACCGTCCAGAAGGCATACAGCGACTACATAGTGGCCAACACCGCCTCATCGGCACGGCTGATCGTGGGCGACAAGGTCACCGTCCGCCAGCTGCTGTACGGGCTGATGCTGCCGTCCGGCTGCGACGCCGCGTACGCGCTCGCCGACAAGTTCGGCAGCGGCTCGACACGAGCGGCGCGCGTGAAGTCGTTCATCGGCAAGATGAACACCACGGCCGGGCAGCTCGGCATGACGAACACGAAGTTCGACTCGTTCGACGGCATCAGCAACGGCTCGAACTACTCCACCCCGCGCGATCTGACCAAGCTCGCCAGCAACGCGATGAAGAACAACACCTTCCGCGCCCTGGTGAAGACCAAGTCGACCAAGCAGAAGGTGACCACGAAGAGCGGCGGCTACCGCTACTACACGTGGACCAACACCAACACCCTGCTCAGCAACTACAGCGGCGCCATCGGCGTGAAGACCGGCTCCGGCGCCCAGGCCAAGTACTGCCTGGTCTTCGCCGCGACCCGGGGCGGCAAGACCGTCATCGGCACGGTCCTGACCTCCACGTCCGCCGCCCAGCGCGAGAAAGACGCGAAGAAGCTGCTGGACTACGGCTTCGCCGTGATCTGACCCAGACCCGGACGACCGGCCAACGGGGGCCCGGCACACGGATGCCGGGCCCCCGGCGGCGTACGCGGGAAATACGTTTGTCCGTCCGCCCGTTCGACCTCTAGCGTCTGGGGAGGCCGGCCGGTCCCCGGGCATCCAGGACGACCAGGACAATCGGGGTGACCGCAGCGGCCACCGACGGCGTGTAGCTCAGCAGCAGAGCACCGGGCTTCCTACCCGGAGGGCGCGGGGGCGGCACCCGCCACGCCGGCTTATGAACGAGAACGCTGAGCAGCAGCACCCCCGGCCCACGGAAGCCGGCCCCGGCTACGGCTACGGCCAGTTGGCCAAGGCCCTGGCGACCGCCCGTACCCATCCCGACGCCGACACCCGGCGCCGCGCCGAGGACAAGGGCCGGGCCTGGCGGTCCGTACTGGCCGGGATGGCGAGCGGCAAGCTGCTGATCGGTTCGCGCACCCCGGTGGCCGGGCTGCCCGCCTGGGTCACCCCCGAGGTGGTGCGCGGCGGCTTCGCCACGGGCGAGCCGAGCGCGGGCGGACCCCTCCAGCCCTACGAGGTGGAGGCCGCGCGCCGCGCCGGGATCCCGGCGGAGCGGCGGGCGCTGTTCGAGCACTTCCTCACCGAGCCCGGTCTCGCCGGACTCGGCGAGCTGCTGGACAGCGGGCGGTACGAGATCGCCGTGCCCGAGGAGGCGGCGCTGCTGACGGTGGCGTGGCTGGCGCGGGCCGGGCAGATGGAGGCCGCGCTGGACCTGGTGGCGGAGCTGGCCCCGTTCGCGGACCGGCTGCGGTTCACGCCGCGCCCTTCGGAGCGGCCCGCCCCCGACGCGGGCGCGGTGCACCGGTACACGGCCGCCGACGCCCGGCACGCTCTGTCCCGGCGCGGGCCCAACACGGCGATCGAGACCCAGCGCGAGGCGCTCACCGTATGGGCCCCGTTCGCCGACGACCTGCTGACGCACTGGCTCTGGACCGCCGAGGACGGCGTGGTCCTGGCCCGTACGCCGGACGCGCACTGGCTGGCGGAGGGCGCCCGGCTGCTGAGCCGCTACCGCGACCTGGCCGGGCGGCACACGTACTGCACCAAGCACCTCGACCCCCGCGAGAACCTGGGCGTGCTGCGCACCGCGCTGGAGGTGACGGTCAAGGGCCGTCGGCCGGCGCCGCGCGAACTGGGCCTGCTGCGCACCGCGACGGCGGCGATGGTACGGCGCCGGGGGCTGCCCGGTTCCGCCGCGCACACCGCGCTGCGCCGCACCCAGGCGGCCCAGGCCGCGCTGCCGTCGTACCACGCGCTGGCCCGGGTGCTGGTGGACCGGCTCGCGGCGCTGCCGCAGGACACCGGGGTGGCTCAGGTCGAGCCGCTGCTGGCCCCGCTGGACACGGCGGAGGCGCGGGCGAGCGGCCTGCCCGCCGGTACGGTCGTGCCGTCCGCGCTGCGGGCGCCGGTCGAGTCCGTGCTGAGCGCGCCGCTGGACACGCTGGTGGAGCGCGGGGTGGTGCCGTCGGCGGAGGTACTGGCCGAGCTGGTCCCGCAGTTGGTGGCGGCGACCACCGCCCAGGCGTACCCGGACGACGCGCTGCGCACCCTGGCCGCCGCGAACTACCGCGCCTTCCGCAACCGCCGCTCACTGCTGCTGCTCGACCTGGCGCATCAGGTACGGGTGGAGGAGCTGCCGTGGGTCGCGGCCGTGGGCGGCGAGCGCTCGGGGACCGGGGCGTCCGACATCTCGGCGACGGCCCTGCGCCGGCTCGCCGAGCTGGCCGTACGGGCGTTCCCGGGCACGATCCTGCCCAACCCGCTGATCCGCGAGCTGTCCGTCCTCGCCCGGGCGGCCGGCCTGGACGCCCCGCTGGTGGAGGAGCTGGCGGCGGACATCTTCATGGGCACGTTCAGCCCGAAGTTCGCCGAGGCCGCACGGGTGGCGGCGGATCTGCTGTCCGACACCCTGTACGCCCGCTACTACGGCATCGATTACGCGGCGCTCGCCGCCCCGGCGGATTCCCGTGAACGCGGGCGGCGCGACGACCCGTCCTTCGCCCTGCTGTGTACGCAGCGCGCCGGGCGCTCCTCCAACGGCACGCTGACCACCGCGAACCGCAGCACGTCCGCCGACTCGCCCCACGCTTCCTGGTCGGTGCCCGCCAATGGCAAGGTCGTCGAGCAGGCCCAGATCCTCACCACCCACAATCTGGCGACCCTGGTCGCCCGCGCGGGCATCACCTCCGGCAAGCCCGATCTGGCCCGCCGCTCCTTCACCACGGTCTGCCGGCTGACGGCCCGCCTCCACAACAACCCGCGCCCCCTGCCCACCATCAAGGACACGGCCTACGCCTGGCGCCAGCTGATCTTCCATCTGTCCCTGTGCACCCCGCAGGACCAGTCCGACACCCTCGACTGGCTCTACGAGGAGGCCACCCGGCACGCCCCGCACGTCATCCACCGCTTGGCTCCGGCCCTCACCGGCCTCCACCGGACCGCCGAGGGCGGCACCCCGGACGAGGGCAAGGGCCACAGCCTGGTCGGCTGGAGCACGGACGGGCACTGGCTGCGGGTGGAGCGGTATCGCAGGGGACGGAGTAGGTGACAGAGGAGACGGAGTAGGTGACGGAGGGGACGGAGCGGGTGACGGAGGGGGCGGAGCGGGTGACGGAGGGGGGGGGGGGGGCGGCGGGTCAGCCGCGGGGCCCCCACAACCCCCCCCACAACACCCCCACCCAAAAGCACAAA
>NZ_JBHTZD010000007.1:24835-361303 GCF_042790455.1 Streptomyces sp. NPDC056734
CCGGGGCGGGGGCGGCCTTTTACGTAGCCCCCCCCCACCCGGGGGCCGGGGGGGCCGGGGGCGGGGGGCGGCGGGGGGGTGGGGGGCGGGGGTGCGGGGGGGGGCGGTGACCGCGCTGATCCGCGCGGTCACCGCCTTTCCCGCTCCTCCTAGGTCCAGGTCATCAGCCGTTTCGGCTGTTCCAGGACCGCCGCCACGTCCGCCAGGACCTTGGAGCCCAGTTCGCCGTCGACCAGGCGGTGGTCGAAGGACAGGGCGAGGGTGGTGACCTGACGGGGCTTGACCTTGCCCTTGTGGACCCACGGCTGGAGCTTGATCGCGCCCACCGCGAGGATCGCGGACTCGCCGGGGTTCAGGATCGGCGTGCCGGTGTCGACGCCGAAGACGCCGACGTTGGTGATGGTGACCGTGCCGCCCTGCATGGCCGCGGGGGAGGTCTTGCCGTCGCGGGCCGTGGACACCAGTTCGCCCAGCGACCGGGCGAGTTGGGGCAGGGTCTGGGCCTGGGCGTCCTTGATGTTCGGGACGAGCAGGCCACGGGGCGTGGCCGCGGCGATGCCCAGATTGACGTAGTGCTTGAGCACGATCTCCTGGGCCGCCTCGTCCCAGGACGCGCTGATGTCCGGGTTGCGGCGGATCGCCACGAGGAGGGCCTTGGCGATCAGGAGGAGGGGGTTCACGCGCAGGCCGGTGAACTCCTTGTCCTGCTTCAGGTCTTCCACCAGGCGCATCGTCCGGGTCACGTCGACCGTCACGAACTCCGTGACATGCGGCGCCGTGAACGCCGAACCGACCATCGCCGCCGCCGTCGCCTTGCGGACGCCCCGAACGGGAACGCGGGTCTCCCGGGGGGAGTCGGTGGAGGGCAGGGGCTGCGGCACCTGGATCTGCGGGGCCTGGACCTGCGGGGCCTGGACCTGCGGGGCCTGGACCTGCGGGGCGGGGGCCGGGATCTGCGGGGCCGGTGCGGGCGGGGTCGCCGCCGCGTGGACGTCCTCGCGGGTGATGATGCCGTCCGGGCCCGACGGGGCCACGGTCGTCAGATCCACCCCCAGATCCTTCGCCAGCTTGCGGACCGGCGGCTTGGCCAGCGGGCGGGGGCGCTGGGCGGGGGTCGCCTGGGCCAACTGGGCCGACGCGGCTGCCGGAGCCGACGGGGCTGCGGGGGCCGTCGGAGTCACCTGGGCGGCCGGTGGGGCCTCGACCGGCGTCGCCGGGCCATGGCCGCTCCACTCGCCCTGGATCGCCGCCGCCGCGCCGGACCCGCTCTCGGGGGTGCCCTTGCGGGGGCGCCGACGGGTGGCGGACGCCGCCACTCCGTAGCCGACCAGGACCGCCTGACGCTCCTCCGGCTTCGCCGGTCCGGCGACGGGGGCGGATACCTCGGGAACCTCGGATACCCCAGGTACCCCGGATACCCCAGGAGCCCCCGCAGGAGCCCCCCCGCCGGCCACCGCCACCGCCACCGCGATGATCGGCGTGCCCACATCCACCGTCGTACCCTCGGGGAAGTGCAGGCCGCTGACCACCCCGTCGTAGGGGATGGGCAGTTCCACCGCGGCCTTGGCGGTCTCGACCTCGCAGACCACCTGGCCGTCGGTCACCGTGTCGCCCACCTGGACGTACCACTTGAGGATCTCGGCCTCGGTGAGCCCCTCGCCCACGTCCGGCATCTTGAATTCGCGTACGGACCCTTCGGTCATCGTCGTCACGACCCTCTCCTCAGTACGCCAAGGCGCGGTCGACGGCGTCGAGCACCCGGTCCAGGCCCGGGAGGTACTCCTCCTCCAGGCGGGCCGGCGGATACGGCGCGTGGTAGCCGCCCACGCGCAGGACCGGGGCCTCCAGGTGGTAGAAGCAGCGCTCCGTGATCCGCGCGGCGATCTCCGCGCCGGAGCCGAAGAACACCGGCGCCTCATGGACCACGACCAGGCGGCGGGTCCGCTCCACCGAGGTCTGGATCGCGTCGAAGTCCAGCGGGGAGACCGAGCGCAGATCGAGGATCTCCAGGGACTTGCCCTCCTCGGCCGCCGCGTCGGCGACCTCCTGGCAGAGCTTGACCATCGGGCCGTACGCCGCGAGCGTCAGATCGGTGCCCTCGCGGACCACCCGCGCCTTGTGCAGCGGGCCGGGGATGGCCTCGGCATTGACCTCGCCCTTGTCCCAGTACCGCCGCTTGGGCTCGAAGAAGATCACCGGGTCGTCGCTCTGGATGGCCTGCTGGAGCATCCAGTACGCGTCCGACGCGTTCGACGGGGAGACCACCTTCAGGCCCGCCACATGCGCGAACAGGGACTCCGGGGACTCGGAGTGGTGCTCGACCGCGCCGATGCCACCGCCGTAGGGGATCCGGATCACGACCGGCAGCTTGATCTTGCCCAGCGCGCGGGCGTGCATCTTGGCGAGCTGGGTGACGATCTGGTCGTAGGCCGGGAAGACGAACCCGTCGAACTGGATCTCCACCACCGGGCGGTAGCCGCGCAGGGCGAGACCGATCGCGGTGCCGACGATGCCGGACTCGGCGAGCGGGGTGTCGATGACCCGGCTCTCACCGAAGTCCTTCTGGAGGCCGTCGGTGACCCGGAAGACACCGCCGAGCTTGCCGACGTCCTCGCCCATGATGAGGACCTTGGGGTCCGACTCCAGTGCGCGCCGCAGCGACGCGTTGATCGCCCTGCCCAGGGGCAGCTTCTCGACCGCCATCTCAGACCCCGTCCTGCGCGTCGGCGAACGACGCCTGGTAGGCGGCGAACTGGGCGCGCTCCTCGTCGACCAGCGCGTGTCCGTCCGCGTACACATTCTCGAAGATGGCGAAATGGTCCGGGTCCGGCATGGTCCGGATCACTTCGCGTACTCGTCTGCCCAACGCCTCGCTCTCCGCTTCGAGTTCCGCGAAGAATCCGTCGTCCGTGTGGTTTGCGGACTCCAGATGGCGGCGCAGGCGCAGGATCGGGTCCTTCGCCTCCCAGGCGGCCCGCTCGTCGTCGGCGCGGTAACGGGTCGGGTCGTCGTTGGTGGTGTGCGCGCCCATCCGGTACGTGTACGCCTCGACCAGGGTCGGCCCCTCACCGTCGCGGGCCCGCGCAAGGGCCGCCTTGGTGACCGCGAGACAGGCGAGGACGTCGTTGCCGTCGACCCGGACGCCGGGGAAGCCGAAGCCCTGGGCGCGCTGGTAGAGCGGGACCCGGGTCTGCTTCTCGGTGGGCTCGGAGATCGCCCACTGGTTGTTCTGGCAGAAGAACACCACGGGCGCGTTGTAGACCGCCGCGAAGGTGAAGGACTCGGCGACATCGCCCTGGCTGCTCGCGCCGTCGCCGAAGTAGGCGATGACGGCGGAGTCGGCGCCGTCCTTGGCGATGCCCATGGCGTAGCCGGTGGCGTGCAGGGCCTGGGAGCCGATGACGATGGTGTAGAGGTGGAAGTTGTTGGTGTTCGGGTCCCAGCCGCCATTGTTGACGCCCCGGAACATGCCGAGCAGATTGGTCGGGTCGACGCCCCGGCACCAGGCGACGCCGTGCTCGCGGTAGGTCGGGAAGACGTAGTCGTCGTCGCGCAGGGCCCGGCCGGAGCCGATCTGGGCGGCCTCCTGGCCGAGCAGCGAGGCCCACAGGCCCAGCTCGCCCTGGCGCTGGAGAGTGGTGGCCTCGGCGTCGAAGCGCCGGGTCAGGACCATGTCGCGGTACAGACCGCGCAGGGCTTCGGGGGTGAGGTCGGCGACGTACTTGTCGTACTCGGCGTTCTTGACGCGTTTACCCTCGGGTGTCAGCAACTGCACCAGTTCGGGCTCGGCTCCCGGTGACGTCCGGGTCGATCGCTTACCGGCCGTGCTCTTGGTACCGGCGCTGCGTCGCGGCTTCCGCGCGGCAGTGCTCTCCACGGTCACTCGTGCTCCTCCGTCGGTCCGGCGTACCCGGGTTCGCCGGGTGCTGGGTGTCCCCCCAGCTCCTTTCGGGAGCCTGGGGGAGGCTCACCTGCTGTCCGGCCGGTGCACGGGGTGGTGTGCGGCCGGTCGGAGAAGCAGGCGTGACAGGTGCCCCGGCGAGCACCCCGCGACGCTCACGTTACCCAGTGCTCCACATTTCTGGGAAACCCCATCTGACCTGGGATTTTGCTTGGATTTCCAAGTAAATCCGGAAAGACGGGAACAAGTCCTGGTCAACAGCGTCGCAGGGGGTCGGGACAACGGCACGTTATCCCGCCCAGGCCGGGCACGGGAAGGGTTCGTATGTGAGACTGACCGCGTGTACGAAGACGGAAAAATCAGGGTATTTCTCCTTGACGATCACGAAGTGGTCCGGCGTGGCGTACATGAGCTGCTCGCCGTGGAGGAGGACATCGAGGTGGTCGGCGAGGCCGGCACGGCCGCCGAGGCCCTGGCCCGCATCCCGGCCACCCGGCCCGATGTGGCGGTGCTCGACGTACGGCTCCCGGACGGCAGCGGCGTCGAGGTGTGCCGCGAGATCCGCTCCCGGGACCGGTCCGTGCGCTGTCTCATGCTGACCTCGTACGCCGACGACGAGGCCCTCTTCGACGCGATCATGGCGGGCGCCTCCGGGTATGTCCTCAAGGCCATCCGGGGCGGCGAGTTGCTGAGTGCCGTACGGGACGTGGCGGCCGGCAAGTCGCTGCTCGACCCGGCGGCCACCGCGCGGGTGCTGGAGCGGCTGCGCGACGGCGGCGCCAGGGGCGACGAACGCCTCGCCCGCCTCACCGACCAGGAGCGCCGCATCCTCGACCTGATCGGGGAAGGGCTCACCAACCGGCAGATCGGCGAGCAATTGCACCTCGCCGAGAAGACGATCAAGAACTACGTCTCCAGCCTGCTCTCCAAGCTGGGCATGCAGCGGCGTTCCCAGGCCGCCGCCTATGTCGCCCGCATACAGGCCGAGAGACACTGACCGGAACGGCCCCGGCCCCTGCCCCTGCCCCTGTCCGTCCGGCTCGTCCGGCTCGTCCGGCTCGGGACTTACGTCCCTTCCTGCTCGGGGCCGCCGCCCCTATCCCGGCCCCTCCCCGTCGCACACAGTGGTCAGATGCCCACCGAGAACGCGCCGGCCGACATGTCCCTCGCCACCGACCTCCTCGGCCGTATCGACTACGGCCGGGTGGCGGCCAGTATGCGCGCGCTGCCCTTTCTGGTGCCCGCGCGGCACATCGTGAGCCGCGGGCGGGTGCTGCTGCGGATGCACGGCCGCCACGGCTACCCCCAGGCGTGTGTGGGCCAGGTCGTCGCCTATGGCGCCGACAGCGTGGACCCGGTCCGTCCCCCGACACCCGGCGGCCAGTGGTCCGTGCAGATCGTGGGCGCGTGCGAGGCGGCCGATCCGAGCGCCGCCGAACTCGACCGCCTGGGCCCCGCCCCGCGCGCGGTCGACGGCCGGCCCTACGAGCCGGTCTATCTGAGCGTGACCCCCCAGTTCGCCACGGTCCACTCGACGGACGACGGGCTGCGCCGGCAGTTCGGCCCGTAGGGCCGTAGAACGCGCCACGCGCGCGTAGGGCCTGTTTCCAGGGCCCCGCGCGCGCGTGGGATCAATCGTGTGCCGGTCGGCCCCGTCAGTCGCCGAGGGGGTCGAGCGGACCCTCGGTGGTCGGCGGGGGATCCGTGCCGCCCGTCTCGGACTCCGTCGGTCCCGGGTCCGTCGTCTCGGACTCCGTCGGTCCCGGGTCCGTCGTCTCGGTCTGCGTCGGCTCTGTGTCCGTCGGCTCCGTGTCCGTGGGCTCCTCGGACGGCGTGTGCGTCGGCTCCTGGGAGGGGGTGTACTCCCAGTCCTGGCCGGAGCCGTCCTCCTCCTGTGTGTTGCTCTCCGTGGGCTGCTCGGTCGCCTCGTCGCTCGGCGACTCGCTCGGCGTGCTCTCCTCGCTGGTCTGCGAGGTGGTCGGCGACTGGGTGGTGGAGGGTGAGTCACCCGCGGAGTTGCCGTTGTTCAGCGCCAGGGCCACGCCCGCGACGATCGCGACGACGCCGAGCACCGCGAGTATCCAGAGCTTGCCGGAGCCCCGCCCGCGGTTGCCGTGTCCCTCGAAACCGCCGTCGTCCCGGCCGCCGCCGTACGGCGGGATGATCGGCTGCGGGATCTGCGAGGTGCCGTCGCTGGGGTGCGACAGCGCCGCGGTGCCGGCCGTGCCCATCGGCGGGGTGTGCCGGCCGTCGTGGGCGGCCACCGGGCCGGTGTTCCAGGTGCCGGTGTGGCCGCCCTGGTCGTACAGCATCTGGAGCCCGTACTGGACCAGGCCGCGCATCTCCTCGGCGGTCTGGAAGCGGTCGTCGGGCTCCTTGGCGAGGGCGCGCATGGCGAGCCCGTCGAGTTCCGGCGGCGAGGCGTCGGAGACCTCGGACGGCGGGGTCGGGATGTCCTGGACGTGCTGGTAGACCACCGACAGCGGGGTCTCGCCGATGAACGGCGGACGCAGCGCGAGGAGTTCGTAGAGCAGGCAGCCGGTCGCGTACAGGTCGGAGCGGTGGTCGACGGCCTTGCCGAGCGCCTGCTCGGGCGAGAGGTACTGGGGCGTGCCCATGACCATGCCGGTCTGCGTCATCGTCGTGGACGCGCCGTGCAGGGCGCGGGCGATGCCGAAGTCCATCACCTTGACGGCGCCGTTGTGGGTGATGATCACGTTGGCGGGCTTGATGTCGCGGTGCACGATGCCGTGCTGGTGGGAGTAGGCGAGCGCCTCCAGGACGCCGGAGACGATGATCAGCGCCTGCTCCGGGCCCGGCGCCTCGGCGTTGAGCAGCAGATCACGGATCGTGCGCCCCTCTACCAGCTCCATCACGATGTACGGCACACTCTGGCCGCCCATCATGTCCTCGCCGGAGTCGTACACGGCGACGATGGCGTGGTGGTTGAGCCCGGCCACCGACTGGGCCTCGCGGGTGAAGCGGGCCTTGGACACCGGGTCCTCGGCGAGATCGGAACGCAGCAGCTTCACGGCGACGGTCCGCCCCAGGCGTACATCCTCGGCCGCGAACACCTCGGCCATGCCGCCCCGGCCGAGCCTGCCGGTCAGCCGGTACCGGCCATCGCCGACCAATCCGCCGTTACCCCACATGTCCGGCGCGTCCGACATACCGCCGCCCGCCGCCTCGGGGTCGGACGGGCCCTGAGCGCGCTGCTGTGCCATCAGTCCTCGCCGTCGTTTCTGCCCGCGGTGCGCGCGGTGTTGTCACGGTCTCCGTCGGCCACGCTACAGCCTCCACGTAGGCCATCGGTGCGAGACGGGCGCCCCGAACCGGCCCGCGGAGATGCGGGGATTCACCGAACGGGCCCGTACGGCCCTGGTGCCGCTCGCCGGGGGACCGGCCATGAAACCCCGCGGCCATATCGTCGTGCAAATCCTGTGCACCGGTGGTAGAGACGCGGTAACGCTTGCGCGGCTCTTGCCCCGCGTACGGTCACGGAACGGGCACCTCACTTGACGTGTCAGTGCCCTCGGGCAGACTTGGCCGGGAATAACACATTCGATCACCGGCGGATCGCGGGGAGCACGGCCGCTGCCGCCTGTGCGGACGGGGGCGTGGGGCCATGCGGGCCGTGGGGTTCACGGGGGCCATGGGGTTCACGGCGGCCATGGGGGACGCGGAAAAATGAGCCAGCAGGACGGCGCTCAGGGCCGGTATGCGGGGCGGGCGCTCGCGGGCGGGCGTTATCAGCTGCGCGATCTGCTCGGCCAGGGCGGAATGGCCTCGGTCCATCTCGCCTACGACGCGGTGCTCGACCGGCAGGTCGCGGTCAAGACCCTGCACACCGATCTCGGACGCGAACAGGCATTCCGCGAGCGGTTCCGCCGCGAGGCCCAGGCGGTGGCGAAGCTCACGCACACCAATATCGTCTCGGTCTTCGACACCGGCGAGGACGATGTCGACGGGATGACGACCCCGTACATCGTCATGGAGTACGTCGAGGGCCGCCCGCTCGGTTCCGTGCTCGACGAGGACGTGCGGCGGTTCGGCGCGATGCCCGCCGACCGGGCGCTGAGGATCACCGCGGATGTGCTCGCGGCGCTGGAGATCAGCCATGAGATGGGGCTGGTCCACCGGGACATCAAGCCCGGCAATGTCATGGTGACCAAGCGGCATGTGATCAAGGTGATGGACTTCGGCATCGCGCGGGCCATGCAGTCCGGTGTGACGTCGATGACCCAGACCGGCATGGTCGTGGGCACCCCGCAGTATCTGTCGCCGGAGCAGGCCCTCGGGCGCGCGGTGGACGCCCGCTCCGACCTCTACTCGGTCGGGATCATGCTGTTCCAGCTGGTCACCGGGCGGCTGCCGTTCGAGGCGGACTCGCCGCTGGCCATCGCGTACGCGCATGTGCAGGAGGAGCCGGTCCTCGCCTCCTCGGTCAACCGGGCGCTGCCGCCGGCCGTGGACGCGCTGATCACCCGCGCGCTGAAGAAGAACCCGAACGAGCGTTTCCCGACCGCCGAATCGATGCGGGACGAGTGTCTGCGGGTCGCCGCCTCCTTCCAGGCCACCCCGCCGAACATCGTGCCGGGCGCCCCCGGCCAGAGCGGCGCGGGCGTCGGCTCGGCCGTCTTCCCACCGGTCGGCCAGAGCGGCGCCCCGGTATCCCAGGGGTATCCGGGCCACCAGGGCCAGCCAGGCGGGCCGGGGCTTCAGGGGCATCCCGGTGGCGTCCAGCTGCCGTACCAGCCGATCCCGCCGCAGCAGCAGCCGCCGCATCCGTACGGCGCTCCGGCCCCTGCCCCCGGTCCCGCGCATTCCCCGGCGTACGGGTATCCGCAGCAGGGCGGGTACCAGACGCCGCCCGCGGGATACGCCCCGCAGCCGGGCCCGCCGTCGACGCCACCGCCGTACCGGATCAACCCGCAGCAGCCCGCGCCCGGCTCCGGCGGGGGGCGGGGCAACCGGCCGGTGATCATCGGTTCGGTCGTGGTGGCGCTGCTGGCGATCGGCGGCCTGGTCGCGGCGCTCGCGCTGCGCGACCCGGGCGGGGGCGAACCCGCCGGCGAGGGCGACGCGAGCGCGTCCGTGTCGGCGTCGGCGGAGCCGGGCTACCGGGGGCCGGACCCGGCCAAGACGATCGACAGCACCGAGTGCACCGAGCCGGAAGAGGCGTACAACGACCCGGACATGATCCAGATGCCGGACTTCCGGTACAAGCACATCGACTCGGTGAAGAAGTGCCTCCAGGCGGCGGGCTGGGGGCAGAAGCTGGAGAGCGTCGACGAGAACACGTACGGCGAGGGCGCGGTCATGCAGCAGTTCCCGGCGCCGGGGACGGATGTGGACCCGGAGGACATGCCGGAGATCCAGCTGAGTGTGTCCACGGGGAATCCGGCGTAGGGGGGGCTTCGCGGGAGCCTCGGGAAGTCGTGGGGTCATGAGCAAGGCCCGGCGGGGTTGGCCGCCGGGCCCTTTGTCTGAGGTGTCAGTGGTGTACGGGGGTACTTCGGGGCAGGGTCCTCAGAGGTACGGGCCGCCCGTGTGCGGGTCATCGCCCTCCGGCCCGGCGCCCGGGGGCAGCGCGCGGCGCATCTGCTCCAGCTGGGCCCGCGCGGCCATCTGCTGGGCGAACAGCGTGGTCTGGATCCCGTGGAAGAGACCCTCCAGCCAGCCGACCAGCTGGGCCTGCGCGATCCGCAGTTCCGCGTCGGAGGGGGTGCCCTCGTCCGTGAAGGGCAGGGAGAGCCGCTCCAGCTCCTCGACCAGCTCCGGCGCCAGGCCGTCCTCCAGCTCCTTCACCGAGCTGGCGTGGATCTCCTTCAGCCGTACCCGGCTCGCCTCGTCCAGCGGAGCCGCGCGCACCTCCTCCAGGAGCTGCTTGATCATGCTGCCGATCCGCATGACCTTCGCCGGCTGTTCGACCTGCTCGGTGACCGGGATCTCTCGGGGTTCGTCGTCTCCGCCGCCGAGTGCCATGCCGTCCTGGCCCACGACCAGGATCCGCTGGGCGTTCTCCGGCGACCTATCGTTTCTCGGCATTTCCATGCCGTCATTCTCTCGCACCCGTACACCTCATCACCGTGCCGCCCCCCATGCGGGCCGAACCGGCGCTTCGCCCCGTCGGACGCCTTGGAAATGCCGGTCTGTGCGCCGGATGTGACGCTTGTCCCGTGACGCCTCCCGTGCCGTCCAGGCCATCGGTCGGGTCCCGGGTGCGGTTGGGGCTCGGGGCGGTGGTGCTGTGCGTGGGGGTGGGGTGGGGGGCGGTGGCCACCACGGATGCCGGTGGGGGCGTCGGTGCCGGGAGGGCTGCGGGGGTGTCGTCCGAGCCCATGGTGTCGTCCGAGCCCATGGTGGCGTACGGGGCGATGGTGCCGTACGACACTCCGGTCCCGTATGCCGAGCGGGCGCGGCCCCGGCCTTCGGGTACCGGGAGCGGGCCCCTCGCCGGGGAGAGCCGGGCCGGGAGTCTGCCCGGGGAGGGGCGGCAGCGGCCGGGGCGGGAGATGGGTGAGACGGAGGTGGGTGAGACGGCGGCCGGGGTGCCCGAGGTGCCGGTGGCGAGCCCGCTGGTCTCCGCTCCGGTGAAGAAGCCGGGTGGGGAGGGTGGAGAGGGTGGGGCTGATGGGGCGGATGGAGACGCCGGCGCTGCGGACGAGGTGGGGGACGGTGGGCGGCGGGCCGGGCCCGTGCCTCAAATCCTGCCGCTGGGAAGCGGGCTGGTGCTGATCGGGCTCGGGCTCGGCCTCGCCTTCGTGGGGCTGCGGCTGCGGCGGGGGTGAGAGGGATGGGAGGGGATGGGGGGGTAGGGGCTCAGGAGGGCGTGACCAGCAGGACCTTGCCGATGTGGCCGCTGGCCTCGACCACCCGGTGGGCGGCCGGGGCCTCGTGCATGGGCAGTTCGCGGTCGACGACGGGGCGGACCCGGCCGGCGGCGAGCAGCGGCCAGACGTGCTCGCGGACGGCGGCCACGATGGCCGCCTTCTCGCCGAGCGGGCGGGCGCGCAGGGAGGTCGCGCTGATGGCGGCGCGTTTGGTGAGAAGGGCGGAGAGGTTGAGTTCGGCTTTGACGCCGCCCTGGAGGCCGATGATCGCGAGGCGGCCGTTGACGGCGAGGGTGCGGACGTTGCGGTCGAGGTATTTCGCGCCCATGTTGTCGAGGATGACGTCGGCACCGGCGCCGTCGGTGGCCTTCTTGACCTCTTCCACGAAGTCCTGGTCGCGGTAGTTGACGAGGATGTCGGCGCCGAGTTCGGCGCAGCGCTCCAGCTTCTCCTTGGTGCCGGCGGTGACGGCGACCCGGGCGCCGACGGCCTTGGCGAGCTGGATGGCCATGGTGCCGATGCCGCTGGATCCGCCGTGCACGAGGAGGGTCTCGCCGGGGCGCAGGTGGGAGATCATGAAGACGTTGGACCAGACCGTGCAGGTCACCTCGGGGAGGGCGGCGGCCTGGGTGAGGTCGACGCCGGCCGGGAGGGGCAGCAGCTGTCCGGCGGGGACGGCGACCTTCTCGGCGTAGCCGCCGCCCGCGAGCAGGGCGCACACCTCGTCGCCGACGGCCCAGCCGGAGACGCCGGTGCCGAGGGCGGAGATCCGCCCGGAACACTCCAGGCCGGGGTGGGGAGAGGCGCCGGGCGGGGGGTTGTAGAAGCCCTGGCGCTGGAGGATGTCGGCGCGGTTGACGGCGCTGGCCGCCACCTCGACCAGCACCTCGCCCTCGCCGGGCACCGGATCGGAGACCTCGCCCCACACGAGCGCCTCGGGCCCACCGGGTTCAGAAATCGTGATCGCATGCATGGGCCCGACGCTACCGCCAGCGGCTCCGGCTGCCACCGTGCTTGCCGACAGTGGGGGTGTGCGGGCCTCGCCTTCCCTGGTCCCCCGGACCTAGGACCGTTCTCCCCCGCTACACCTTTGGTCGGGTCCCCGGGAAAAAGGCTGTGCGGAACCGATGAGTTTGAGTCACGGTAAAGGTCTTCCCATGCGTAACCCATGAACGGGGAAGGACCTCCGGAAGGACATCCCACCATGAGTAAGTCGACCTCCGGGCTCGCGATCGAGACCGCCGGTCTGGTGAAGACGTTCGGCGAGACCAAGGCCGTCGACGGTGTCGACCTCGCGGTGCCCACCGGCACGGTCTATGGCGTTCTCGGCCCGAACGGCGCCGGTAAGACCACCACCGTGAAAATGCTCGCGACGCTGCTCCGGCCCGACGGCGGCAACGCGCGCGTCTTCGGCCACGACGTCGTACGGGAGGCCGACGCGGTGCGCGCGCGGGTCAGCCTCACCGGGCAGTACGCCTCCGTGGACGAGGACCTGACCGGCAGCGAGAACCTCGTGCTGCTGGGCCGTCTCCTCGGTCACGGCAAGAGGGCCGCGCAGGCGCGCGCCGATCAGCTCCTGGAGGCGTTCGGACTGAGCGAGGCCGCCGGGAAGCAGGTCAAGAACTACTCCGGCGGGATGCGGCGGCGGATCGACATCGCCGCCTCCATCCTCAACACGCCGGATCTGCTCTTCCTCGACGAGCCGACCACCGGGCTCGACCCACGCAGCCGCAATCAGGTGTGGGACATCGTCCGCGCGGTCGTCGCCCACGGCACCACCGTGCTGCTGACCACGCAGTATCTGGACGAGGCCGATCAGCTGGCGTCCCGCATCGCGGTGATCGACCGGGGCAAGGTGATCGCGGAGGGCACCAAGGGCGAACTGAAGGCGTCCGTCGGGGCCGGCTCGGTGCATCTGCGGCTGCGGGACGCCACCCAGCGGGCCGAGGCCCAGCAGGTGCTGCGGATCGCGCTGGACGCCGAGGTGAAGCTCGAACCCGACCCGGTGGCGCTGACCGCCCGCGTCGGTGGCGCGGCCGGGGGCCACGGCGGCGCCGAGCAGGCCGCCCGCGCGCTCGCCGAACTGGCCCGCAGCGGCATCACGGTCGACAACTTCTCCCTCGGCCAGCCCAGCCTGGACGAGGTCTTCCTCGCCCTGACCGGGCACGACACCCAGACCCACACCGACGACGGCAAGATTTCGAAGACGGAAGGCGGAGTGGCCGCATGAGCACCGCGACGACCACGGACACCAAGGATCTCGCCCCCGTCAGCGCCGAGTCGCTGGCCGACCTGCTGGTCGCCAAGGATCGGCCGCCCCGGCCCAGCGCCTGGTCGGCGTCGCTGACCTTCGGCTGGCGCGCGATCCTGAAGATCAAGCACGTCCCCGAGCAGCTCTTCGACGTCACCGCCTTCCCGATCATGATGGTGCTGATGTACACGTACCTGTTCGGCGGGGCGCTGGCCGGTTCGCCGAAGGAGTACATCCAGTTCCTGCTGCCCGGCATCCTGGTGATGTCGGTCGTGATGATCACGATGTACACGGGCGTCTCGGTCAACACCGATATCGAGAAGGGCGTCTTCGACCGGTTCCGCACCCTGCCGATCTGGCGGCCGTCGGTCATGGTCGGCTATCTGCTGGGCGACGCCCTGCGCTACGCGATCGCCTCGATCGTGATGCTCACCGTCGGCATCATCCTCGGCTACCGCCCGGACGGCGGGGTCGTCGGCGTGCTGGCGGGCATAGCGCTGCTGATCGTCTTCGCGTTCGCGTTCTCCTGGATCTGGACCATGTTCGGTCTGATGCTGCGCAGCGAGAAGTCGGTGATGGGCGTCAGCATGATGGTGATCTTCCCGCTGACCTTCCTGTCCAACGTCTTCGTCAACCCGAGCACCATGCCGGGCTGGCTCCAGGCGTTCGTCAACAACAGCCCGGTGACCCATGTGGCCTCGGCCGTGCGCGATCTGATGGCGGGCGACTGGCCCGCCGCCGACGTCGCCTGGTCGCTGGGCTGGGCCGCCGCGCTGATCCTGGTCTTCGGCCCGATCACCATGCGGCTCTACAACCGCAAGTAGCCGACCGCGGTCCTCGCGGTCCCCACGGTGCTACGGCCGTCGTTCCGGCCCCCGGGTCATCCACCCGGGGGCCTCGTCCGTGGTCGGCTCGACCCGCACGATCGTGATCACCCGGTCCGTCAGCTCCAGCGTGCCGACCGCCTCGTCGTCGTACGCCAGCACCCGGTGCCCGCGTACGACGTTCACCACCAGGTCCTCGATCTCGCGCGGCTTTTTGCCGGTCTCCGCGCGGGTGACCGGGCGTTCCACGATGTCCAGCCCGCTGCCCTGCCGCATCAGGTCCTCCATGACCAGCCCGGCGGCCGGGCTGAGCACGGACAGGCCCAGCAGCCGGCCCGCCGCGCCCGCGCTGGTGATCACCTCGTCCGCGCCGGAGTGCCTCAGCAGGGGCGCGTTCTCCTCCTCCCGCACCGACGCGACGATCTTCGCGTTCGGGTTGAGCTGCCGGGCGGTGAGGGTGACCAGCACGGCCGTGTCGTCCTGCTGCGGCGCCACCATGATCTTCCCGGCCCGCTGCACCTCGGCCTTGCGCAGCACCGCGCTGCGGGTCGCGTCCCCGACCACTCCCTCGTAACCCTCGGCCTGCGCCGCCGCGATCGCCTTCGAGCTGGGGTCGATGACCACCACCTGGTCCTTGCTCACCCCGGCCGCGCACACCGCCCGGATCGCGGACCGCCCCTTGGTGCCGAACCCGACGACCACCACATGATCCCGCACGAGAACCCCTCCGAAGCCTGCGATGTCCGAGCCGTGCTCCCGAACCTACGCCCCGCGCTCCCTCCGTCGCGCGCCGCCGTCATGGCCGTGGGGTAGCGTCCGACAGCATGGGGCCGACCGTAACGATCACCGCCACGATCACCGCAGCAGGGGGCACGCGATGACCGCGGACGAGCGACCGCCCCACCGCACCACGCGGCTGCCCATCCTGCGCTCCCTGTGGTACCGCTCGCGTATCGAGGCCCACGACGACGCGGAGGCCGGCCGGTCCATCGCGATGCCCACCGTGACCGCCAGCCCGCCGCTCCTCCAGGTGCTGCGCCGGCTGGCCATGGCCTTGCTGGTGCTCGTGGTGACGGTCCTGATCGTCTACGCCGACGCCGACGGCTACACCGACAACTCCGACGGCAAGGTCGACCTGCTCGACGCCGCCTACTACGCCACCGTCACCCTCTCCACCACCGGCTACGGCGACATCACCCCGGTCAGCGACGCGGCCCGGCTCACCAATATCTTCGTGATCACCCCACTTCGGGTGATGTTCCTGATCATCCTGGTCGGCACCACCCTGGAGGTGCTCACCGAGCGCACCCGCCAGCAGGTCCGCATCCACCGCTGGCGCTCCCGCACCCGGGACCACATCGTCGTCATCGGCTACGGCACCAAGGGCCGGCACGCCGTGCAGACCCTGACCGGACAGGGCATCGAGCGGGACCGGATCGTGGTCGTGGACGCCCATCCCAAGGCGGCCGGGTCCGCCGCCGACGACGGCCTGGTCTCGGTCACCGGCGACGCCACCCGCACCGACACCCTGCGCAAGGCCGAGGTGCAGACGGCGGCCCAGGTGATCGTCGCCCCGCAGCGCGACGAGACCGCCACGCTGATCACCCTCACCGCCCGCCAGCTCAACAAGCGCGCCACCATCGTCGTCGCCGTGCGCGAGGACGAGAACGTCCCGCTGCTCCAGCAGAGCGGCGCCGACACCGTGGTCACCAGCTCCAGCTCCGCCGGACGGCTGCTCGGGGTCGCCATGATCAGCCCGTCCGTGGCCCGGCTGCTGGAGGATCTGATGACCCTCGGCAGCGGCCTGGACCTCATCGACCGGCCCGTGCGCCGGGACGAGATCGGCCGCTCCCCGCGCGACTGCGCCGACCTGGTGGTGGCCGCCGTACGCGACAAACAGGTCCTCGACTACACCGACCCGCGGCTCTCCCAACTGCGGCCGGGGGACCGGGTGATCACGGTGAGCAGGCCGGTGCAACCGGTCGAGTAGTCGAACGAGTAGTCGAACGAGTAGTCGGTCGATGGTGGCCGAGCAGGTGTCCGGCTGGTCGATGGTGGCCGAGCAGGTGTCCGGCGGGGATGTTTCACGTGAAACACGCGGCGATGCCGGCGCTCGCCCAGGGCAGGTCCAGCAGTTCCGTCTCCTGCCCCGCCGCCGCTCCGCCCGGCGGTACGACGGCCAGCGCGTCGGCCGACGCGATGCCGCGCAGCATCGCCGGACCGTGATAGCGCAGCGGCACCGCCCCGTCCCCGCGCAGCACCACCGGCACCAGCCGGGTGTCGTACGGATGCCCCTGGACGGCGTCCTGGAGCGGCAGCGTGTACGGCTCGGGCGCCGGGCGGGCCGCGAGGGTGCGCAGCAGTGGCTCGGCGAGGGTGAGCAGCCCGGAGACGGCGGCGAGCGGGTTGCCGGGGAGGCCCACCAGGTGCTGGTCGGGGCGGATGCGGGCCAGCAGCATGGGGTGGCCGGGGCGGACCTTGACGCCGTCCACGAGGAGTTCGGCGCCGATCCGGTCCAGGGTGGGGTGGACGAAGTCGACCGGGCCGGAGGCGGTGCCGCCGGTCGTGACGATCAGGTCGGCGTCGGAGGTGGTGACCGCCTTGTGCAGGGCGTCGGCGTCGTCGCCGAGCCGTCGCACGGCGGTGACCTCCGCGCCGAGCGCGCGCAGCCAGGGCGGCAGCAGGGGGCCGAGCGCGTCGCGGATCAGCCCGTCGTGCGGCAGGCCCTCGGTGAGCAGTTCGTCGCCGAGGATCAGCACCTCGGCGCGGGGGCGGGGGACGGCGGTGAGGGCGTCGTAACCGGCCGCCGCGGCGAGGCCGAGGACCGCGGGGGTGACGAGCGTGCCGGGCGGCAGCAACTGGTCCCCGGTGCGGCACTCCTGGCCGCGCGGGCGGATGTCCTGGCCGTGGCCGACCTCGCGGGTCGGGTGGAGCCGGTCCTTGCCGTCGAGACGGCCGTGCTCGCTGCGGATCACGGCGGTGGTGTCGGGCGGGATCCGGCCGCCGGTCGCGATCCGTACGGCCTCCCCGTCGCCGAGGGGTTCGCTCGCCGCGTGTCCGGCCAGCACGCCTTCCGCCCGGACCGTCCAGGGGCCCGGTCCGGCGACCGCCCAGCCGTCCATCGCGGAGGTGTCGAAGGACGGGAGGTCGGTGAGGGCGTCGAGGGGGGTGGCGAGGACCAGGCCGAGGGCGGCGTCCAGGGGGACGGCGACGGGGGTGCGGCGGGCGCCGGACCGGGCGCCGGTGCGGGCCGCGCGGGCGGCGGTCTCACGGGCGTGTGGCCAGTGGGTGGCCTGGTGACGGGCCTGGGCGTGGGTCTGGGCGTGGGGGGCGGGCGCCGGTTCGGGGGTGCCGGGGGGTGCGGGTGCGGCGGAGGGGTCCCGGCGGGGGTCGCCTGCGTGCTTCACGAGGGCGAGCACCTCCTCGACGTCGAAGTCGGCGTCCGGGGCGCCGTGGCCGTCCCGGGCGGCGGGGGCGGTCATCCGGCGGCACCGGGGGCGGGGTCGGCCTGGTTCGAGTGGCCGGTGTCAGGCTGTTCGCCTGTCCGGCGGCCGGTCCGCTGGTCGGCTTGGGGGGCGGCTTCCTGGTCCGGCTGCTCGTCGGTCTTCTGGCCGGACTCCTGGCCGGACTTCTCGCCGGGTTTCCCGTCGGGTTTCTGGCCGGGTTTGTCGTCGGCGTTCTCCTCCGCCCAGCGCAGGGCGAGGGCGGTGGCCTTGCGGGACGCCTCGGCGACCGCCTCCGGGCCGCCGCCTGCCTGCGCGGCTGCGTAACCGACGAGGAAGGTGGTCAGCGGGGCCGCCGGGCGGGCCACCCCGTGGGCGGCGTCGCGCGCCACGTCGAGCAGACCGCGGAAGTCGACGTCCAGGTCGATACCGAGTTCGTCCTTGACTACGGAGATCCATTCTTCCAGCACGTGCCCATGCTCCCTGATGCGTGCCCTGGCGGTGGCGATGTCGTCCCAGGTGTCGCAGTCGAAGGACGCGACCGGGTCGGCGATCCGGATGAGGTCCAGCGTGGCGGTGAGCCGGCGCAGCGGGAGGCCGGTGAGGCTCCCGCCATGCTCGGCGGCGAGGCCGGCGAGGGTGCGGCGCAGTGGTCCCGCGCGGTAAGCGGCGACCAGCGGCTGATCCCGGCCGTCGGGGTCGGTCAGCAGCGCCCCGTCCGCCGGGGCCTGCGCCAGGGCGTCCAGCAGCCGCCGGACGGTCCGCTCCTGGAGGAACGGCAGATCGGCGGAGAGGACCACGAGCAGGTCGGCGTCCGCGTGCCGGACGCCCGCGTCGAGCGCGGCGAGCGGGCCGCCGCCGGGCGGGTCCTCGCGGGCCCAGGCCACCGGGCGGGCGGTGGGGCGGGGATCGGCGACGACCACGGTGATCCGGGCGTCGGCGCAGGCCCCGAGCACCCGGTCCAGCAGGGCCCGGCCGCCGACCCGCACCCCCGGTTTGTCCACCCCCCCGAGCCGACGCGCGGCGCCACCGGCGAGCACGACGGCGTCGTAGGCCACGGGGGGCTTGTGCACGGTCTCGGAGCGCTCCGGTGAGGTCACACTCCGAGTATGCGGGCGGCCGTGATCACAGGGAACGGCGAAGCGGGGCCTTCCCTGCCGGACGCGACGGTTCCCGGGTGAATCGGGGGTCATGCGGGTCATGCGGGTCGTAGGGGGTGTGGGGGTCGCGAGGGGGTGCATGGGTGTGGGGGCTGTGTGGGGTGCGGGGGCGGGGTGGGGCGTGGGGGTGGCATGGGGCGCAACGGCTGGGTGGGGCGCAGGGGATACGGGGGACAGGCCCGGGGCACAGAGGGCAGATGTCGTGAGGGGCACAGGGCTCGCACGAGTCATAGGGCTCATGTCGGTCACGGGCTCGCGCCGGTCATTGGGCTCGTGCCGGTCACAGGGCTCGTAGGCATCGCATAGCTGCACGCGTCACACGGCCGACGCGGATGACACTGCCGCGCGGCGGGCACGGCTGGCGCGGCGGGCACGACTCACGCAGATCACGTAGCCCGTAGGGCACGCACGGCCCGCGTGGCCGCACAGCGCGCACGGCTCAGATGGCCCGCCTGCCTCGCGCGAACAACATCGCCCGCACCTCTCACGTGGGTCGCTCAGCCGACCTGGCTCGTACCGACCGCACGCCCCCGCAGGCCGCCCGGCACGCACGGAACACCCGCCCCCCACGGCCCGCCCGGCGCACGCAGACCCATGGTCACGCGGCCCGCCCGGCGCTCAAGGACGACACCCGCCACCCGGCCCACCCCGCACCTACTGCCGACACCCGGCACCGGGCAGACGGCACCCGGCACCCGGCACCACCCCGCCACCCCCCGCCTCACAACCTGCGCAGCAACACCGCCGGTTGTTCCACGCAGTCCGCGACGAAGCGGAGGAAGCCGCCCGCTGTGCCGCCGTCGCAGACGCGGTGGTCGAAGGTGAGGGAGAGCTGGACGACCTGGCGGACGGCCAGTTCGCCCTCGTGCACCCAAGGCTTGGGGACGATGCGGCCGACGCCGAGCATCGCGGCCTCGGGGTGGTTGATGATCGGCGTGGAGCCGTCGACCCCGAACACGCCGTAGTTGTTCAGCGTGAAGGTGCCGCCGGTCAGGTCGGCCGGGGTCAGCGTCCCGGCGCGGGCCGCCTCCGTCAGTCGCGCGAACTCGGCGCTCAGCCCCTCCGCGTCCCGCGTGTGCGCGTCCCGGACGACCGGGACGACGAGCCCCCGGTCGGTCTGCGCGGCGAAACCGAGGTGCACCCGGTCGAGCCGCACGATCTCCCTGGCCGCCACGTCGACGGTGGAGTTCAGCTCGGGGAACCGGGCCAGGGCGGCGACACAGATCCGGGCCAGCAGCGCGAGCACGGAGATCTTCGGCCCCGTGGCGGCGTTCATCACCGCGCGGGCCCGCATCAGCTCGGTCGCGTCGGCGTCCACCCAGCAGGTGGCGTCCGGGATCTCCCGCCGGCTGCGGGAGAGCTTGTCGGCGACGGCACCCCGGACGCCCTTGAGAGGCACACGGCTGCCGTCGGCGACGGAGGCGGCGACCGGGGCGGGGCCGGACGCGGTCACCGCCGTACCGGACGCGGCCGTACGGCCCCGGGACTGGGACTGGGCCGCGCGCGCCGCGTACTCCACGTCCGCGCGCAGGATCAGCCCGTCCGGACCGGAGCCGGTCAGCTCGCGCAGATCCAGGCCGTGCTCGCGCGCGAGCCGCCGGACCAGGGGGGAGATCACGGGGACGGGTCCCTCGCCCGGCCCGGTGTCGTCGGCGGGGGCCCGGTCCGGGGTGGTCGCAGGGCGGGGGACGGCGGCCGTCGTACGGGCCTCGGGGCGGATCCGGCGGCGACGGGCGGGGGCCTCCCCCGTGCCGTACCCCACCAGGACGTTGCCGGAGCCCTCGGCGGCGGGCGCGCGGGAGCCGTTGCGGGTCCCGGCGGGCGGGGTGGCGTCGCCCAGCGCCGGGGCCGCCGGTCCACTCGCCGTACCCGGGGTGCCGTCGGCCCGCGCAGGGCCCACCGTGGCGGGCGACGCGCTCGCCGCGCCCGGGGTGGCGTCAGCCCGCGCAGATACCGCCGGGGCACTCGGCGTACCCGGCGTGCCATCAGCCCGCGCAGGCACCGCCGTGGCCGACGACGCACTCGCCCCGCCCGGGGCGGCATCAGCCCGCCCAGGCACCGCAGAGCCCGCCACCAGGCCACTCGCCGTACCCGGCGTGACCCCGGAGTCCTCCGCGCCCACCGCGACCGTCAGCAGTGGCGCCCCCACCGGCAGTTCGGCGCCCTCCTCGCCGAAGCGGGCCGTGACCACCCCGCCGTAGGGACAGGGCACCTCGACCATCGCCTTGGCCGTCTCGACCTCGACCACCGGCTGGTCGATGGCGACGACATCGCCGACCTCCACCAGCCAGCGCACGATCTCCGCCTCGGTGAGCCCCTCGCCGAGGTCGGGGAGCTTGAACTCCAGCACCTGTGCCATCAGCTCTCGGCCTCCCATTGCAGACGTGCCACCGCGTCCAGGATCCGGTCGACGCCGGGCAGATGGTGCCGCTCCAGCATCGGGGGCGGATAGGGGATGTCGAACCCGGCCACCCGCAGCACCGGTGCCTCCAGGTGGTGGAAGCAGCGCTCGGTGACCCGGGCCGCGATCTCTCCGCCCGGTCCGCCGAACCCGCCCGACTCGTGCACCACGACCGCTCGCCCGGTCCGCCGCACCGAGGCGCAGACCGTGTCGTCGTCGAACGGCACCAGGGAGCGCAGATCGACCACTTCGAGGTCCCACCCCTCTTCACGGGCGGCCTCGGCGGCTTCGAGGCAGACCGGGAGCGACGGGCCGTACGTGATGAGCGTGGCGCTCCGGCCGGAGCGCCGCACCACCGCGCGGCCTACCGGCTCAACGCTCGGCGGCTCCTGCGGGTTCCAGGTGTCCTTCGACCAGTAGAGCCGCTTGGGCTCCAGGAAGACCACCGGGTCGTCGGAGGCGATGGCGGCGCGCAGCAGGCCGTAGGCGTCGGCGACGGTCGCGGGGGTGACGACATGGAGGCCGGGGGTGGCGATGTAGTACGCCTCGGAGGAATCGCTGTGGTGTTCGACGCCGCCGATGCCGCCGCCGTAGGGGACCCGGATGGTGATCGGCAGCGGCTGGGTGCCCCGGGTGCGGTTGCGCATCTTGGCGACATGGCTGAGCAGCTGCTCGAACGACGGGTAGGCGAACGCGTCGAACTGCATCTCCACGACCGGCCGCAGCCCGTACATCGCCATGCCGACGGCCGTGCCGAGGATGCCGGCCTCGGCGAGCGGCGTGTCCGTCACCCGGTCCTCGCCGAACTCCTTGGTGAGGCCGTCGGTGATCCGGAAGACACCGCCGAGCGCGCCGACGTCCTCGCCCAGGACGTGTACCGCCGGATCGGCGGCCAGCGCGTCGCGCAGCGCGCGGTTGAGGGCGTGCGCCATGGTGACCGGTTTGACGGCGGCGACGGTGGTCATCACCGGGCTCCTTCCGGCCGGCCGGGGCCGCCCTGCTCCGTGACCGGCGCGGCGGGTGCGGCCGGTGTGGCCGGTGTGGCCAGTTCGGCGAGTTCGGCCGTCAGCAGGGCCCGCTGCTCGCGCAGTTGCGGGGTGGGCTCGGCATACACATGGGCGAACAGATCCATGGGGTCGAGCACCGCGTCCGCGTTCATCCGGGCGCGCAGATCGGCGGCGAGTGCCTCGGCGGCGTCCCGCGCGGCGGCCTTGCCCGCCTCGTCCAGCAGCCCGCGCGCGGTCAGCTCCCGCTCCAGCAGCAGGATCGGGTCGTGATCGCGCCAGGCGTCGATCTCGGCGTCGGTGCGGTAGCGGGTGGCGTCGTCGGCGTTGGTGTGCGCCTCCATGCGGTACGTGATCGCCTCGACGAGCGTGGGACCACCGCCCTCGCGCGCGCGGCGCACGGCGTCGGTGAGGACCTCGTGGACGGCGGCGGCGTCATTGCCGTCGACCAGGCGGCCCGGCATGCCGTAGCCCACCGCCTTGTGGGCGAGGGAGGGCGCGGCGGTCTGCTTGGCGAGCGGGACGGAGATGGCGAAGCCGTTGTTCTGGACCAGGAAGACGACCGGGGCCCGCCAGACGGCCGCGAAGTTCAGCGCCTCGTGGAAATCGCCCTCGCTGGTGCCGCCGTCGCCGACCATGGCGAGCGCGACCACGTCGTCGCCCCTCAGGCGAGCGGCGTGCGCGAGACCGACCGCGTGCGGCAGCTGGGTGGCGAGCGGGGTGCTCAGCGGGGCGACGCGGTGGGTGTGCGGGTCGTAGCCGGTGTGCCAGTCGCCGCGCAGCAGGGTGAGGGCCTGCACGGGATCGACGCCGCGGGCGATGACGGCGAGCGTGTCGCGGTAGCTGGGGAAGAGCCAGTCGCGGTCCTGGAGGACCAGCGCGGCGGCGATCTCGCACGCCTCCTGGCCGGTGCTGGAGGGGTAGACGGCGAGGCGGCCCTGTTTGGTGAGGGCGGTCGCCTGCGCGTTGTAGCGACGGCCGCGGACCGCTTCCGCGTAGAGCCGGCGCAGCAGCTCGGGGTCGGCCTGGGCGGCCTTCCCGGTGCCGAGGACACGGTAGGGCTCGGGGTCGGGCAGCAGAGGGGCGGGATCCGTACGGGGCTGCCAGGCCGGCGGCGGTGCGGGCTGGTACGCACCCCGCTGCTCCATGACCGTCATTGCGGCACCTCCTCGGTGGGCGCGGCTCGGACAGACGTGTCGGCGATGACCCGTCTCACCTACCGATTGTTCGGTAGTCGGCACATTTTGGCTACGGACGGCCTCAGGCTGTGGACAAACGGTTCTCCACAGCCTGAGATGGATGCAGTACGTCCATGGGATGGAGGCGGGGGGACATGGCATCTGAACAAATGGCCGACGGGCCGGAGTCCGGCGACCCTCCCGTGGCCGCCGCGCCCGCGCCGGACGCGGAGATTCCGCCGCCACGGCCACTGGACGCCATCGATCAGGACATCCTGCGGATGCTCCAGGCGGACGGGCGGGCCTCGATACGGTCGGTCGCCGAGCGGGTGCATGTCTCGCGCGCGAACGCCTACGCCCGCATCAACCGGCTCATCGAGGACGGGGTCATCCGGGGGTTCGGCGCACGGGTCGACCATGAGCGGGCCGGGCAGGGCACGTCCGCGTACATCACCCTGAAGATCGTCCAGAACTCCTGGCGGACCGTGCGCGAGCAGTTGCGGGAGCTGCCCGGCGCCGCGCACATGTCCCTGGTCGGCGGGGACTTCGACGTCCTGCTGCTGGTCCATGTCGCGGACAACCGGGCCCTGCGCGAGCTGGTCTTCACCCGCCTGCACGCCCTCCCGGAGATCCTCAGCACCCGCACCCTGCTGGTGTTCGAGGAGGAGAACCTGGAGCCGCCTGGATGAGGGAGCGGCGGCGCCACGGTGCGTGGCGTGGCCCGGCGCAGGTGAACGCGACGGCGGTCCCTAGAGCAACCCCAGATCCCGGGCCCTCAGCGCCGCCTGGGTGCGGTCGCGCAGGGACAGGCGGCCGAGGATGCGGGAGACGTGGTTCTTGACCGTGCCCTCGCTGAGGTGGAGGCGGGTCGCGATCTCCCGGTTGGTGTGGCCGCGCGCCAGCAGCCGCAGGATGTCCGTCTCCCTCGGGCTGAGGGGGACAGCGGGCGGGGGCTCCGGGGCGGCCGGGAGGGCCGCGGTGAGGTGCCCGACGACCGACGAGTCGAGCTGGGTGACCCCCGCGTGCGCCAGCCGTACCGCCTGGGCGAGCCGGTCGGCGGGCAGATCCTTGAGCAGATACCCGCTCGCGCCCGCGCGCAGGGCCTGGACGACGTACTCCTCGTCGTCGAACGTCGTCAGCATCACCACCCGGCACTCGGGCGCCCGCGCGCGAAGGACGGCGGCGGCCTCCACGCCGTCCAGTTCGGGCATGCGGACGTCCATCAGGACGACGTCCGGGCGCAGTTCGAGTGCCTGGGCCACCGCGTCCCGGCCGTCCACCGCCGTGCCGACGACCGTGACGCCGGGCCGGGCACGGAGCAGCGAGGCGATGCCCTCGCGGATGAGCCGCTGGTCGTCCACGACCAGAACGCGCACGCCGGGCTCCTCGGGCACGGTCCCGTCCGCCATATCCGTCATGTCGTCATACCTCCCCTCGGTACGGTCACCGTCAGCCGCGTACCGGCGCCGGGGCCGCTGTCGACGTCCAGGCGTCCCGCCACCAGGTGCACCCGCTCCCGCATGCCCGGCAGCCCGAAGCCGCCGTCCGTGTCCCGCGGCGCGAACCCGCAGCCGTCGTCGGCGACGACGAGCCGCGCCTCGTCCCCGGTCAGCCGGAGCGTCACCGTCACCCGGGAGGCGCGGGCGTGCCGGCGGGCGTTGGTGACGGCCTCCTGGGCGGCCCGGTAGAGGGCGGTCCGTTCGGCGGTGCCGTAGCCGTCCTCGGTGCCGGTGACCTCGACGGTGACCCGGGGCCCGGCCCCCTCGCCGCCCCGGGCCAGCGCGGCGAGTTCGTCCGCGAGCGCCGGGCCCTCGCTGCGCAGGGTCCGCACGGACCGGCGTACGTCGGTCAGCGCGAGGGTGACCGAGTGGCGGGCCTCGCCCAGGGCCCGCTCGGCCGCGTCCGGGTCCAGGGCGCGGAACTCTGCGGCCATCTCCAACTGCACCGACATCGCGGTGAGATGGTGGCCGAGACTGTCGTGGAGGTCCCGGGCGACCCGGTTGCGCTCACCGGCCGCGGACAGCTCGGCGACCCGGGCCGCGTACCCCTCCAGGGCCCGCCGCGCCCGCTGTTCGCCCACCGCCACCGCCGCCATCGCGAGGGCCAGGACCAGGCCGACGAAGAGCATCAGCACGTCCGACACCCGCTCGGGGTCGCGGTACCAGGCGGGCACGGCCAGCGCGTACCCGGCGACCAGCCCGGCCAGGGACAGTCCGGCCAGGACCAGGGCGATCGTACGGCCGTACGAGAAGTAGGCGGTGAAGGGGAGGAGCAGGAACAGCACCTGGGCCAGGCCCGAGGTGTCGAGCACCACCACCGCGCCGATCAGGGCGAGCCGGGTCAGCAGCAGCGGCAGGCGGGGCGTGGGACGCGCCCGCTCCAGCGCCTCCAGGGCGCACAGCGCGCCGAGCGCCACGACGAAGCCCGCCGTGCGCCAGAGCGGCGGGCGTCCCTCGTCGCCGAGTCCGGCGGCCGTGGAGTAGAGCCCGCCGGCCAGTACCGCCCCGTACAGCAGTGGTGCCACCCAGCGCACCGGTGTGCGATCCGCCGCCATCCGCGACCACCCCCTGCCCCCGTCGCGGCCAGGCTAGCCCGTGGGCCCGACGGTGCGGACCCTGCCGTACGGCACATGCCGAACGGCCGGAGCGGGGGCCGTGCGGGGTGACTTCCGGCCGGTGAAGTCGCCGTTGTGCATCTGATGGCGAGGGCGCTCCGCCGCCTACGTTTCGGGCGTCGACCCGCCGTCCCAGCACCCGGAGGTGCGCGAAATGCCCTCACCGTCCATTCGTACCGGTCGTACCGGTCGTACCGGCGCCCTCTGCGGGGCCCTGTCCGGCCTGCTGATCGCCCTGCCCGGCCTGATCGAGGCGTTCACCGGGGAGACCGCCGCGACCAGCCTGCTCCTCGCGCTCGCGCCCGCGCTGGCGCTGCCGCTGCTGCCCGCGCTCCACGGGCGGCAGGCCGCGGTCACCGGGCGCTTCGGGGAGAGCGCGCACGCCCTCAACCTGATCGGCCTCGGGCTGTTCGGCGGGGCCGCGTTCGCCGCCAATCTCGTGCTGTTCTACTTCGAGGAAGCGGTGATCGAGGCCACGCTGACCGGCCCCACGGTTCCTGTGCTGATCGGCTCCGCGGCCGTCTTCGCGGTGGGCTGCGCCCTGTTCGGCACGACGCTGGTACGGGCGCGGGTGTTTCCGCGGGTGCCGTCGTGGGGGTACGCGGTGGTGCTGCCGGTGTTCGCCTTCGTGACGGCGCTGCCCGACTCGTTGCTGTCCAGCGCGCTGCATGTGGCGGTGGGGGGCATCTTGGTGTGGCTGGCGGGGGCGTTGGCGCGGGACGGGGAGGGGGCCGGTGCCTCGCGGGGGGCTACGGGGGCAGCGGGGGCGGCGGGTACAGCTGCGGGGCGGTGAGGGGACGCGGGGGTGCCTTCGGCCCGCCGCCGCGCCCGCGCGCGGTGCACCGCGCGCGGCGGCCCGCTCCTCAGGGCTGCCGGCGCAGCCCCTCGAACACCAGCCGCGACACCGCCTCCGCCACCTCGTGCGCGTCGGCCCCGCGCGAGGCCGGGCGGTACCACTCGACGATGGAGTTGACCATGCCGAAGACCAGGCGGGTGGCGAGGCGGACCTCTATGTCGCCGCGTACGTCGCCGTCGGCGGCGGCGGCCTTGAGGAGTTCGGCCACCCGGTGGTCGAAGTCGCGGCGGCGCTCCAGGGCCCAGCGCTCGGTGTCGGTGTTGCCGCGGACGCGCAGCAGCAGGGTGACGTAGGGGAGTTCGGTGATGAGGATCTCGACCATGCGGCGGACGACGTGTTCGAGGCGGTCGGCGGCGCGGCCTTCGCGCGCGGGCGGCTCCTCCAGGATGGCGAAGAGGCCGTCGAGGGCGCGGCTCACGGCGCGGCGCAGCAGTTCCTCCTTGCCGGCCACGTGGTGGTAGATGGACGACTTGGAGATGCCCGCCGCGCGGGAGAGATGCTCCATGGACGTGCCGTCGTAGCCGCGCTCGATGAAGACCTGGACGGCGACCGAGAGCAGCGTCTCGGGGGTGTAGGTGTCCCGCTTGGCCGTGGTCATGAGGTGCTGCCCTCCCGCTTGTCGGTGGCGTACGCGTGGCGGTAGAGCGCGAGCGACGGGGCGTAGCGTCCGGACGGATCGCGCAGGTGCAGATCGTCCAGGAGGGCGTACGCCCAGTTGCGGCCGAGGCGGCGGCTCCATTCGAACGGGCCGAGCGGGTAGCTGACGCCCAGGCGCATCGCCGTGTCGATGTCCTCCTCGGTGGCCACGCCCTTGGCGACCGCGTCATGGGCGAGGTCCACGATCCGCGCGACCGTGCGGGCGACGATCATCCCGGGGACGTCCCCGAGGACGCTGACCTTCTTGCCGAGCGCCTGGAAGAGGCCGATGGCCTCGGCGAGGGTCTGCGGGGCGGTGTCCTGGGAGGCGGACAGGGCGATCCGGGTGGCCCGCCGGTAGTCGAGGGCCAGGTCGAAATAGACCACGTCCCGGAACTCGACCGAGGTCTGCCCGTCGGCGAGCGCGAGCTGGCCGCCGCTGGGCAGCACCAGCCGGGTGCCGTGGTCCTCGTCTTCCCTACGAACCTGGACGCCCGCCTCGCGGATCAGCGCGAGCAGCTCGGACGCGGGGCCCAGATCGCCCTCGGCGACGACATAGGGCGGCGCGTCGGCCGGTTCGGCGGTGTGCGGCTCGGCGGGCTCGGCGCCGTCCTGATGGTCGTACCAGCCCTGTCCGGTCTTACGGCCGAGGCGGCCGGACTCCACCAGGCGGCGCTGGGCCAGCGAGGGCGTGAAGCGCGCGTCCTGGAAGAAGGACTGCCATACGGAGTGCGTGACCGACTCGTTGACGTCCTGCCCGATGAGGTCGGTCAGCTCGAACGCGCCCATGCGGAAGCCGCCGCACTCGCGCAGCACCGCGTCGATGGTGGCCGGGTCGGCGCCCTGGGCCTCGTAGACGGCGAACGCCTCCGCGTAGAAGGGCCGCGCGATGCGGTTGACGATGAAGCCCGGCGTGTCGGCGCAGGCCACCGGGGTCTTGCCCCACGCGCGTGCCGTCTCGTACGCGCGCGTGGCCGACGACACGTCGGTGGCGAACCCGGAGACCACCTCGACCAGCGGCAGCACCGGCGCCGGGTTGAAGAAGTGCAGGCCGACCAGGCGCCCGGGGGCGCGCAGCCCGCCGCCGATGGCGGTGACCGACAGGGACGAGGTGTTCGTCGCGAGCAAGGCGTCCTCGGCGACGATGCCCTCCAGCTCCCGCAGCAGCCCCTGTTTCACCTCCAGCCGCTCCAGGACGGCCTCCACGACCAGCGCGCAGTCCGCGAGGGCGGCGAGGCCGTCGGTGGGCCCGTCGACAGGCAGGAGACGCGCCCGGGCGGCGTCCCGCTGCGCGGGCGTGAGCCGGTCCTTCTCGACGAGCCGGTCGAGCCGGGCGATGATCGCGTCGGCCGCGTCCCGAGCACGCCCCGGTACGGCGTCGTACAGCCGTACGGGATGGCCCGCGACCAGCGCGACCTGGGCGATGCCCTGGCCCATGGTGCCGGCGCCCACGACGGCGACGGGGCTGCTGAGGTCGAGTGCTGTCATGTGCGCGATCCTCCCGTACTCGGTTGTCCACAGATACGGCGGACCCCCTTGCACCGACCGATCGTTCGGTTACTCTAACTCTGTCGTGCTGTTTCTGTCCCTGCTTGTGCCCAGGTCATGAACTCGCCGGAGAGTTCTTGAGACGAGGAGTTGGTCCCCCATGGCCGCCGCCGCCCTCTCGGCGAACGAGCTGATCACCCGCCACCGCGCCACGCTCGACCGCGCGCTGGAGGCGATCGGCACGCGCGCGTACTGGTCCCCCCACCCCGAGCACCCCAAGGCGTACGGCGAGAACGGCAGCCTGGACGCCGCCGCCGGCAAGGCCGCCTTCGACGCCCTGCTCGGCACCCGCCTCGACCTCGGCCAGCCCGGCACGGACGGCTGGACGGGCGACGAGATCTCCCCGTACGGCATCGGGCTGGGCGTGAGCTACCCGCACGCCGACCTCGATGTGCTGCTGCCCGCGATGAAGGCCGGGCAGCGCGCCTGGCGGGACGCGGGGCCGGAGGTCCGCGCGGTGGTCTCGATCGAGATCCTCCAGCGGATCAGCGACCGCACCCACGAGTTCGCCCACGCGGTCATGCACACGTCCGGGCAGGCATTCATGATGGCGTTCCAGGCGGGCGGCCCGCACGCCCAGGACCGCGGCCTGGAGGCGGTGGCGTACGCGTACGCCGAGCAGATGCGCACGCCCGCCGCCGCCGACTGGAGCAAGCCGCAGGGCAAGCGCGACCCGCTCACCCTCACCAAGACCTTCACGGCCGCCCCGCGCGGCATCGCCCTGGTCATCGGCTGCAACACCTTCCCGACGTGGAACGGCTACCCGGGCCTGTTCGCCTCCCTCGCCACCGGCAACGCCGTGCTGGTCAAGCCGCACCCGCGCGCGGTGCTGCCGCTCGCGCTGACCGTGGCCGTCGCCCGCGCGGTGCTCGCCGAGGCCGGGTTCGACCCCAACCTCGTCGCGCTCGCCGCCGAGCGGCCCGGCGAGGGCATCGCCAAGGCGCTGGCCGTCCGCCCCGAGATCCGGATCATCGACTACACCGGCTCCACCGGCTTCGGCGACTGGCTGGAGACCCACGCGCGCCAGGCGCAGGTCTTCACCGAGAAGGCCGGCGTCAACACGGTCCTCGTCGACTCCACCGGCAACTACCAGGGCATGCTGTCCAACCTGGCGTTCTCCCTGTCCCTGTACAGCGGCCAGATGTGCACCACCCCGCAGAACCTGCTCATCCCGCGCGACGGCATCCCCACCGACCAGGGCCCCAAGACGTACGACGAGGTGGTCGCCGACCTCGCGGCGGCCGTCTCCGGGCTGCTCGGCGACGACACGCGCGCGAACGCGCTGCTGGGCGCGATCGTCAACCCGGACGTCAAAGCCCGCGTCGAGGCCGCCGCCGGGCTGGGGGAGGTCGCGCTCGCCACGCGCGAGGTGGTCAATCCGGACTTCCCGGACGCGGTGGTGCGTACGCCGGTGATCGTGAAGCTGGACGGGGCCAAGCCGGATGCCGAGGCGGCGTATCTGAGCGAGTGCTTCGGGCCGGTGTCCTTCGCCGTCGCCGTCGACTCCGCCGCCGACGCGGTGGCGCTGCTGCGGCGGACCGTGCGGGAGAAGGGGGCGATGACGGTGGGCGCGTACACGACCGACGCCGAGGTCGAGCGGGCGGTGGAGGAGGTCTGCCTGGAGGAGTCGGCGCAGCTGTCGCTGAATCTGACGGGCGGGGTGTATGTGAACCAGACCGCCGCGTTCTCCGACTTCCATGGGTCGGGGGGCAACCCGGCGGCCAACGCCGCGCTGACCGACGGGGCGTTTGTCGCTACGCGGTTCAGGGTGGTGGAGGTGCGGCGGGATGCGTGACGGTGGGGGGTTGGCGGGCGCATGAGGGGGTGGGGGGCGGGGGTTGTTGTGCGGCTGCCGGGCGGTGGGGGCTGGTCGCGCAGTTCCCCGCGCCCCTCAAGGAAGCGTTCGGGTGCGGGTCGAGTGTGGCTGGTCGCGCAGTTCCCCGCGCCCCTGGAGGGCGGGCGCTACGCGCCGCCGCCCCCGGCCACCTGCCCGCCCCCGCCCGCGCCCCCGCCGCCCAGGCTCCAGTGGTACAGGGTCATCGCGACGCTCGTCGCCAGGTTGTAGCTGGAGACCTGGGGGCGCATCGGGAGGGCTAGGAGGTGGTCGGCGCGGGTGCGGAGCGTCTGGGACAGGCCGGTGCGTTCGGAGCCGAAGGCCAGGAGGGCGTCGTCCGGGAGCTTCACGCCCCTGAGGTCCTCGCCCTCCGGGTCCAGGGCGAACAACGGGCCCGGCGGCAGTTCCGACGCCTCCAGGTGCTCCACCGGCGTCGCGAAGTGCAGGCCCGCACCGGCCCTCACCACCGTCGGGTGCCAGGGGTCGAGCGTCCCCGTGGTGATGACGCCCGTCGCCGCGAAACCGGCCGCCAGACGGATCACCGCGCCCGCGTTGCCCAGGTTGCGCGGGTGGTCCAGGACCACGATCGGGGCCCGGCGCGGAAGCCGGGCGAGCGTCTCCAGATTGCCTGCCCGCGACGGCCGTACCGCCAGGGCGGCCACCCCCGTGGGATGGGGGCGCGCGACCAGCGTGCGGTACGACGTCTCCGGGATCTCCGCCAGCAGCGCGGCCAGCGCCCCGCCCAGGTCGGGGGCGAGGTCGGCCGCCAGGGACAGCGTCGCCGCGCGGTCGGTGGTCACCGCCACCGGCACCTCGGCGCCGAAGCGCAGGGCGTGCTTGAGGGCGTGGAAACCGTCCAGCAGCACCGAGGTGTCCGCCGCCCGGTGCCAGGCACTCAGCGGGTCGTTCATGCCGGGAAGCCTACGTGGGTGCCGTCGGGGTCCGTGGCGGAGGAGCCGGAGGATGCAGGGGATCCAGCGGGCGCCGCGCCCGACGCCGTACCCGCCTCAGGGCCCGACGCCCCACCCGTCACGCCACGCCCACGGAAAACAGCCCCCCGCCCGAAAACAGCCGCACGCGCGCGTGCCGCCCCCCGCCCCACCCCACGCAGGAAACCCGTCGGCAGGAACACCAGATCCGCCGCGATCATCGCCAGCGAGAAGAACGGCAGCCCCAGCACCACCGCGATCACCGCGTGCTCGGTGATCATGGCGGCGAGCAGGGCGTTCTTCGCCCGCCTGTTGAGCAGGGCGAACGGGAAGGCGATCTGCACGAAGACCGTCCCGTACGTCACCAGCATCACGAACGTGCCGCTCGCGGTGAGCAGGTCGCTCAGCGCGGGCCAGGGCGAGAAGTAGTCCAGGTGCAGCGGGTAGTAGACGGCGGTGCCGTCCTGCCAGCGCGAGCCCTGGATCTTGTACCAGCCGGCGGTGGCGTAGATCAGACACGCCTCGGCCATGATCACCAGCAGGGCGCCGTTGTGCAGGACGTTGGCGACGACATCGAGCAGCACCCTCGGCTGCGCGCGGTGGTCCGGCAGCCGGCCCGCCGCCCACCACAGGGCCGTCCCCAGCAGCGCGCCCCACATCAGCACCGGCACGGTCCACTCGCTGTCCAGCCGCCCCGACACGGTGACCGCGAGCAGCGTCAGCGCGAACACGCCCCACAGCACCGGCCCGGTCCGGTCGGTCACCCGCTCGCCCCGCGCGCGTGCCGCGTCCGTTCGCCGCGTCCGCCGCGCCCGGCGCGCGTCCAGCGACCAGACCTGGCCGCAGCGCGTGAACACCAGGTAGAGGCACATGAGATGCAGGACGTTGTCACCGCCGTCGCCCACGAACACACTGCGGTTCTGGAGCGACAGCACCCCCACCATGAACAGCACGGTCATCGTGCGGGTGCGCCAGCCCAGCAACAGCAGCAGGCTCGCCAGCGCGGACCCCGCGTACACGATCTCGAACCAGACCTGGCCGTCGGACCACAGCAGCGCCGTGAACGCCCCGTTCAGCCCGACCAGTTCCTCCGCCAGACCCCAGCTCCAGGGACCGTCGGGGCCGTACAGCTCCTGCCGGTGCGGGAACTCGCGCAGCAGGAACAGCAGCCAGGTCGCGGCGAAGCCGATCCGGATCACGGCGCTCTGGTACGGGCCGAGCGGGCTCTCGGTGACCCGCGCGATGCCGCGCGAGACGGCGAGGGAGAGGCGGTTCATCCGGCGTCCCCCTGAGCCCCGGTCCCGGCCCCGGCCCCGGCGGCCGGTACCTGCCACCAGGGCAGCGTCCGGTACACCGGGTCCAGCGAGATCTGCTCCTCGCTCCACTGCGGCGGCCGGACAGTGGTGGTGCCGGAGCGCACCTGCACGCGCTCCACCACCCCCTGCTCCCCCGTCGCGCCCGTCCGCTCAAGGCGCAGCACCACCAGCCGGCGCACATAGGTCTCCGCCAGGGTGCCGCGCGGGCCGGTGGAGCGGTTGTCGCCGTCGTGGGTGGCGACGTAGAAGTCCCAGGCGCGGCGCAGCGCGTTCTGGTCGGTGTGGCTCGGCAGCGGATTGCCGTCGATCGCGCGGCCGTCGGCGGCGGACAGGTCGTACCAGTCGGTGGTCCGCTCACTGCCGTCGGGCGTCCGGATCTGGGCGCGGACCTGGACGGAGACGTTCTGCTGGAGCGGGTTCGGGGCGAACAGCTTCCAGTTCTGCTCGAACTCCGGATAGATCCAGTCGTCTATCGCCTCACCGTGCTGCTTGGTCACCGTGTTCGAGGGCGCCACATGCAGAAACACCATCCCGACATGCACACACACGGCCACCCCCACCACCGCCACCACCAGAGCGACACCCACCTGATAGGGGAGGGTGAGGGCGGATATGCCGGTGCGGGGGGAGGGGGGAGGGGGTGGTGGGGGTACGGGGGGTACGGGGGTGGCTTTCCCGGCGGGGGTGGGTTGGTCTGGGTCGACGCCCGGGGCGGCGCCTTCGACGCCCGGCGCCGCGTCGCCCGCGCCCGGCGCTTCCTGGCCCGCACCCCGCGACCCTTGATCCGCGCCCGCTGCGCCCTGGCCCGCGCCTCGCGCCTCCAGATCGTCGCCCGGTACCCCGTCTTCGACGTCCGGTGCCGCGTCGCCCACGCCCCGCGGGTCCTGGTCCGCACCCCGCGACCCTCGATCCGCGCCCGGCGCCCCCACGTCTTCGCCCGGCGTCCCCTGCCCCGCGCCCCGCGCCCTGTGGCCCGAGCCCCCTGCCCCCCGCCCCGCGCCACGCACCCCCACGTCCACGCCCGACGACACCCGATCCACGCCCGACGGCACCCGGTCCACCTCCGGCGGAACCCCTTCGACGCCCGGCGACACCCGGTCCGCATCCGACGGCACCCGATCCCCACCGGGCGGCACCCGCTCCGCGTCCTCCGCGCCGTGCGCGTCCATTCCGCCCCGATTCCGATTCCGTCCCGGTTTCCGAATTCCGTCCCGGTTTCCGATGCCACCCGCACCGCGCCCCTCGCCGCCAGTGCTCGCCGACGATGCTCGAACGCGAACGGTACTCAGCCCCACCCCGCCCCGCACACCCCCGCAGGCCAAGTGTCCAGGCGCCGCCCGCACCCGTTCCCGCACCCCTTCCCGAGGGTGGCCCCGGACGCCGTACCGAGTCCGCCGCTCACCTCCGAGCCGGTCGCCGACAACCTGGACCGCGCGTTGTGGGCGAGAGCGCCGACGCCGATCCGCGCACGGTGACCACCCGGCGGGACGGCGGCCGCCGAGTGCTGGACGGGATTCAGACGGCGGTGCCCTGGGCGTACGAGGCCGACTGGACCCTCGTACCCGCGCACACCGACGACGACCGGGCCGTGCCCGCGCTGGTGCTGGTGCCGCGCGGGCATCCGGGGACCGCGCCGGCCGAGCAGGTCTCGACCTCCGGTGAACGGCTCGGCGAACTGCGGCCGGACGGGGCCCAGATCACGGAAGTGGCTGCGCGACGTACTGGCCACCGGGACATGCCCGCTCGCGCTAGGTACCCGGATGCTGCGGATGACAAGTGCGCACGCAAGCGAGCCGAAGCAGTTCGGGCATCCGATCGCCCCGTTCCAGGCGACTCGGGCGCGCTGCCCGTGTCCGGCGATATGGCGGCGGACGAGGTACGGCGGGTGATGCAGACGGCGCAGCACCTGCCCGGGGGACGGCGCCGACGTGGAATACCCCCCGCACCGGCACCACACCCCGCCCAAGCACCTGGACGGCTGTCGCTCGCCCCGGCGGCGGCGCACGACGAGTCGCTGGCCGACCTGCCGGCGCCCCACCCCCTGGGCCGAGCGACGCTCCAAAGACGGCCAACGGCGAGACGCGGCTAGAGGCGGCGAGACGCGGCGAGACGCGGCTAGAGGACGAAACCCGCCTCGCCCTTGTCGGTCACCACGGAGTGCCCCGCCGCCTCCCAGACCTGCATCCCACCGGCCACGTTCACGGCGTCGATGCCCTGCTGGACGAGGTACTGGGCGACCTGGGCCGAGCGGGCGCCGGAGCGGCAGATGACATGCACCCGGCCGTCCTGCGGGGCCGCCTCGGTCAGCTCGCCGTAGCGGGCGACGAACTCGCCGATCGGGATGTGCAGCGCCGCCGCGGCGTGACCGGCCTGCCATTCGTCATGCTCACGGACGTCCAGCAGGAAGTCGCCGTCCTTGAGGTCGCTGACCTGGACCGTGGGCACACCAGCTCCGAAATTCATGGCACCGACGCTACCCGACCGCGCCCCGGCCAAGGGCGGCCTGCCACCCGACCAGGGACGCCCTAAGTCGCCGCCTCCGCCAGCTCGGCCTCCCGCTGGGCCACCTCCGCGATCAGCTGGTCGGCGATCTCGTCGAGGAGCCGGTCGGGGTCGTCGGGGGCGAGCTTCAGCATCGAGCCGATCGCGCTCTCCTCCAGCTCCCTCACCACCACGCTGAGAAGCTCCTTGCGCCGGGCGAGCCAGTCGAGGCGGGCGTACAGCTCCTCGTTCTCGATCGGCCCCGGCTCCTTCGGCAGCGGCCCGGCGGCCCACTCCTCGGCCAGTTCGGCCAGTTCCGTCTCGTCGCCGCGGGCATAGGCGGCGTTCACGCGCGTGATGAACTCCTCACGCCGGGCGCGCTCGGCCTCGTCCTGGGCCAGGTCGGGGTGGGCCTTGCGGGCCAGCTCGCGGTAGCGGCGGCGGGCCTCGTCGCTGGGGCGGACCCGCTGCGGGGGCCGTACCGGCTGGTCCGTGAGCATCGCCACGGCCTCCGGGAAGAGCCCGTCGCCGTCCATCCAGCCGTGGAACAGCTCCTCCACGTCCGGCATGGGCATGACCCGCGCCCGCAGTTCCCGGGCCTTGGCCAGGTCGGCCGGGTCGCCGCTGCGGGCTGCCCGGGCCTCGGCGAGCTGCGCGTCCAGCTCTTCGAGCCGCGCGTACATCGGGCCGAGTCGCTGGTGGTGCAGCCGGGAGAAGTTCTCCACCTCGACCCGGAAGGTCTCCACCGCGATCTCGAACTCGATCAGCGCCTGCTCAGCGGCCCGCACGGCCTTCTCCAGCCGGGCCTCGGGCCGTGAATGATCAGCTTCCGGGGTCGTCACCCGCCCAGCGTAGGCCACGGCTGCACGGGACGAGCCGGGGCGGTCGTCCACAACAGACGGGAGGACGGCGGGGTACGGGGGTGATGACCTGGGGGATACGGGGGTCAGGTCGGCCGGGATACGGGGATGAAGGCGGCCGGAGTACGAAGGCGAAGGCGGCCCCAGTCCGGACGCGAAGGCGACCGCCCCCCAGGCCCCCGCCCCAACGGGCACCCCCTCAGCCTCAGCCCTGAGCCCTCAGCTCAGCCCTCAGCCCTGAGCCCTCAAACCCCCACCTCCGCCGCCACCCGCCCCGCCCGCACCGCCGCCGTCAGGTCGGCGTGGTCGGCCTCGGTGCGGTCGGCGTAGGACGTGGCGAAGGCGGCCATGGCCTCGTCGAGTTCCTCGTTCTTGCCGCAGTAACCGGCCAGGAGGCGGGGGTCGGTGCTGTGGCTGTGGGCGCGGGCGAGGAGCGCGCCGGTCATCCGGGCGTAGTCGTCGAGCTGGTCGGCGGACAGCTCGGCGGGATCCACGCTCCCCTTGCGATTGCGGAACTGGCGCACCTGGAAGGGCCGTCCGTCGGCGCTGGTCCAGCCCAGCAGGATGTCACTGACGACCTGCATCCGCTTCTGCCCGGCGACCACCCGGCGCCCCTCGTGCGCCACGTCCGGCACCTCGAACCCGGCGGTCAGCAGATGGGGCACCAGCACGGACGGACGGGCCTCCTTGACCTGGAGTATCAGCGCCTCGCCCTGGTGGTCCAGGAGCAGCACGACGTACGACCGGGTCCCCACGCTGCCCGTGCCGACCACCCGGAACGCCACGTCGTGCACCGCGTGCCGGGCGAGCAGCGGGTGCCGGTCCTCGGCGAGGGAGCCGACGTACGCCTCCAGCGACGCGACCACGGCCGCCGCCTCCGCGTCCGGCACCCGGCGCAGCACGGGCGGCGCGTCCACGAACCGGCGTCCGCCGTCCGGCGTCGGCTCCGTGGACCGGGCGGCGAACCGTCCGCTGGTGTTGCCCCGCGCCTTCTCCGAGACCCGTTCCAGGGTGCCCACCAGATCGTGGGCGTCGGTGTGGGAGACGAGTTCCTCGTCGGCGATGGCGTTCCAGGCGTCGAGGACGGGCAGCCGGGCCAGCAGCCGCATGGTGCGCCGGTAGGCGCCGACCGCGTCGTGCGCCGCCGCACGGCAGACGTCCTCGGCCGCGCCCGCCTCCCGCCCGGCCAGCACCAGGGACGTGGCGAGCCGCTTGAGGTCCCACTCCCAGGGGCCGTGCACCGTCTCGTCGAAGTCGTTGAGGTCGATGACCAGCCGGCCGCGCGCGTCGCCGTACAGCCCGAAGTTCGCCGCGTGGGCGTCCCCGCAGATCTGGGCGCGGACCCGGGTCATGGGGGTGCGGGCGAGGTCGTACGCCATCAGCCCGGCCGAGCCGCGCAGGAACGCGAAGGGCGTGGCCGCCATCCGCCCGACCCTGATCGGGGTCAGCTCCGGGATCCGGCCCCGGTTCGACTCCTCGACCGCCGTCACCGCGTCGGGGCGTCCGGCGTCGAGGTCGAACAGGGCGTGCGTGCGCCTGGGCACCCGCTCCCGCAGCGCCTTGCCCTCCTCCTTGACCGAATCCTTCGCCGGATCCTTCGCCAAGCCCTTGGCCGGATCCTTCGCCGAACCCTTGACCGACTCCTTGGCCGAACCCGGCCCCTGGGCGGCCCGCTCGGCAAACCCCGCGACCTGAGGAATCCGCACTCCGGACTCACCCACGAGAAACCGCCTCCCCCGTACGTACACACGCACATCCACACGAACCTCAACCCGGGAACCGTACAGCCGACGAGCGTTTTGCGTCAGGCCCAGGGCCCGGGGTCCACCGGAGGACAGGGGGGAGCGTCGCAGCCAGACCCGGCCGGCGGACGGCGGATCACTCCCGCAGCGCCCCACCCGCCCGCCGCACCGCCCGCCGCCGCAGGCGAAGCCCGGCCGGAACCACCCCCGACACCACGCCCGACACCACCACCGACACCACCGCCGACCCGACCGCGAGCACCGCACACGCGGCCATGACCACGCCGAGCGCGCCCCAGGGCATCTCGACCGGCGTCCACACCGACAGCAGGCCGAGCGCGCCCCACATGCCGAGCAGATTGACGGCGGCGACCAGCGCGCCCAGGACCCCGCCGACGGTGACGACCATCAGCGCCTCGGCGCCCACCAGCCGCAGCACCTGCCAGGTGGTGGCCCCGGCCAGCCGCAGCGCCGCCAGCTCACGGACCTGGTCGGAGGTGGCCATGACCATGGTGTTGGCGAGGGAGATGCCGGTGTAGAGCAGGGCGATACCGAGGACCAGGAAGAAGCCCGTACGGGTGGTGGGGTTGGCCTCGGGCTGGGCCGAAGCCACCCAGGCGTCCCGCCCGAACACCTCCCCGCCCGAGGCCCCCGAGCCCCCCACGGCCTCCCGCAGCCCGGCGGCCACGGCACCCGCGTCGCCCCCGTCCTCAAGGCGCACGTCGACCCGGTCGACGGGCGCGGCGGGGGCGTTGCGCGGAGTGACGTACACCCCGTTGTCACCGGTCCCGACGGTCATGACGGCGGCGATCGTCAGGGAGGTGGGCGTCCCGTCCCCGAGCCACACGTCCACCCGGTCACCGACGGTGTGCCGTTCCCACTCCTCATTGACGATGATCGAGCCATCGTCAAGGTCGCTCACCTTCCCGGCGGCCAGCGGGAGCGAGGCGGTCGCCGCGAGCGGTCCGGGCTCGACGGCACGGGCGTCGGACCGGACCAGCGCGACGCCGTCCTCCAGCACATACACGGCACTGGACGCACCGGCCGCGATCTCGGCGCCCGGCACCGCCGCCAGCCGCGCGACGGTCGCGGCGTCGAAGCCGGTGCCCCCGGCCGGGACGACCACGAGGTCGGCGGCGGTCCGCTCCCGGACCTCGGCGGCCTCGGCCGCGTCGAGGGTCGCGGTGGCGCCCAGCAGCGAGCCCGCCAGCGCGACGGTGACCAGCACGGGCGCCGCGACGGCGGCGGTACGGCGCACCCCGGCGGCGGCGTTCTCCCGTACCAGCATCCCGGTGGCGCCGGGCAGTTGGGCGAGCGGCCAGGCGATCAGCCGGGTCAGCGGCCGGACCACGACCGGCGCGAGCAGCGCGACGGCGGTGATCAGCAGCATCGGCCGGCTCACATAGGTCTTGCGCTGCAACAGCTCGCCCGGATCGCCCACCAGGGCCGGCACCGGCATCACGACGGCGGTCGCCAGCAGGGCCGCGCCGCACAGGAGACGCCCCCGGGTCATCGCCCGGCTGTCCACGGACGCCTCGCGCAGCGCCTCGGCCGGACTGGTGCGCCCGGCCCGCCAGGACGCGGCCAGCACCCCGCACAGCGCCACCAGCAGCCCGGTCCAGAAGGCCAGATGGTACGGCCAGACATGGTCACCGATGCCGAACCAGCGCGGCGCGAGCCCCTCCCCCACCGCCCACCGGGCGAGCTTCGGCGCCCCGTACCAGCCGAGCACGCACCCGGCGGCGGAGGCGAGCACCCCGACGCCCAGCGCCTCGGCGACGACCATCCGGCGCAGCTGCCCGGGGGTGGCCCCGGCGGTGCGCAGCAGCCCGAACTCACGGCGCCGCTGGGCGACGGCGAAGGCGAAGGTGGAGGCGACGACGAAGACCGACACGAACCCGGTGACCCCGCCGGCCGTGCCGAACAGGGCGTTCATCGCGGTGAGGGCCTCGCTGTCGCGGTCCGGGTCGGCGTCGGCGTACCGGCGCGCGTTCCCGGTGAGCACCTCGGCGCCGCTGCCGCGCACCGCCTCCCGCACGGCCGCCGGATCGGCGTCCACGACCAGCTGATGGCTGACCGGCGCCAGTTCGGCGGCGCGGGCGTCGGTGGAGAACACGGCGTTCTCGAAACCGAGCCCGGTCACCGTACCGACGACCCGCAGGGTCCCGTCACCGGTCCGCACCTCCCCGCCCGGCCGCACCCAGTCCCCGCTGACGACGACCTCGTCGGCGGCCACGGGCGCCCGCCCCTGGTCGATCTCGTACGGGGCGAAGGCGGCCGTGGACCAGGGGTGGCCCACCAGATCGGCGGGCCCGCCGACGGCCCGTACGGCGAACGACCGGTCCTCGACGACGGTCCCGAGGCCGCGCAGCGCGGCGACCGTCGCGGCGGGCACGGCCCGTGGCAGGGCGAGTTCCTGGCTGCGGTCGCCGATCGGCGTGGACACGGTCAGGGTGTCCTGCCCCTGGACGACGACCGGCGCGGCGGCGAACCGCTCCGGCACCCGCTCGGGCGCGTCCAGGGAGGAGGCGAGGGCCAGCCCCATGACGGCGATCAGCGCCACGCCCAGCGACAGGGCGACGAAACTGCCGGCGAAGGTGACCCAGCGGGTACGCAGGGTGCGCAGGGCGACGCTCAGCACGGCGTGGCCTCCAGCCCGGTCATCCGGGCGGCGATCCGGTCGGCGCCCGCCCCGGCCAGTTCGCCGTCGACGCGGCCGTCGACCAGGAAGACCACGCGGTCGGCGTAGGCGGCGGCGACCGGGTCGTGGGTGACCATGACGATCGTCCGGCCCTCCCGGTCGGCCATGCCCCGCAGCAGGCCGAGCACCTCACGGCCGGTACGCGAGTCGAGCGCGCCGGTCGGCTCGTCGGCGAACAGCACCTCGGGCCGGGTGATCAGGGCGCGGGCGAGCGCGACGCGCTGCTGCTGGCCACCGGACAGTTCGGCCGGCCGGTGCCGGGCGCGGTCGCCGAGGCCGACCCGGTCGAGCACCTCACGCACCCGGGCCCGGGGCACCCGCCGGCCGGCCAGCCGCAGCGGCAGCAACACGTTCTGCTCGGCGGTCAGCGACGGCAGCAGGTTGAACGCCTGGAAGACGAACCCGATCCGCTCGCGCCGCAGCAGCGTCAGCCGGGTCTCGCTCAACCCGGTCAGCTCGGTCTCCCCCACGGTCACCGACCCCGAGGTGGGCCGGTCCAGCCCCGCCGCGCACTGGAGCAGCGTCGACTTGCCGGACCCAGAGGGCCCCATGACGGCGGTGAAGGTCGCCCGGGGAAAGCCCAGCGAGACCCGGTCGAGCGCGGTGACGGCACTGCCGCCGACCCCGTACGACCGGCTGACGGCCCGCAGCCGGATCGCGTCGTCGTTCATCGTTCCCCTTGCGTGTCGGACGGGTGGACGGAAGTGAGAACCGGACCGGAACGGAGAAGGGCGAGAACCGGGGTCGGAGTGGGAAACCGACCCACCGGGCCAACCCGACCGGCCCGGCCCGGGTAGCCCCACCAAACCCCCCGAAGCCACCCCGGCGCATTGCGGCAGAACCGAGACCCGAGGTAGGGCCGGCACTACCCCCACCCCACCCCCCGACCCGATGGTGCCCGCCGCCGAACCGGTCCTACGGTGACGGGCATGCACCCACGCAACGTCTGGCAGGCCATGTCCGGCCCCGGCTTCGTCACGTCCTGGTGGCCGTGGCGGTCGGCCGCCTACCTGCTGACCGGGGCGCTGGCCGGGCTAGTCGCGCTGGCGGCCATGGCGACCGCGGTGACCGTCGGCGGGCTGCTGGCGATCGTGCTGGTGGGGCTGCCGCTGCTGGTGCTGACGGCGCTGGCGGGCCTGCCGGTGGCCCGGCTGGAACGGCACCGGCTGCGCCTGGTCGACCAGGACCCAGCACGAAACCCGCACCAGCCGGTCACCGAACCCGGCGCCTGGCCATGGCTGCGCACCCGGCTGCGCGACCAGACCACCTGGCGCGAACTGGGATACACCTTCCTCCTCGCCCTGATCCTCTGGCCGGCGGACGCCCTGATCCTCACGGCGGCCCTCCTCTGCCCCCTCTCCTTGATCACCACTCCCCTCCAACTGGCCGTCATCGGCGGGGGCGAGGAGGCGAAGGTCCTCAAGCAGTGGACGGTGACGGACTGGCCGACGGCGTTCGGCGTGGCCGTCGTCGGCCTGGTGCTGCTGGCGCTGGGCGGCTACGCGCTCGGCGCCGCCGCGGGCGCCCGCGCCGAACTGGCCCGGCTGCTGATCGCCCCGCGCGACGCCGAACTGGGCGCCCGGCTGGTCGAACTGTCCCGCTCCCGCCTCCGTCTGGTGGACGCCTTCGAGGCCGAACGGCGTCGCATAGAGCGCGATCTGCACGACGGGGCCCAGCAGCGCCTGGTGGCCCTGTCGATGACCCTGGGCCTGGCCCGCCTGGACGTCCCGCCGGGCCCGCTGGCCGACCAGTTGGCGAGGGCCCACGAGGAGGCGGGCAAGGCCCTGGCGGAACTGCGCGAACTGATCCACGGCATCCACCCCCAGGTGCTGGCCGATTACGGCCTGGAGGCCGCCGTCACCGACGCCGCCGACCGCTCGGCCGTCCCCGTGGACGTCGAACTCCACCTGCCGGGGCGCCTCCCCCGGTCGGTGGAGGCCGCCGCGTACTTCGTGGTCTGCGAGGCGCTCGCCAACCTGGCCCGGCACAGCGCCGCGACCCGGGCGCGGGTCACCGGGGCGCACCGGGCGGCCCGCCTCCTCCTGACCATCCAGGACAACGGGAACGGCGGCGCCGACCCGGCGAGGGGCACGGGCCTGACGGGCCTGGCCGACCGCGTATCGGTCCTGAATGGCACACTCGCGCTGTCCAGTCCGCCGGGCGGACCGACCCTGTTGCGTGTGGAGATCCCTTGCGAGCGGACCGAGACCGAGTGCTGCGCGTAGTACTGGCCGAGGACAGCGTCCTGCTCCGCGACGGCCTCATCGCCCTCCTGGAACGCTGCGGCCACGAGGTCGCCGCAGCCGTCGGCGACGCGCGGTCCCTGATCACCGCGGTCACCGACCACGCCCCCGACATCGTGGTCACCGACGTCCGCATGCCCCCCGGCTTCCAGGACGAGGGCCTCCGGGCCGCGATCCGCCTCCGCGAACACCGCCCCACCCTCCCGGTCCTGGTCCTCAGCCAGTACGTCCAGCGCACCTACGCCGCCGACCTCCTCGACTCCGGCGACGGCACCGGCGTCGGCTACCTCCTCAAGGACCGAGTGGGCCAGGTAGCGGAATTCACCGAGGCCCTGACCAAGGTGGCCGCAGGCGGCACGGTCGTCGACCCGGAGGTCGTCCGCCAACTCCTCCGCCGCCGCCGAGACCCCCTGGAACGCCTCACCCCCCGAGAACACGAAGTCCTCGCCCTCATCGCCCAGGGCAGCTCCAACAGCGCCATCGCCCGCGCCCTGTTCGTCTCGGAAGCGGCGATAGGCAAACACATCACCAGCATCCTCACGAAACTCGACCTACCCCCCACAACGGAAACCCACCGCAGAGTCCTGGCGGTACTGGCATACCTACGCTCGTGACCGTCCCCGACCGTGACATACCTCACCGCCACTTCCCCCCACCCACCCCACCAACGAAAAACGGGCCCTCACCGTGACTTCCGTCACTGGTGAAGACCCGTTCGTCGGTTCTTCGTGGTGCGCGAGGGGGGAGTTGAACCCCCACGCCCTTGCGGGCACTGGAACCTGAATCCAGCGCGTCTGCCTATTCCGCCACCCGCGCATTGGGTGTGTCCTCGGGCCTCGCCCCGCTGGGGGCTGGCGCCTTCCGACACGCAGAACATTAGCATGCTGGACCCGGTGGATTCACATCGCTCATCCCGAGCAGGAGCCCTTGTGAGGGCCCTGCCCCGCCCCGTCCCGACACCTCCGCCCCACCCCTCCCCACCGCCCCCGACAAACCCCCCGCCCACGTATCAACCTCGTACCGGTCCACCCCGTCCCGCCCGGAGCCGGGCGGTCTCCACAGCCCAGTGCGGGACACTGGTCACCGGCCGCCTCTACGATCCTTTGGGCAGGGCCACGCCCCGGAAGGGCCGGAAGGAGCCGGAAAGGGCCGGAGGGGAAGCCGGAAGGAGTTCGAAGAGGCGCTCCAGCGGGAACGGTCGCAGGCGTCGACAATCCGTCGACGAAACCCGTCGACCGGCCCGACAGGGGGAACCAGCCGATTGAGCCGCGCGTGGATACGATCAGTAAGCACTACCAAGTAAGCAGTACTGGTAAGCAGAGCACCACACAGAGCGGCACGCGCACCGCGCGCACCGTCCGTGACACCCGCACTACTCGCAGTACCCGTATTTCATGCAACACCCGTAGTACCCGCAGTACCCACAGTGGCAACGACGGAGGAGGTGCCCCATGGGAGTCCTGAAGAAATTCGAGCAGCGTCTCGAAGGTCTGGTCAACGGCACCTTCGCCAAAGTGTTCAAGTCCGAGGTCCAGCCCGTGGAGATCGCCGGTGCGCTCCAGCGCGAGTGCGACAACAACGCCACGATCTGGAACCGGGACCGGACCGTCGTACCCAATGACTTCATCGTGGAGCTGAGCGCGCCGGACTTCGAGCGGCTCAGCCCCTACTCCGGGCAGCTCGGGGACGAGCTGGCCGGGATGGTGCGCGACTACGCCAAGCAGCAGCGGTACGCCTTCCTGGGGCCGATCAAGGTCAATCTGGAGAAGGCGGAGGATCTCGACACCGGCCTGTACCGGGTGCGCAGCCGGACGCTCGCCTCCTCCACCAGCCAGCCCGGCCCCTCGGGGCCGATCACGCCTCCGCCCCCCGGCCCGCAGCGGCCCGCCGGCGGCCCCGGCTATCCGGCCCAGCCCGCCGGCGCTCCCCCCATGCCCGCCGCCCCGCCACCCGGCGGCGCGCGCCAGGGCGGGGGGTACGGGTATCCGCCGCCCGCGGCGGTCCCCGCCGGACCGAGCACGGGCGCCGGCGCGGGCGGCCGTACCAGACACTGGATCGAGATCAACGGCACCCGCCACCAGATCTCCCGCCCGACGCTCGTGCTGGGCCGCAGCACCGAAGCCGACGTGCGGATCGACGACCCCGGCGTCTCCCGCCGGCACTGCGAGATCCGGACCGGAACGCCCTCGACGATCCAGGATCTCGGGTCCACCAACGGCATCGTGGTGGACGGGCAGCACACCACCCGCGCTACGCTCCGCGACGGCTCGCGGATCGTCGTGGGCAGTACCACCGTTATCTATAGGCAAGCCGAAGGGTGAACCGGGGGCAATGTCAGAGCTGACCCTCACGGTCATGCGGCTGGGTTTTCTGGCCGTACTGTGGCTGTTCGTGATCGTGGCCGTGCAGGTCATCCGCAGCGATCTGTTCGGTACGCGCGTCACTCAGCGCGGGTCCCGACGAGATTCCGGCCGGCCGCAGCAAGCGGCCCGCCAGGCGCCTCCGCAGCAGCGCCAGCAGCCGGCCGCCGGCCGGTCCCGCCGTAACGCACCGACCAAGCTGGTGGTGACGGAGGGCACCCTCACCGGCACCACCGTCGCGCTCCAGGGCCAGACCATCACGCTGGGCCGCGCGCACGACAGCACCATCGTGCTGGACGACGACTACGCCTCCAGCCGCCATGCCAGGATCTACCCGGACCGGGACGGCCAGTGGATCGTGGAGGACCTCGGCTCCACCAATGGCACGTATCTCGACCGGAACCGGCTGACGACCCCCACGCCGATTCCGCTGGGTGCGCCGATCCGCATCGGCAAGACGGTCATCGAGCTGCGGAAGTAGTGCTACATCATGAGTGAGCGCGAGCGGAGCGAGCGCGCGGCGGCGGCCCTCACCCGGGACCCTCGCACGCTCCCGACCGGAGGGTGGGCAGTGTGGCTCGACACGACCGGCTGTACCCGGAGCCGACGGGCGAGGTGGGCATGAGCCTGTCACTGCGCTTCGCCGCCGGATCGCACAAGGGCATGATCCGGGAGGGCAACGAGGACTCCGGTTACGCCGGTCCGCGGCTGCTCGCCATCGCCGACGGCATGGGCGGCGCCGCCGCCGGGGAGGTCGCCTCCTCCGAGGCCATCTCCACCATCGTCGCCCTCGACGACGACATCCCGGGCTCCGACATCCTCACCTCGCTCGGCACCGCCGTGCAGCGGGCCAACGACCAGCTGCGCGCGATGGTCGAGGACGACCCCCAGCTGGAGGGCATGGGCACCACGCTCACCGCCCTGCTGTGGACCGGCCAGCGCCTCGGTCTCGTCCATGTCGGCGACTCGCGCGCGTATCTGCTGCGCGACGGCGTCCTCACCCAGATCACGCAGGACCACACCTGGGTGCAGCGGCTCGTCGACGAGGGCCGGATCACCGAGGAGGAGGCCACCACCCATCCGCAGCGCTCCCTGCTGATGCGGGCGCTGGGCTCCGGCGACCATGTCGAGCCGGATCTGTCGATCCGGGAAGTCCGGGCGGGCGACCGGTACTTGATCTGCTCCGACGGGCTGTCCGGCGTGGTCTCGCACCAGACGCTGGAGGACACCCTCGCCAGCTACCAGGGCCCGCAGGAGACCGTGCACGAGCTGATCCAGCTCGCGCTGCGCGGCGGCGGCCCCGACAACATCACGGTGATCATCGCCGACGTGCTGGACCTGGACACCCCCGACACCCTCGCCGGGCAGCTCTCCGACGCCCCGGTGATCGTCGGCGCGGTCGCCGAGACCCAGCACCAGCTCAACGACAACGGCATCATGCAGACCCCGGCCGGCCGCGCCTCCGGCCTCGGCCGCCAGGTGCCCGGACAGGGCGGCGGCGAGTTCGGCCCGCCCGGCTCCGGCGACACCACCGGCTACGTCCCCACCGACGGCTTCGGCGAGTACGGCGACGACGACTTCATCAAGCCCCGCAAGGGCCGCCGCTGGCTCAAGCGCTCGATCTACGGGGTGCTGGCGCTGGCGGTGATCGGCGGCGGGCTGTACGGCGGCTGGCGCTGGACCCAGACCCAGTACTACGTCGGCACCAACGGCGAGCATGTCGCCCTGTACCGGGGCATCAGCCAGGATCTGGCCTGGGTCTCGCTGTCGGAGGTCGAGCGCGACCACCCCGAGATCGAACTCAAGTACCTGCCGCCCTACCAGCAGAAGATGGTGGAGGCCACCATCGCCGAGGGCGATCTGAAGAACGCCCAGGCGAAGATCGACGAGCTGGCCCTCCAGGCGTCCGCGTGCCAGAAGCAGGCGGAGCGCCAGGCGGCCGAGAGCGCGCAGAACGCCGAGACCGGCGAGGGCGAGGCCGGCGGAACCACGGGAACCACGCCTGCCTCCTTCACGTCAAAGGCGACACCGACGCCGACCCCGTCGGCCGGTCCATCGACCGAACCGGCGGAGTCGTCGTCCCCGAACCCCGACCAGTCCACGTCCCCGCCCGCGACCACTCCCAGCCCCGGCCCGAGCCTGTCGGAGGAAGAGCAGAAGGTCGTCTCCAATTGCGGTACGCAGTAGGCACGCCGTGAGAGGCCCTGTCACACGATGAGCAGTACTACCAACCCGTCGACGCAGCACACGTCCACGATCGGCGCGATCGGCGCGCCCAGCCGGCGCAACACCGAGCTGGCGCTGCTGGTCTTCGCCGTCGCCATCCCGGTCTTCGCCTACGCCAATGTGGGCCTCGCGATCAACGACGAGGTGCCGGCCGGCCTGCTCGGCTACGGTCTGGGCCTGGGTCTGCTGGCGGGCGTCGCCCATCTCGTCGTACGCAAGTTCGCCCGGTACGCGGATCCACTGCTGCTGCCGCTGACCACCCTGCTGAACGGACTCGGGCTGGTCGCCATCTGGCGGCTCGACCAGTCGCCGCTGCTCCAGGAGATCGGGCAGGCGGGCAGCGCGGCACCGAACCAGCTGATGTACACGGCGCTCGGCATCGCGCTCGCCATCGTGGTGCTGATCTTCCTCAAGGACCACCGGGTCCTCCAGCGCTACACCTACATCTCCATGGTCGGCGCGCTGATCCTGCTGCTGCTGCCGCTGGTGCCGGGGCTCGGCCAGGATCTGTACGGCGCGAAGATCTGGATCTCGGTCGCCGGATTCTCCATCCAGCCCGGTGAGTTCGCCAAGATCGTGCTGGCGGTGTTCTTCGCCGGCTATCTGATGGTCAAGCGGGACGCGCTGGCGCTGGCCAGCCGCCGCTTCCTGGGCCTGTATCTGCCGCGCGGGCGCGACCTCGGCCCGATCCTGGTGGTCTGGGCGATGTCGATCCTGATCCTGGTCTTCGAGACGGACCTCGGCACCTCGCTGCTGTTCTTCGGAATGTTCGTCATCATGCTGTACGTCGCCACCGAGCGGACCAGCTGGATCGTCTTCGGTCTGCTGATGTCCGCGGTCGGCGCGGTCGGCGTGGCCTCCTTCGAGACACACATCCAGCAGCGCGTGGACGCCTGGCTGGACCCGATGCGCGAGTACACGCTCAGCCAGGAGGGCGTGGCCGGCCACTCCGAGCAGGCGATGCAGGCGCTGTGGGCGTTCGGCTCCGGCGGCACGCTGGGTACCGGCTGGGGGCAGGGCCACTCCGATCTGATCCGGTTCGCCGCCAACTCCGACTTCATCCTCGCCACCTTCGGCGAGGAGCTGGGCCTGGCCGGGCTCATGGCCGTCCTGCTGATCTACGCGTTGATCGTGGAGCGCGGGGTGCGCACCGCGCTCGCCGCCCGCGACCCGTTCGGCAAGCTGCTCGCCATCGGCCTGTCCGGTGCCTTCGCGCTCCAGGTCTTCGTCGTCGCCGGCGGTGTCATGGGCCTCATCCCGCTGACCGGTATGACCATGCCGTTCCTCGCGGCCGGTGGTTCCTCCGTGATCGCCAACTGGGCGCTGATCGCCATCCTGATCAGGATCAGCGACACCGCCCGCCGCCCGGCGCCGGCCCCGGCGCCCCACCCCGACGCCGAGATGACCCAGGTGGTCCGCCCGTCATGAACAAGCCCCTGCGCCGTATCGCGATCTTCTGCGGACTGCTCGTGCTGACCCTGCTGCTGCGGGACAACTGGCTCCAGTACGTCCAGGCCGACGAACTTGCGAGCGACCCCAAGAACCGCCGGGTCGCCATCGAGCGGTACGCCACCCCGCGCGGCGACATCATCGTGGACGGCAAGGCGATCACCGGCCACCGCGAGGCCGAGGGCGGCGACTTCCAGTACATCCGCACCTACACCGACGGCCCCATGTGGGCGCCGGTGACGGGCTACACCTCGCAGGCGTTCGGCGCCAACCAGCTGGAGAGCATCGAGGACGGCATCCTCACCGGCAACGACGACCGGCTGTTCTTCCGCAACACCCTGGACATGCTCACCAGCAAGCCCAAGGAGGGCGGCAACGTCGTCACCACCCTCAGCGCCGCCGCGCAGAAGGCGGCGTACGAGGGGCTCGCCGAGCGCGGCAAGGGCGCGGTCGCCGCGATCGAGCCGGCCACCGGCAAGATCCTGGCGCTGGCGTCGTACCCGTCGTACGACCCGGCGTCCATCGCGGGCTACTCGGACTCCGACGCCGAGGCGTGGGGCAAGCTCCAGAAGGACGAGAACCCCGACGACCCGATGCTGAACCGGGCGCTGCGCGAGGTCTACCCGCCGGGTTCGACGTTCAAGGTGGTCACCGCGGCGGCGGCGCTGGAGCACGGGCTGTACGAGGACGCCGACGCAAAGACGGACTCGCCGGACCCGTGGGTCATGGAGGGCACCACCACGGAGCTGCCCAACGACGGCAACATCCCGTGCGAGGACGCGACCCTGCGGGTGGCGCTCCAGTGGTCCTGCAACACCGTGTTCGGCAAGGTCGGCGCCGACCTCGGCAACGAGAAGATGCTGGAGACGGCGACCGAGTTCGGGTTCACGTCGGAGCAGTTCACGCCGGTGCGCTCGACCGCCTCGGTGTTCTCCGACGACATGAACCCCTCGCAGACGGCGCTGTCCTCGATCGGCCAGTTCAACACCGCCGCGACCCCGCTCCAGATGGCGATGGTCGCCGCCGCCATCGCCAACGACGGCAAGCTGATGAACCCGTACATGGTCGACAAGCTCCAGGCGCCGAGCCTGGACACCATCGAGCAGACCGAGCCGGAGGAGCTGAGCCGGCCGCTCTCCTCGGAGAACGCGCAGATCCTCCAGTCGATGATGGAGACCGTGGTCAGCGAGGGCACCGGCAAGTCCGCGCAGATCGACGGCGTCACCGTCGGCGGCAAGACCGGTACCGCCCAGCACGGTGTGGACAACAGCGAGAAGCCGTACGCCTGGTTCATCTCCTACGCCAAGACCGACTCCGGTTCCCCCGTGGCGGTGGCGGTGGTCGTCGAGGACGAGAACGCCAACCGCGGCGACATCTCCGGTGGCGGTCTGGCGGCGCCGATCGCGAAGAGCGTGATGGAGGCGGTCATCGATGCCGAGCAGTGACCCCGGTCACGTCCCTTTCACCTCGGTGCCCGGTGCGATACCGGTCCGGTATCGGGTCACGGGCTTGGCCGGGGCACACCATTCCAGCCGGGTACGGTAGGCCCGGACGGCAGCCTCCGGGTCGTACAGATGTGCGGACCGGGACCGACGGAGAGGGCTGGTAGGAAGCTATGGAAGAGCCGCGTCGCCTCGGCGGCCGGTACGAACTGGGCCAGGTGCTCGGTCGTGGTGGCATGGCGGAGGTCTACCTCGGGCACGACACCCGGCTCGGCCGCACCGTGGCGGTGAAGACGCTGCGCGCGGACCTCGCGCGCGACCCGTCCTTCCAGGCCCGGTTCCGCCGGGAGGCCCAGTCGGCCGCCTCGCTCAACCATCCCGCGATCGTGGCGGTCTACGACACCGGCGAGGACTACATCGACGGGGTCTCGATCCCGTACATCGTGATGGAGTACGTCGAGGGTTCCACCCTGCGTGAGCTGCTGCACAGCGGGCGCAAGCTGCTGCCCGAGCGGTCGATGGAGATGACCATCGGCATCCTCCAGGCGCTGGAGTACTCGCACCGCAACCAGATCGTCCACCGTGACATCAAGCCGGCGAACGTCATGCTGACGCGCACCGGCCAGGTCAAGGTGATGGACTTCGGCATCGCCCGTGCGATGGGCGACTCCGGTATGACGATGACGCAGACCTCGGCCGTCATCGGCACCGCCCAGTACCTCTCCCCGGAGCAGGCCAAGGGCGAGCAGGTCGACGCCCGCTCCGACCTGTACTCCACCGGCTGCCTGCTGTACGAGCTGCTGACGGTACGGCCCCCCTTCGTCGGCGACTCCCCGGTCGCCGTCGCCTATCAGCATGTGCGCGAGGAGCCGCAGCCGCCGAGCGTGTTCGACCCGGAGATCACTCCGGAGATGGACGCGATCGTGCTGAAGGCGCTGGTCAAGGACCCCAACTACCGCTATCAGTCGGCCGACGAGATGCGCATCGACATCGAGGCGTGTCTGGACGGCCAGCCGGTGGCGGCGACGGCCGCGATGGGCTCGGTCGGCTACGGCGGCTATCCCGACGACCAGGCGACCACCGCCCTGCGCTCCGCGGACGCCGGCGTGACGACGATGCTGCCGCCGATGAACCCGGACGACGGCGGCTACGGCTACGACGAACGCCCCGACCGCCGCCGCCAGAAGAAGAGCAACAGCACCTCCACGATCCTGCTGGCCGTCTCCGCCGTACTGGTGCTGGTCGGCGCGATCCTGATCGGCCGGTGGGTGTTCGCGGGCGACGGCGTCGGCAACAACACGGTCGCGGTGCCCAACTTCATCGGGCTGACCGAGGACGACGCCCGGAAACAGGCGACCAACGCCGAGCTGGAGATCTCGGTCAGCAGCAAGCCCTGCGAGGACCAGCCCAAGGGCAATGTCTGCGACCAGGACCCTGCGCAGGGGACGAGCGTCGACAAGAACACGACGGTCAGTCTGGTGGTGTCGACCGGGGCGCCGAAGGTGGTCGTGCCCAGTGTGCTCGGCGACAGCCTCGACGAGGCCACGTCGAAGCTGGAGGCCGACGAGTACCAGTTCGAGATCAAGACGGAGACGCAGGAGTCCTCGGAGGACCCGAACACCGTCCTCGAACAGAAGCCGGAGCTGGGCACCGAGGTGGAGAAGGGGTCGACCATCACCCTGGTCATCGCCAAGGAGGTCGAGCAGTCGGTCGTACCGAACGTGATCGGCCAGAGCTGTGACGCGGCGGTGGCCCAGATGGGGGCCAGCGACCTCACCGGTACCTGCACGGAGGTGCCGACGCAGGACCAGAACCAGGACGGCAAGGTCCTCACGACCACGCCGGCGGGCGGCACCCCGGCCGACCCGGGCTCGACGGTGACGATCCAGGTCGGCAAGTTCGAGCAGCAGAAGGTCCAGGTGCCGGACGTCACCAACCGTACGGTCGCCGAGGCCCGGCAGCTGCTCCAGCAGGCCGGTTTCACCAACATCCAGTTCGCCCCGGGCAGCGACCAGAGCGACACGGCGTTCGTGCTCAGCCAGGACCCGGGCGGCGGCAACGAGGTGGACGACCCCGCGGCCACCCAGATCACCCTGACGACCGCCGGGATCGGCCAGAACAACGGCGGGGGCAACGGGGACGGCGGCGGGTTCCTCGGGGGCGGGGACGGGGGCGACTGACCTCGGGTGTCTGACTGGCCCGAAGATTCTGGAGAGTGAGTGGGCCCCGCCGGATTTTTCCGGCGGGGCCCTTTCTTGCGGGGCGCGAACCCGTGGGGGGCGTTTCCTCGCGGGCCGCTCAGCTCTGGCGCAGTTCTTCCGGCGGTGTGCGGTTCTCGTCCACCTTCTCCACCCGGTCCAGCTCACCCCACACGATGTACCGGTAGCGGCTGGTGAAGACCGGGGTGCAGGTGGTCAGCGTGATGTACTTGCCGGCCTCCGTCTTGCCGGACTCCTCGGGGATGGGCCCGATGGTGTCGACGTTGTACTTCGAGGTCTCCGGGAGCAGGGCGTAGACCTTGTAGACGTACCAGTTGTCCTTGGTCTCGAAGACGATCGCGTCGCCCTTCTCGATCTTGTCGATGTCATGGAACTTCGCGCCGTGCCCGTCGCGGTGCGCGGCGAGCGAGAAGTTGCCGTTCTTGCCGCTGGTGGGCAGGGCGGCCTTGACCGGGTCGGTGTAGTACCCGGCGACACCGTCGTTGAGGAGCTGGGTGTCGGTGCCCTTCTTGATCAGGATCTCGTCGTCGCTCATCGCGGGGACGTGCAGGAAGCCGACGCCGTCCGCGGTGTCCAGCGCGCCGGGCCCGGTGGATCCGCCGGATCCGCCGGATCCACCGGGGTCCTCGGCGGTCCAGCTGTCGCGGACCTTGTCGCCCTCCTCGCTCGCCTTGCGGTCGGCCAGGACATTGGTCCACCACAGGGAGTAGGCGACGAAGAGGCCGAGCACCAGCCCGGCCGTGATGAGGAGTTCACCGAAGACGCTGACCGCCAGGGCGAGCCGGCCGGCCCTGCGGCGCGGTGGTGCGGTCGCCGTCCCGGACCCGGGCGCGTCGGTGTGCTTCTCGGTGTCGTCGGTGGTCGCTGCCACTGTCATCTGCCCTTAACTGATGAGCGCATCGGGCTTCCCCTCGCTGCGCGGCCGTTCCTCGATCATCTCGCCCCACACGATCATCCGGTACGTGCTGGTGAACTCGGGCGTACAGGTCGTCAGCGTGATGTACCTCCCCGGTTCGGTGAAGCCCCCGTCCTTGGGGACGGGGTCGAGGACGCCGATGTTGCTCGGCGCGGTCTCCGGCAGGATCGAGGCCATCTTGTAGACGTAGTACGTGTCCTGGGTCTCGACCACGATGGGATCGCCGGGCTGGAGCTTGTTGATGTACCGGAACGGCTCGCCGTGGGTGTTGCGGTGGCCCGCGAGCCCGAAGTTGCCGGTCTGGTCGCCGGGCATCGCGGTGTCCAGCTCGCCCTCGGCGTAGTGGCCGACCATGCCCTTGTCGAGGACCTTCTCGGTGCTGACGCCCTCGGCGATCGGCACGACCACGTCCAGTTTGGGGATGCGCAGGATGGCGAAGCCCTGGCCGGGCTCGAAGGTGCCGGGGGCGCGTTTGCCGCTGGCCCAGTCCTCCTGGAGATCGCTGGCCTCCTGTCCGGCCTGGGCGTGCGCGCGGACGTTGGTCCACCACAGCTGGTAGGTGACGAACAGCAGCATCAGGACGCCGGTCGTGATGAACACCTCGCCGACGGCCCGGCTCGCGAGCACGGCGGGGCTCGCCTTGCGGGCGCGGGCCTGCCGGCGGGCCTCCACCCGGGAGAGGGGGGCGGCGGGAGTCTCGTCCCCGGTGGGCTGTCCGGCGACCGCGCCATTGCCGCCGCGGCGCCCGCTACGCCGTTTGGCGGCCTTCCTGCGGGCCGCACGGCCGCCGAGCGCGGGATCGGTGCCGGAGGGGGCCGTTGAGGCTCCAGAGACGGATATGGCCCCGTCGGCGCCGGGAGGCTCGGCTATCCGGAGGGCGACGGTCTCGTCGTCGGCGGGCGGGGGGGCGGGCCGGGGGTGGGGCCGGGGGTGGGCGTGCGGGTGGGGCTGGGGGTGAGGCTGGGGCAGGGGGTGGGCCTGGGCCTGCGGCTGCGGCTGCGGCTGGGGGCGAGGCCGTGGCGGGCGGTGGTGCCGGGGCCGGCCCTCGCCCGCCGGAATCGTCGGGAGGATCCGGGTGCCGGACGGAGTCTCCTCGTACGGATGAGTCGGCGCCGGTTGCTGAGCCTGAGCGGGCTGCTGGGGCTGGGCGCGCAGGTCAGGCCGGGCGGGCTGGTCAGGGCGGCCGAGCCGGGCGGGCTGAGCGGGCCCGGGCTGCTGGGGCTGAGCGGGCTGAGCGGGCTGGTCGGGCTGAGCGGGCTGGTCGGGCCGGGAGGGCCGGCCCCCATAGTCGTACGGCACCGCCGAACCGTCGTACGCGCTCCCGAACGCACCCGGCCCCCCGTACGGCTGCTGCCCGTACGAGGTGCCCTGGTCGTCGGCGCCGTACCCGGGGTCGTCCCCGTAGCCGGTGCCGGACTCGCGCTCGGGGCGCAGGGCGGTCACGCCGTGGCCCTGCCCACCACCGGGGCCAGCCCCGCCGATCTGGCCACCGCACCCTGGTCGCCGCAGTCCACGAGCCAGTTGGCCAGCATCCGGTGCCCGTGCTCGGTCAGCACCGACTCGGGATGGAACTGCACCCCCTCGACGGGCAGTTCCCGGTGGCGCAGGCCCATGATGATCCCGTCGTGGGTGCGGGCCGTGATCTCCAGCTCGGCCGGGACGGTGGCGGGCTCGGCGGCCAGCGAGTGGTAGCGGGTCGCGGTGAACGGCGAGGGCAGCCCGGCGAAGACACCCCTGCCCTCGTGCTCGACCGGTGAGGTCTTGCCGTGCAGCAGCTCGGGCGCGCGGTCCACGACCCCGCCGTACGCCACCTGCATGGACTGCATGCCGAGGCAGACGCCGAAGACGGGGACGCCGGTGGCGGCACAGTGCCGGACCATGTCGACACAGACACCGGCCTGCTCGGGGGTGCCGGGGCCGGGGGAGAGCAGGACGCCGTCGAAGCCGTCCTGCGCGTGCGCGGTGGCGACCTCGTCGTTGCGCAGGACCTCGCACTCGGCGCCCAGCTGGTACAGGTACTGGACCAGGTTGAAGACGAAGCTGTCGTAGTTGTCGACGACGAGAATGCGCGCGCTCACTGGTTGTCCACCGTCACATCGTTGAAGGGAAGCAGCGGTTCCGCCCACGGGAAGACGTACTGGAACAAAACGTAGACCGCGGCCACGACCAGCATGAGTGACAGCAGCGCCTTCACCCACGCGTTCCCCGGCAGATGCCGCCAGATCCAGCCGTACATGCCGTCCCTTCCGTCGACCCACGGCACCGCCGCTCACGCCGTACCCGCACCAGACTAACGGCGCAGGGCCCCCGGTTTCCCGGCCTCCCGCAGGCTGGGTCGAGTCCGGCTGCGTACAGACGATCAGCCGGTGGCTGTGCCCCCGCTCGGGTTCGCAGGTGGGCAGCGCGAGGTACCCGCCCTCTCAAGGACCGGCTTGTTCCACGTGAAACCAGGCGCTATTCCACGGGCTCCGCGTAGTGCAGGTCCACCGTGCCCGAGTAGCCGGGAAGAGTCACCGTGCCGTTCTCCTCGACTTCCCAGCCGAGCCCGTACACATCGACGTACACCATGTAGTTCTGGATCGCCTCACTCTCGGACAGCGCCTGCTGAAGCTTCTCCGGGTCACCGATCGCGGTGATTTTGTACGGCGGTGAGTAGACCCGGCCCTGGAGGATCAGGGTGTTGCCGACGCAGCGCACGGCGCTGGTGGAGATCAGCCGCTGGTCCATGACCTTGATGCCCTCGGCGCCGCCCTGCCACAGGGCGTTCACCACGGCCTGGAGATCCTGCTGGTGGATCACCAGGTAGTCGGGCTGCGGCTCGGGATACCCGGGAAGCTTGGCGGTGGCGTCGGGCGGGGCGTCGTTCAGCGTGACCGTGAGGGCCTCGCCTGTGAGCTTCTGGGTGCCGGCGTCGTGCTCCAGGGCGGCGAGTGCGTCGTCCTGCGCCTCGGTCCGGCCGTCGTCCCGCTCGGCCAGCGACTCCACCTGGTCACGCAGGGCCGCGTTGGCATCGCTCCGCTCGCCGTTCTCCCGGCTGCGCTCCTGGATCAGGTCGGAGAGCTTCAGCAGGGAGGCGTCCGTGCGGATGTCCGTACCCTTGGCAGTATTGAAGCTGGTGAAGAAAATAAGGCCCGCGAGTGCGAAGACGCCTACCGTAAGGACCCGCACCGGGCGGAAACGGCCCCTGCGGCCGGCGCCGGAGCCATTCGCGGAGCCGCCCTCGGGGGAGTCGGCGGAATTGCTCAACGTACCCTTATCTCCTTCGGAGCCACGGAAGCACTACGCTAACGGACGCCCGGGGGAGCACTCAGTGTCCCCTTGTACGCTGCCCCGAGCCCGACCCGAGTTCCCTGCGCGGCCACGCAGCGCATCGACAGGAGAGACCCTCGTGCCGAAGTCACGTATCCGCAAGAAGGCCGACTACACGCCGCCGCCGTCGTCGACGAAGCAGACGACGACCATCAAGCTCAACAGCCGTGCCTGGGTCGCGCCCGTCATGCTGGCGATGTTCCTCATCGGTCTGGCCTGGATTGTCGTCTTTTATGTCACCGACGGCTCACTTCCCATCGATCAGCTGGACAACTGGAACATCGTGGTCGGTTTCGGCTTCATCGCCGCCGGATTCGGTGTCTCCACCCAGTGGAAGTAGCACCGGCCATACCTCTGCCCAGGGGTATCCGCTGAGTTATCCACAGCCCTTGCGGAATTTCCACATCTCGCCTGGGGAAAAGACGAAGATCTGTGGATAACCTCTCGGGGGTTGACGCCGGTACGACTGTCGGACCACGCCCCGCAAGCTTGTTCGCCCCCTGCCTGACCTGCATAAACACTGGTCGGTGACAGGGGGCACAGCTGTTCCCGCACGCTATGCACAAGATCGGGCACGCGCTGTGGACAACGGGGGTGCGGGCGGGCTCAACGGGGATGCGGGAGCCCGGACAGGGGACAGGGGACCCGAGAGGGGGCACGGGAACCCGAGAGGGGGCACGGACCCGGGAAGGGGACACGCGAGCCCGACAGGGGATACGGGCGGACCCTCAGACGAGCTGGGCCGTTCTGAGGAGCGTGATGCCGATCACCACGACCAGCACCGCCGCGCAGGTGCCGTACTGCACCAGGGTCCGGCGCTCACGCGGGGCGTGGACCATGGCGTAGCCGACGATCACGCCGGCCACCAGGCCGCCGATGTGGGCCTGCCAGGCGATATTGCTCCAGGTGAAGGTGAAGATCAGGTTGATCGCGAGCAGGGCCAGTACCGGCCGCAGGTCGTAGTTGAGCCGGCGCATCAGCACCGCCGTGGCGCCGAACAGGCCGAAGATCGCGCCGGACGCGCCGAGCGAGGCCGAACCGGGCGCGGCCAGCAGATAGGTCAGGGCGCTGCCCGCCAGTCCGGAGACCATGTAGAGCGCGAAGTAGCGGATCCGGCCGAGGGCCTGTTCCAGCGGGCCGCCGAGCCACCACAGGCTCAGCATGTTGAACGCGATGTGCCAGATCGCCTCGTGCGTGAACATCGAGGTCACCAGGCGGTACCACTGGCCCTCCGCGACCCCTTCGGTCGGCATCCAGGGCGCCGGCGGCCACTGGCCGATCAGCACCAGGCTGTCCAGCAGCGAGGGCCGCACCTGGACCGCGATGAACACCGCGAGGTTGATCCCGATCAGGATCTTGGTGAGCAGCCGGGGATCGGCCGCGATCGTGCCGCCCGCGAGGGTGCGGGGGGTGGAGGCGCTCGGCGCGTGTCCGGTGCCGGAACCGCCGCGCACGCACTCGGGGCATTGGAAGCCCACGGACGCGCTGACCATGCACTCGGGGCATATCGGCCGCTCACAGCGGGTGCAGCGCACGCCGGTCTCCCGGCCCGGGTGCCGATAGCAGACGGGCAGGCTCTGTGCGGGCGGCGGAGACTGCTCCCCCGGGCCCTGCGGGCTGCCCGGCGCCTGGTCCATGCGATCCCCTCACGTATCGTCGGCGGGCAATACGAGGCCCCGCTCATCATTACGGATGAGCGGGGCTTTTTGTTCCCTCTGGAACATGCCGGGGCCGCGTCGCGACGGGTCCCGGTACCGGCCTCGGCCGTGGCCTCAGCGCTTCTCGATGACGACCTGCTCGATGACCACGTCCTGCACGGGGCGGTCGGTGCGCGGGTTGGTCTGGGCGGTGGCGATGGTGTCCACGACCTTCTGGCTGGCCGCGTCGGTGACCTCGCCGAAGATGGTGTGCTTGCCGCTCAGCCAGGCCGTCGGGGAGACGGTGATGAAGAACTGCGAGCCGTTCGTGCCCGGCCCGGCGTTGGCCATGGCCAGCAGGTAGGGCTTGGTGAACTTCAGCTCCGGGTGGAACTCGTCCTCGAACTGGTATCCGGGACCGCCCGTCCCGTTGCCCAGCGGGTCACCGCCCTGGATCATGAACCCGTCGATCACCCGGTGGAAGACCGTGCCGTCGTAGAGCCTGTCCGTGGACCGCGCTCCGGTGGCGGGGTGGGTCCACTCACGCTCGCCGCCGGCGAGTTCCACGAAGTTCTTGACCGTCTTGGGCGCGTGGTCCGGGAAGAGCCGGATCTCGATGTCGCCTTGGTTGGTCTTCAGGGTGGCGTAAAGCTGCTCGGCCACGATCTGCCTTCCGTTGTCTTCCTGTGACTCCCCGATCCTCGCACGGACCGCACGCCACGTCGCATGGCACCCGCTTCCGGTCCCGCTCAGCGGCGCATCGCTTGCGCGAGACGGGCGCATCGCCCGCGAAAAACCGGCCTCGCCGCCGCCACACGGGCGCGCGCGGCGACGATCCGTGGCATTGTCGACGACAAGCTCCTGTTGCCCAATATTCATCATTCATCGCCATTGCATTTGATTCATCCGCTATGGCATGTGATCGCTTGCCGGCCGGCCGACGGCCGCCCGGCCGACTGCTCGACCGCTCGACCGCTCGACTGCTCGACTGCTCGACCGACGGTCCGGTACGGCGTTGCACGGCCGTACGCATGACCCGGATGCCCGCCTTCGCATGCCTCGCGCCCGCCCGGCAGGCATGATCCGTAAAAGGGTGGAAAGTCGAAATACCGTACGCCACCGAGGAGGAGGATTCCCGTGACCCGCATCGACAGCGTGCGCGCCGCGACCGGCTCGGCGAGGGACAGCGTGCTGCACGCCGCGGACGTGGTGGCGCCCTACGCCGACACGGCCAAGGACCGGGCCGCGCATTACGCGCAGGAGGCCCGCGTACGGCTCGCGCCCAAGGTCTCGCAGGCCGCCGACCAGGCCCGCGTCCAGTACGAGACCCATCTCGTCCCACGCCTGGAACAGGCCCGCACCCATGTCCCGCCGAAGGTCGACTACGCAGCCCACGAGGCGGCCCTCAAGGCCCGGGTCGCCGCCCGGCAGGCCGCCGAGTACTCCCGTCCCCGCATCGAACAGGCCATGGCCGCCGCCACGCCCGTCAAGGACGAGGCCGCCAGCCGCGGCTCCGCGGCCCTCGCCGCCCTGCGCGGCGGGGTCACGGCCGAGGAGATCCAGAAGCTCGTCCGCAAGCACGAGCGGCGCTCCAGGGCCGGCCGCGCGGTGAAGGTCGTCGCGGTCCTCGGTGTGCTGGCGGGCGGCGCCTTCGCCGCCTGGAAGTGGTGGGACAAGCAGGCGAACCCCGACTGGCTGGTCGAACCCCCGGCCGCCACCGAGGTCCCCGAGTCCGGCCGTCTCGCCTCCGTCGACGGCAGCGGCCAGTCCGCCCTCGACCCCGAGGTCCAGGCCAAGGAGGCCGAGGAGGAAGCGGCCAAGCGCGACGAGGGCAACTGAGTCCTCATCCGAACGGCGGCCCAGGCACGGCGGGGCCCAACTCCGCGCGAGGGGCGGGAGACTTCAACGTCTCCCGCCCCTCGCACGTGGTGCCGTTTCGCCAGCACGCTCCTGATGACATTTGCAACGTCTGACATGTGCAGGTTCCGTACAGACTTACTGACACAACACCTCACAACCCATACACAGATCCCGCTGGCCTGGTGATATAGGCCCCCCTGCGGCCCGCCCGACCCCCGGCACACCCGGTGCCGCCCCTTCGGGCCACACCCGCCACCCTCTTCGGCGCAAACATTTGCGCAAACTGTTGCAATCGCTCCGCGTCCGCCGACGCCACGGCAAACCCCCCCCAACCCCCGACCGCCCGGACCCCCGGGGGGGGGCCCGGCCGGTCGGACTGTGTGGAGCCTAGGGGAGTCGAACCCCTGACATCTGCCATGCAAAGACAGCGCTCTACCAACTGAGCTAAGGCCCCGGAAGAGAGGCATCAAGCCGGTTCGAACCACACCGGCAGGCGCCGCAGACCAGAGTACCGGGTCGCCCCCGGTTTCTCGCAAAAAGATTGGGGGGTCCCCGCAGGCGACCACTCTCCGTAAGATGCTCGTCGTGGTTCGCGACAGCGAACCGCCGTTTTGGGGAAAGCGATGGGGAGACGCAATGGACGCCGCACAGCAGGAAGCCACCGCAAGAGCGCGGGAACTGCAGCGGAACTGGTACGGAGAGCCGCTGGGGGCACTCTTCCGTAAGCTCATCGACGACCTGGGGCTCAACCAGGCTCGTCTCGCGGGGGTCCTGGGACTGTCCGCACCGATGCTGTCCCAGCTGATGAGCGGTCAGCGGGCGAAGATCGGCAATCCGGCCGTGGTCCAGCGGGTGCAGCTGCTTCAGGAGCTGGCCGGCCAGGTCGCGGACGGCAGCGTGAGCGCGGCCGAGGCCACCGAGCGCATGGACGAGATCAAGAAATCCCAAGGGGGCTCAGTGCTCAGCAACACCACACAGACGACGAGTAGTTCAGGTGCTCCGACGGTCAAGCGTGTGGTGCGTGAGATCCAGTCCCTGCTGCGGTCGGTGGCCGCCGCCGGTGACATCATCGACGCCGCGGACACCCTGGCACCCAGCCACCCGGAACTCGCCGAGTTCCTCCGCGTCTACGGCGCCGGCCGCACCTCGGACGCGGTCGCCCACTACCAGTCCCACCAGAACTGACCGGTCCTCCGGTCGCCGAACGGGGGTACGGCGACCGGAACGGCCGGGGGGTGGGGTTTGGTAGGAGCCCGGTGGGTTCTCGAAGGGTGTCGGGCGGGTTCGCAGGGGACGCGGGGAGGATTTCCCGGGTGGTCGGGGACCGGGGTGGTCGGGGACCAGGGTGGTCGGGGAAGGGTTCCCGGTGCCGTCCGGGAGAACTCCCTGGGTGGCCGGGCCGAGCCGAGCCGGGGCGTGGTTCGCGGGGGCGTCGGGTACGGCGAACCCCGGATCGTAGGGCAGAAAGCTTGGGGCTGAGACGTGGGACCGGAACACGGGCTCGATCGCGGGCCGAAACGTGGGGAACCGAAGGGGTCATGGCGCTCCTGACGGGGGAAGCAGAGGGGAACGAGAAGGGCCGCCCGAGGGGAGGAGCAGCGCACAGCCATGGGTGAGGTCTTCGCCGCACGGTACGAACTGGTCGACCCGATCGGGCGCGGAGGGGTCGGCGCCGTCTGGCGTGCGTGGGACCACCGCCGTCGCCGCTATGTGGCCGCCAAGGTGCTCCAGCAGAGCGACGCCCACTCCCTGCTGCGCTTCGTGCGCGAACAGGCTCTGCGGATCGACCATCCCCATGTGCTCGCGCCCGCCAGCTGGGCCGCCGATGACGACAAGGTCCTGTTCACCATGGACCTGGTGGCGGGCGGTTCGCTGGTCCACCTCATCGGGGACTACGGGCCCTTACCACCCGCGTTCGTCTGCACCCTGCTCGACCAGCTGCTGTCCGGGCTCGCCGCCGTGCACGCCGAGGGGGTGGTGCACCGCGACATCAAGCCCGCCAACATCCTGCTGGAGGCCACCGGCACCGCCCGCCCCCGACTGCGGCTGTCGGACTTCGGCATCGCCATGCGCTTCGGCGAACCCCGCCTCACCGAGACCAACCTCGTGGTGGGCACGCCCGGCTATCTCGCCCCCGAGCAGATGATGGGCGCGGAACCCGACTTCCCGGCCGACCTGTTCGCCGTAGGACTCGTCGCGCTGTATCTCCTGGAGGGAGCCAAGCCGGACGCCAAGGCGCTCATCCAGTATTTCGCCGCGCATGGCACCCCCGGTGCGCCCCAAGGGATTCCCGAGCCGCTCTGGCAGGTCGTCGCCACGCTGCTCCAGCCGGACCCCGTGTCCCGTTTCCGGACCGCCACGGGGGCGCGCAAGGCGCTGGCCGCGGCGGCGGAGCTGCTACCTGAACCAGGGCCGGACGACGAGCAGGTCGAGATCTTCGACCAACTCGGTCCCCTCCCCGGCGGCTTCGCACCGGAAGGACCGCTGAAGCCGGCGTCGGGGGTTGACCCCGGGACGGGAACGGGCACGGGCACGAGCATGGGCATGGGCATGGGCATCGGGACCGGCACGGGGGCCTCCGGGGTGTGGCCCGGCACCGGGTCCCTGTCTCTCGATCCGCGGGCGGGTGGATCGGGCGCCGGAGCCGGAGCCGGAGCCGGAATCGGAGCCGGAGCCGGAGTCGGTTCGGGGGCCGGAGCTAGCGGTGGTCCAGGCACCGGTATGGGAACCGGTATGGGAACCGGTACTGGCTCCAACGGCGTTGACCCCCGTCAGCCCACCGCCTCTCCCCCTTCTCCTTCCCCCGTCTCTCACCCATCTGACCGGCACCCCGCCGACCCACACCCCTCCGTCGCGCCGCCGGTCAGCATGTCGGACACCGGGAGCTTCCACCTTCCGCCGCCGCAGTCCACCACATCCCAACTCCGGGCCCAGGCCCCCGGGCAGCCGCAGCCTCGACCTCAGGCGCAGTCCCAGCCCCCGGCTCCCCCACTCCTCCCGCCGCAGCCACCCCCCCAGCCCCATCACCAGCCACAACCGCACCCCCAGCACGCGCCCCCGCATCACCCCCACGAATCCACTCACGTCCTGGCCCCCCGCCCTCGTATCGAAGCCTCTACTGCTTCGTACACCGCTCAGGACCCGCAGGTTCCCACTCCCGCACAGGCAATTCCGCGACACCGTGCCGACCGGCGCCGCAAGAGCCGCACCGGCCCGCCCGCCAAGGTCGCGATCCCCGTGCTGCTGCTGGCCTTGGCCTGCTACGCCGTGGGTTTCTGGGCGCTGACCCGCATCTGAATCCGACCCGGCGCCACTCCACCCCACCCCACGACCCCGTACGGACGATGCATCAGACCGCCGTCCGCCGCCCCGTCCCCCTGCGCCGCGCCGTCACCGTCCACAGGGCCAGCCACGCCAGCAGCGCGCTCCCCGCGCCGATGCCTCCCACGGCGAGGGCGGTCATCGTCCCGTCGCCGCCCGTCGTACCGCCGGAGGCGCTGGGCACACCGTCCTCCACCGACGCTCCCGTGCCGCCACCCTGTCCGTCGGCCGCTCCCTCGGCCGTGAAGACCCCTTCCGGTGTCGGCTCTCCCTCGTACCCCGGTCCGGACTGTGCGGCCCCCTCGATGCCCACCCGCAGTGTCAGCCCGAACGGCCCCCCACCGAGCCGCTCGGCCACTTGTTCGGATAGGTGGACGACCAGGTAGTACGAGCCCGCGAACCGCATGCCGTTGACCCGCCCCGCGATGGCATGGCGGTTGTCGTACTCGACCGGCGGCAGTGGTTGCAGCGTGGCCGACGCCTGTCGGCCGCTGTAGCCGGCGCTCGCGTCCTCGACCGGGGCACGCACCGGGTTGTGCAGGGTCAGATCCAGCGCGCCGGACGTATAGGCGCCCTGCTCGCCCGAACCGCTCAGCTCGGCGGTCGCCGACAGCTGAGTACCCCAGTCGACCGGGATCTCGTAGAAAAGGGTCTGCCCGGGTGTGATCGCGTCCTCCCAGACGCCCTCGCCGAGCGGGGTCGCCGACGCGAAGCCCGCGCCACCCTCGCGGCGGACCGGATCGCCGGTCACCGCCTTCGGCGACGCGGAGTTCCAGCTCTCGGGTGCCTGCGTCCCGCCGGACTCGGTCAGCCCCGGCTCGGACACCACGGCCAGGTCCAGGTCCCAGGTGTCGGGCGCGGAGGACGCCGAGGAAACCCGCTCCACGACGGCGTAGTAGGTGCCCTCCCCCTCACAGCGATTGCTCCCCGGTCCGGCCTCGCGGGCACCCCACGCCACGATCGGGTGCGGGCTGCGGGCCGCGCCGATGGTCTCCGTGTCGTACGAGCACGAGTCACCGTCGGTGTCCTCCACGGTGACCCGGAGCCCGTCGGCCGTGACGACCTGGGAGTCATCGGGCGGTACGGCGGTGGCGGAGACGTACGTGGTGGAGGTCGCGTCGAGTTCGAGGCGGAAGTAGATCTTGCCTTCGGGCGGGAGGGTGCTGCGGTACGCGGTGCCGGGTTCCAGGCGCTCCGCGTCGATGGTGGACCCGGCCGGTTCCACCGCGCGAACCTCCTCGGCGAAGGCGTACCCGCCCTCGGAGGGCACGGAACTGCCGGCGGAGTACGCCGGATGGGGAACCAGGAGCGTCCATGTCGTCCACAGGACCGCCGTCGCGCCCGTCCACGTCGTACGCCGCCGCCCTATCACGCGCCACTCCTCGCCACCAGTCGGCCCTGTACTCCGTACCTGGGCCATCCTGCCGCGCCGCATCGCCCCACACACGCAAAACCCCGACCGCTTGGGCGGCCGGGGTCTTTCAGGACCGGTCATCGGTGTTTTCAGGACCGAACGCCGATCACTCAGAACTGTCAGAACTGTCAGAACTGGATGTCGATGCTCACGAACCCGTGGGCACGGAGTCAGTCGCCTCCGTCCACAGATCCTGCTCGGCGCGATCCGCCTGGATCTGGCGGTACACGAGGAGCCCGCCGATGGCGGCCAGTACGACCAGGAGAAGCTTCTTCACCGCGCGACCTCGTCTTTCCTTGACGTAGGGGACCTCTGCCGCCCGACTATACACACCGGCCGATATCGGTATGTGACCTGTCGCGGCCCTCAACTCCCGGCCCTCAAGCCGCGATAGGAGAGGACACCGACTTTCCGATCGGAGGGTGATCACACCCCTACGGACGGTCACTATGTCCGCACTTCCACCGTCTTCTCCCCCTTTTCAGGGCCTTGCGCCCATCCGAGTGGTGTTCATCAGACGATCAACGCGCCGCGAGCGTCGGTCCACCACTTCGCGACCCCCATACACATCATGAGGAAAGTACGCAAATCGCCCAACCTGAAAGTGAGGGGCCATGGCCCGGAACAAGGTCATGACGGTGTGGACCGCCATCGTCACCGCCTTCCTCGCGCTGTGCACGGCGCTGGGACTCATCACCACCACGACCACCGCCGCATCGGCGGCCCCGCAGACCGAGGCCGCCCGCACCAGCGCCGAGACCGTCACCGCGCTGCCGGCGATCTCCCACCGGGCCGGGTCCAGGGCAACGTCGCTACCACCGACGATGAAGCAGCGGATCCGCGCGGAAGCCCACGGCAAGTCCCCGAGCTGCCGCCACCGCCCGCTCACGGACACCACGAGCGAGGCCGGCGATGCCGTCAGCCCTGTGGACCAGCACTGCGACGACGGGGCCCGCTCCTCGGACACCCAGAAAGCCGTCGACGGTACGGACGCGAGGGGCAGCGGGGATGGCGGGGATGGCGTGGGTGCCACGAGGGTCACAGGAGCTACGGGAGCAACGCCAGCCACGGGAGCCACGGGAGCTACGCGGGCTGGGGGAGTTGTGCGGGCCGGGGGAGCTACGGGAGCAGCGCGGGCCACGGAGGTAACGGGCGCCACGCAGGCAGCGGGAGCCATGCAGGCTGAGGCAGCCACGCAGGCTGAGGCAGCCACGGAAGTTACGGGCGTCAAGGGGACGACGAAGGCCACGAACGCCGCAGATTCCGCGGCCGCCACAGACTCCACGGACGCCTCAGGCGCCCTCCTCACGGCCCCGCTCCAGCGTTGAGCCGCCCCGCCGCGTTCCCCAGCCCCTCCCTTCGCCTGTCCCTCTTGTCCTCCTGCCGGCCGCGCTTCCCCCGTCACCGGACCTCATTTCTCCTCCTCACCGCCCACACTTCTCCCAGGCTCTCCCTCCTTCCCCTCGACCCTTCCGTCTCCTTGGCTCTTCCTTAATCTTTGTGTCTCCCCTTTGACATCGTCGCCCATTGGCGATCTTGCGTACCTGTACAGACAGGGCATTCCCAGGTCCGGCCGCGTTTGGCGACCGTGCCTCGTCGGACGTCTTCACTCCGCCAGCAGCTCCGCATAGCCCTCGGCGGCCAGCTTCAGCTCCTCGTCGGTGAGTTCCCCGCTCCCGTACACGACGTACGGGGCGCCCAGCCGCATGCCGGTGACCCGGGCCACGGCCTCCAGCGGACGCAGCAACTCCGTCATCGTGAAACCGGCACGGCCGTCAGGGCCGTAGGTGTGGGCCGCGCACCCGGTGGTCACCGCGAGTCGGAGACTCTTCCCGCCGTACACCCGGCTGTACGGCACGACCTCGTCGAGCCACTGCTTGAGCAGCGGCGGCGTCGAGTACCAGTAGAAGGGGAACTGAAGGACGACCGTGTCGTGAGCGCCCAGCAACGCCCGCTCATGTGGCACGTCGATGCGGCGCTCGGGGTAGCTGCCGTACAGGTCGTGGACGGTGGTGTGCCGAAGTCCCCGTACGGCATCGGCGAGGGCCGCGTTGACGCGGGAGCGGCGCAGGTCGGGGTGGGCGACCAGGACCAGGACGGAGGCCGCTGCCTCTGCCATGGCGCCGGTCACCGCCGTACCGAGCACTTCAGCAGCACCATTTCGCCGCCCCGTGCTCCGGAGGAGACGACCTGGGTCAGGTCCAGGGACATCCCGGCCCGGCGGCCTCCGCACAGCGGTCGGGGGACTTTCGGGAAGCCAGGGGACTGAGGAGGCGGGGGTTGGTGGGCACGCTGCGCGCCTCTCGGATGTTTCACGTGAAACATGCCGCCGTTTCACGTGAAACCGAGGTCCTCGTTTCACGTGAAACAAGGGCCCATCGCCTTCTCCTCATCTGCCGTCCCTCCGTCCACCGCCATCTCCTCCACCGGCACCCCCTCCGCCGCCACGACGGCCGCATAGTGTCCGCCCCATCGGGTCAGATCGAACGTCGGATGCAGCGCGGCAGCGTGGGCATCGCGCCAGACGCGTTGCAGGGGTGCACTGTCGTACACCCCGCCCGAACCGGAGTTCTGGAAAACGGTGTTGACGACGTCCCGGCAGCGCCCGCCCGCCCAGGCGATGTCCCGGCGGGTCCGGGCCCGCTCCACGCGGGTGCCGCCGGGAACGGACGACCGGGCGAGCAGGGCGAGGTCGGTGAGTAGCAGGGCTTCCGCCGCGTCGACGGTCCCGGTCAGCTCGGGTACGTCCACGGCGGCGCTGTGCCGACCGGTCCCGGTGTAGAGATCGAGGGCGGCACGGGCGGTGCCGAGGAGTACGCCGGTCAGGGCGACCGTGCCGATCGCGGTGAACGCCATCCGGTAGACCGGGCCGGCCGGACGGGGCCGGATCGCGGTCAGTGGATCCAGTTCGCTCTGCGGCAGCACCCGGTACTCGGGGACGTACGCCTCCTCGATCACGAAGGAGCGGCTGCCGGTGCCGCGCAGGCCGAAGGTGTGCCAGTCGTCCAGGACCGTGACGTCCTCGACGGGGATCAGGACGACATGGGGTTCGGCCGCCCGTCCGGGCTCGGCGGACTCGATGTCGAGGCCCGCCAGGATCCAGCGGGCGTGGTCGATGCCGCTACAGAACCGTCCACGCACTTGGCGCAGCCGGTAGCCGCCGGACACCCGCTCGGCGGCCGGACCACTCGCCCGCAACTGGAGGGCGATCCGCTGGCCGGGCTCGCCCAGCGCTTCCTTCCGGGCGGCCTCGTCCATCTGGGCCACGGCCCAGGTGTTGCCGCCCATCACGGCCCGCAGCCAGCCGGTGGAGGCGCAGCCCCGGGACAGCTCGGCCGTGGTGCGCAACGCCGTCTCGAAGTCCAGGCCCGAGCCGCCCAGTTCGACCGGGGTAAGGATATGGAAGAGGCCCGCCTCTTCGAGCAGCGTGACGGTCTCACCGGCCACGGTCCGCTCGGCGTCGGCGTCCACGGCCCGTTCCCGCAGGGCGGGGACGAGGGCGCGGGCGGCCTCGACGGCCGTGTCGGGGGTGAGGATCGAGGTAGGGGACAGAGGGGTCATGGGGCGGTCGCCTCCAGTACGTGGTCGAGGGGGTCGGCGGAATGGGTGGGATCGCCGCCGGTGTGGGTGAAGTCGAAGGACGGGGTCGAGGCGAAGGTCTGGAGCAGACAGCTCGCCGGGCTGGTGATGTGGACCTGGTCGGGGCCGTCGAGGATGCGGGTGGTGCGCAGCCGCCGGGCGATGGCGGACAGCGGCTGATCGTCGGAGAGGCCCTCGGCACCGAACACCTGCACCGCTCGGTCGGCGACGTCGTTGGCGGCCCGGGAGGCGGCCACCTTGGTGGTGGCGACCTCCACCCGCGCGTCCCGCCCCTGGTCGAGGGCTTCGGCCGCGCGCAGGGTCAGTTCACGGGCGGCGCTGATCTGGCTGTAGGAGAGGAAGACGTGCTCGCGCATGAGCTGGCGCTCGCTGAGCAGTCCGCCGTGCACCTCGCGCTCTCGCACCCTGCGGTCCATGCACTGGCTAGGGGCCGCGCAGCGCGCCTTCGACCTGATGTGCCGGCCCAGGACCCCAATTCCTCCCCGTGGAGGACCAGTAGCCGAACGACCGACCCCCAGCAGTCCACCTCGATCACTCGCCGCCCGTCCGCGTCCCAGGCGGTCCCGACCGGGATGAGCCCCCGCTCCGGGTCGGCGGTGGCGACCAGTCGGCGGGCGGCTTCGCGGGTGAGGTCGGGGCGGTCGGTCCCGGCGCCGTACCAGAAGGTCATGGACCGGGTGACCGTGTCGTCGCCGAGCCGCTCGGCGAGTCGGCCGACGGCCGCGTCCGCCCATCGCCGGTCCGCACGGTCCCCCGCGATCCGGGCGGCCAGCCGCAGCAGCCCGGCCCAGAAACCGGGAGTCCAGGAACCGCGCCGCGAAAGGGTCCAGTCGCCCTGGTGGGCGTAGAGGGGGTAACGGTCGCCGGCCAGTGTCCGTAACCACGCCACCTTGCGCAGGAGCAGGTCGATGGCGTCCGTGCACTCCGCGATGGAGAGGACGGCCGGGGGACAGACAGGGTCGGCCGGGGGAGAGTCGGGGACGGTCTGCATAGGTGGCTCCCAGTGGGTGGGGCGCCGGGCCGGGTTCAGGAGACCGGCAGCCAGGCGGACGTACGGCAACGCAGGGGCCGTAGCACCAGGGCGTCCACGGCGATGGCGAACAGGACGGCGGCTCCGGCCCAGGCGAAGACCTCGGCGGTCTCCAGATAGCCGCGGGCCTGGGCGACAGCGGCGCCGACGCCGTCGGACGCGGCCAGCACCTCGGCCATCAGCCCGAGCCGCAGCCCACCGGCGAGGGTCACCGCGACGGCCGCGACGACCGGCGGCACCACGGACGGCAGGACGACATGCCGTACCCGCCAGTGCCAGGGCACATGGAAGCCGCGGCTCATCTCCAGCAGGTCGGGATCGACCCGCCGTACCGCGTCCTGGGTGGCGACCAGCGTCTGCGGCAGGACGACGGCGACCACGGCCAGCACCACGACCGTGCCACCGGGCCCGAGCCAGATCATGGCCATCATCACGACGACCACGGGCGGTACGCCGGTCAGCAGCACCCGCGCCGGGTCCAGCGCCCCGGCCACGACCGGGGAGGAGGCGGACAGCGCCCCGGCGACCACCCCACCGGCCACGCCGATGCCGACGCCTAGAAGCACCCGGAGGAGAGTCGTGCCGAGTTCGGCGAACAGGGTCCCGTCAGCGGCGAGTTCGCCCATCACCCGGAGAGTGGCCCAGGGGGAGGGGAGGACGACCTCGGGCAACCCTTCGGAGGCCCAGACCCACACACCGGCGAGGACGAGCGTGGTGAGGCCGGCGGCGAGGGCCCGACGGGGGAGCGGACGACGGAATGGTGGCGCCGAGGAACCGGACTCTTCAGTCACCGGCCCGTCCCCTGCGTAAACCGAACGGACCGGCCCAGCCGGATCGACCAGATCACCCAGATCACCCGGACCAACCGGCTGAGCCGACTCAGCCGAACCAACCACACCACCCCCATCACTCACCGTAGAACTCCCCCTCCGGAAGCTTCCCGCCCACCGATTGGGGTGCGAGGTCGGCGGCCTTGGTGAGCAGGGTGGTGATGTCGGTACGGGCGGCGTCAGGGGCGCTGAAGCTGAGGTTCAGGGTCGGCAGCAGCCGGGCGACCAACTCGGCGTCGGTGCCGGTGGCCTCGGCCAGTTCCCCGGCACGGGCGGTGCCGATGTCGCCGTAGGCGAGGTCGGCGGTGTTGCTGGTGAAGTACGCACGCAGTTGCTCGACAACGCCCGGATGCTCCTCGGCGAACCCGGACCGCACCACGACGGCGGACTGCGGCAACGACCCGGCCCCGGTCGCCCGCTCCCACTCCTCCTGTACGTCGAGCAGGACCGCGAGCCCGTCCTGGCCGGCCGGTGCCTGCTCGCGGGCGAGGGTGGCGAAATGCTCGGGGAGCAGGGCGTACCGCGCCTTCCCGGTGGCCACGGCAGTCATCAGCTCGGGGATGCTGCGGGTGTAGGCGACCTCGAAGTCCTCGCCGGGGGTGAGCCCGTTCTCGGCGGCGAGGTGGCGGAAGGTGAGGTCACCGGCGTCGCCCTGGAAGGGGACGTACACCGTCTGTCCGCGCAGCGCCTGCCAGCCGGAGGAGCCCTCGGGTGCCAGCACCTTGAGGAGATCGGCGTCCACCACGCCGACGAGGGAGATACCGACGTCCCGGTTGTAGAGGTTGGCGGCGGTGATCGTCGGCAGTGCGGCCAGGTCGACCCGGGACGAGGTCAGCAGGGATTTGAACTCGTCCGGCGTGGTGACCGGGGTCGTGGTGACGCCGGAGATGGTGTCGGCAAGGGCGGTGGAATCGTCCAGCCCGGACAGCGGGGCGGCCAGCGCGAGGCTGCCGGCCGCGGCGACGCGCAGCCGGGGCGGTTCACTGCCGTTGTCCTGGTCAGCGGCGGATTCGGCGCAGCCGGTCGCCATGCCCACGACCAGCATCGTGGCACAGCAGAGTCCCGCAGCCCGAAGAGAGGTTAGGCTTACCATAGCCACATTGGATATAATCTCTCTCGCTCTCGTCAAGGGCGTTGGGAGCGTTGGGACATCAGGACGTCGAGGCGGACAGCGAGGGCAGAGGGCAACCAGGCCACCGGACCAGGGAGAACGAGGATGCGAAGCGACACCGCAGCGAACGCAAAAATCACGGAAGAGGCAGGAGCGCCCCAGCTCTCCCTGCTTGTCATAAAGGACGCGACCGTCCGCTTCGGCCGGACAACCCCCTTCCAGGGCATCGCCCTGACCATCCACCAGGGAGAGACGGTCGCCCTGGACGGCCCGTCCGGAGCAGGCAAGACAACGCTGCTGAGGGTGGCCGCCGGCCTCCTCCCCCCGACCTCCGGCACGGTCCACCGCCGCCCCGGGACCACCTGCGCCACCCTCTTCCAGGACCCCCGCCTACTCCCCTGGCGCACCGTCCGCGAGAACATCCTCTACGGCCTGGGCCGCCGCCCCACCCCCGCGGAAGCGACCCGCGCCGACAACCTCCTGGCCCACCTGGACCTCACCTCGGCCGCCGCACTGCGCCCCGACGAGATCTCGGGCGGGATGCGCCGCCGCGCGGCCCTGGCCAGAGCCCTGCTCCCGGCACCGGACCTGCTCCTGGCCGACGAACCCTTCGCCCACCTGGACCCGGCGTGGAGCGACCGGGTGGAGAACCTGCTGGTGACGACGGCCGCGTCGGGCACGGCGGTACTACTGACCGCCCACCAGCCGACCCGGTTGCGCCGCGTGGCCTCGAAGATCGTAAAAATCCCGGGCAGTGCACGGCACGACCTCGCACCATGACAAGCCCCCTGCCCGGCCGGGCGGACCCCGGAGCCCCCGAGGACCCCTCCCCCTCGGTCGGTGATACTGGCGCAATGCCATCCCGAGCCGCCCCGCCACCGTCCGGTGCGCCCGCGCCCCACTCCGGCACACTCGAACAGCGGGTCACCGAGCTGCTCACCTCACAGGTCCTGAATCTGCGGCTGAGCCCCGGCGAACACATCGTGGCCGACACCCTCGCCGCCGCGCTGGGCGTCTCCCGCCTGCCGGTACGCGAGGCACTGCGCAATCTCGCCGGCCGCGGACTGGTGGAACTCCAGCCGCACCGGGGCGCCTTCATCCCCCGCCTCGGGGTGGAACAGCTGGACGGCATCGTGGAGGTGTTCGAGGCGAGGGCCCGTCTGGAGCCCTGGGCGGCCCAGCGGGCGGCGGAGTTCCATGACGCGGCCCAGCTGGCCCAGCTGGACCACTGTCTCCAACAGGGCTTCCAGGCCCTCGACCAGCACAACCGCGCCGCGGTGAACCGCGCCCACGGCCACTACCTGCGCGCCCTCCTGTCGATGGCCCGCCACTCGGTCCTCACGGAACTCCTGGAGCCCCTCCAGTACCGCACCATGCTGGCGTTCGTGTCGATCGTCATCGTCGCGGAACCCGAGGGCTGGCACGCCCACCAGACCGTCCGTGACGCCATCGCCCGCCGCGACGGCGAAACGGCACAGTCCGCCATGCGCACCCACCTGACCGAGGTGATCACGGCCCTGCGCACCCCGAACAACGTCGTCCCGTCCCCCATAGACCACTTCCGCAAACGCACCGCCGGCACCCGCCGAACCCCCAGCAAGAGCCTGACATCCATGCGCCTGAACACCCCCACCCAGCCACCGCCCCCACCACCGCCCGACTGATACCTCGGCGTACGCCGAAAGGCCCCCAGACCTCCCCCGGCAACGCAAAGACCCCCAGGCGATTCACCTGGGGGTCTCGTGACTGGTGGGGCTAACAGGATTTGAACCTGTGGCCTCATCCTTATCAGGGATGCGCTCTAACCAACTGAGCTATAGCCCCGCCGCGCTCTGCGGTGTATGTCCCGCGCGCTGACCCCTGAAGATTAGCGCACGACCGCGGCAGTCCCAAAATCGATAGTCGGGGTCACTCATCAAGCGACGGGCAGGCCGATCGGCGAGCGACAGCCGGGCCACCCATCAAGCGACACCGGGCCCACTCGCCCTCCGCAGCCCGGCCGACTCGCCCTCCACCGCCGAGCCCACCCGCCTCCGACAGTCGGGCCACTCACCCACCGACTCCCCGCCTCACTCGTCCTCCGCCAGAGTCAGCTCCACCCCGCCGACGAACCCCGCCGACAGGTTGTAGATGAACGCGCCCAGCGTCGCCAGTGCCGTCGCCAGGATGACGTCGATGACGGCGATGATCGTCGTGAACATCAGGACGTTGGGGAGCGAGAGGAAGGACTGAAGGTCGAATCCGTTCGACTCGTTCGAGCCGGTGGCCTCCGAGATCGTGCCGCCGACCGTGGAGAAGACGCCCATCGCGTCCATGACCATCCACAGCACCGCCGAGGCGACGATGGTGCAGATGCCGAGCGCGATGGAGAGCAGGAAGCTCACCTTCATCACGGACCACGGGTCGGCCTTGGCCACCCGCAGCCGCGCCTTGCGCACCCTCGGGGTGGTGCGCGCGCCGGTGCGCGGACGGCGTACCCCCGCGCCCTGGGTCTGAGCGGACTGGCCGCCTTGCGTCTGCACGGACTGGCCGCCCTGCGTCGGGTACGCCTGGGGCGGGTGGTACGGCGTCTCCGTCTGTTGCTGCTGCCGCTCACCCGGCAGCGGCGACGCGCCCTGCGCCGCAGCCGCCGCCGCGTTGGCCGCCGCACTGGCCGCCGCGGCGGACTGCGCCGGCGCGGCCGAGCCCCCGCCGGACGCCGCGTACTGCTGGGTCTGCGGACCTCGGGTGTCCGTCACAGTTCCCCCCTGGGATCCCTGAGCCCGGGATCCATGAGTGTCGGGCGCGTGCGAGTCGGCCTTGGCGGGCTTGATCGCTTGCAGATTGGTCGTATGTGGGTCGGTCATCTGCAGATCGGTCATTTTCGAATCGGTCATGCTCGAATCGGTCATGCTCGGATCAGGCAGGCTCGGATCGGTCATGCTCGGATCAGGCAGGCTCGGATCGGTCATGCTCAGATCTGTGAGCTGCGCGGCGGAGCCACGACCGCCGCCGCCCTGTGTCACACCGGTGGAGTCACCGGCCGGGATACCGGCCGACGAACCGGCGCCCGTGGCTCCGCTCACGCTGACTCACTCCTCGTGCCTACTCGGCCGAGGGCGTGTCACCCTCGTCCGTGCCGGTGGTCGCGGCACCTTCGGCGGATTCGTCGACGATGCCGTTGGTCACGGCACCCTCCGCGGACTCGTCGCCGGCCGCGTCGCCGTCGACCTCCTCCGCCTCGCGTCCCGCCTCGGCGTTGCGTGCGATACCGACCACGGCATCGCGCTTGCCGAGATTGATCAGTTGGACGCCCATGGTGTCACGGCCTGTCTCCCTGACCTCGTTGACTCGCGTACGAATCACACCGCCCGAGAGGGTGATGGCGAGAATCTCGTCGTTCTCCTCCACCACCAGCGCGCCCACGAGCGAGCCACGGTCCTCCACGATCTTGGCGGCCTTGATGCCGAGGCCACCACGGCCCTGGACGCGGTACTCGTCGACGGGAGTCCGCTTCGCGTACCCGCCATCAGTGGCAGTGAACACGAACGTACCGGGTCGAACAACATTCATCGAGAGCAGCTCGTCGCCCTCGCGGAAGCTCATGCCCTTGACACCCGAGGTCGCACGGCCCATCGGGCGGAGCGACTCATCGGTGGCCGTGAAGCGGATCGACTGTGCCTTCTTGCTGATCAGAAGCAGATCATCATCGGACGAGACGAGTTCGGCTCCGATCAGTTCATCATCGGATCCGTCCTCCCGTTCCCGCAGATTGATCGCGATGACACCGCCGGAGCGCGGCGAGTCGTAATCCTTCAGAGATGTCTTCTTGACCAGACCCGCCTTCGTCGCCAGCACCAGGTACGGCGTCGCGTCGTAGTCGCGGATGGCGAGGATCTCGGCGATGGCCTCGTCCGGCTGGAAGGCGAGCAGGTTGGCGACATGCTGCCCGCGCGCGTCCCGGCCGGCGTCGGGCAGCTCGTACGCCTTGGCCCGGTAGACCCGGCCCTTGTTGGTGAAGAACAGCAGCCAGTGGTGGGTGGTGGAGACGAAGAAGTGGTCGACGATGTCGTCCTCCTTCAGCTTCGTGCCCCGGACGCCCTTGCCGCCGCGCTTCTGCGCCCGGTAGTCGTCGGCCTTGGTCCGCTTGACGTAACCGCCGCGCGAGACGGTGACGACGATGTCCTCCTCGGCGATGAGGTCCTCGATGGACATGTCACCGTCGTAGGGGATCAGCTGGGTCTTGCGGTCGTTGCCGTACTTCTCGACGATCGCGGCGAGTTCCTCGCTGACGATGCCGCGCTGGCGGACCGGCGAGGCGAGGATCGCCTGGTACTCGGTGATCTTGGCCTGAAGCTCGTCGTGCTCCTGGACGATCTTCTGGCGCTCCAGGGCGGCCAGCCGCCGCAGCTGCATCTCCAGGATCGCGTTGGCCTGGATCTCGTCGATCTCCAGGAGGCTCATCAGGCCCGTCCGCGCGATGTCGACCGTGTCGCTGGCCCGGATGAGCGCGATGACGTCATCGATCGCGTCCAGCGCCTTGAGCAGACCGCGCAGGATGTGCGCCCGCTCCTCGGCCTTGCGCAGCCGGAACTTCGTACGGCGGACGATGACCTCGATCTGGTGCGTCACCCAGTGCCGGATGAACGCGTCGAGCGACAGCGTGCGCGGGACCCCGTCGACCAGCGCCAGCATGTTGGCACCGAAGTTGGTCTGGAGGTCGGTGTGCTTGTAGAGGTTGTTCAGGACGACCTTGGCGACCGCGTCCCGCTTGAGCACGATGACCAGCCGCTGGCCGGTGCGCGAGGACGTCTCGTCACGGACGTCCGCGATGCCGCCGATCTTGCCGTCCTTCACCAGGTCGGCGATCTTCTGCGCGAGATTGTCCGGATTGGTCTGGTACGGCAGCTCGGTGACCACCAGGCACTGGCGGTTCTGGATCTCCTCGACCTCGACCACCGCGCGCATGGTGATCGAACCGCGCCCGGTGCGGTACGCCTCCTCGATGCCCTTGCGGCCCACCACCAGCGCGCCGGTCGGGAAGTCCGGGCCCTTGATCCGCTCGACCAGCGCGTCCAGCAGCTCCTCGTGCGAGGCGTCCGGGTGCTCCAGGTACCACTGGGCGCCGGCCGCGACCTCGCGCAGATTGTGCGAGGGGATGTTGGTGGCCATGCCGACCGCGATGCCCGCCGAGCCGTTGATCAGCAGGTTCGGGAAGCGGGAGGGCAGGACGGTCGGCTCCTGGGAGCGGCCGTCGTAGTTGTCCGTGAAGTCGACGGTCTCCTCGTCGATGTCGCGGACCATCTCCATCGACAGCGGCGCCATCTTGCACTCGGTGTAGCGCATGGCGGCGGCCGGGTCGTTGCCCGGGGAGCCGAAGTTGCCGTTGGAGTCGACGAGCGGCATCCGCATCGCCCACGGCTGGGCGAGCCGGACCAGGGCGTCGTAGATGGAGGAGTCGCCGTGGGGGTGGTAGTTGCCCATGACGTCGCCGACCACGCGGGCGCACTTGTAGAAGCCGCGCTCGGGGCGGTAGCCGCCGTCGTACATCGCGTACAGCACCCGGCGGTGGACGGGCTTGAGGCCGTCACGGACGTCCGGCAGCGCGCGGGAGACGATGACGGACATCGCGTAGTCGAGGTACGACCGCTGCATCTCCGTCTCGAGCCCCACGGGCTCGACGCGCAGATTCCGGCCCTCCGCTTCGGGCGTGACGGGTGCGACGGGGGTGCCGGGCGTGGCTGGGGTGATGTCGTCGGCCATTGCTGGTGAAGATCCTTCCTGGTGCGGTCAGCTGAGACCGACTCAGATGTCGAGGAAGCGGACGTCCTTGGCGTTGCGCTGGATGAACTGGCGGCGGGCCTCCACGTCCTCGCCCATCAGCACCGAGAACAGCTCGTCGGCCTGGGCGGCGTCGTCCAGGGTGACCTGGCCGAGAACGCGCAGTTCCTGGTCCATCGTGGTCACGCGCAGCTCCTCGGCGTTCATCTCGCCGAGACCCTTGAAGCGCTGGATCGAGTCCTCGCGGATCCGCTTGCCGCGCTGGCGGCCCATCTCCAGGAGCGCGTCGCGCTCACGGTCGGAGTAGGCGTACTCGACGTCCTCCCGACCCCACTTGATCTTGTAGAGCGGCGGGCGGGACAGGAACACATGGCCGGCCTCGACCAGCGGGCGCATGAAGCGGAACAGGAACGTCAGCAGCAGGGTGTTGATGTGCTGGCCGTCGACATCGGCGTCCGCCATCAGGATGATCTTGTGATAGCGGAGCCTCGCGATGTCGAAGTCCTCGTGCACACCCGTACCGAAGGCGGAGATCAGCGCCTGGATCTCCTGGTTCTGGAGGATCTTGTCGATCCGGGCCTTCTCGACGTTCAGGATCTTGCCGCGGATCGGGAGGATCGCCTGGACCTCGGGGTTACGGCCGGACTTGGCCGAGCCGCCGGCGGAGTCGCCCTCGACGATGAAGATCTCGCACTTGGTGGGGTCGTTCGACTGGCAGTCGGAGAGCTTGCCCGGCAGGGAGGCGCTCTCCAGCAGGCCCTTGCGGCGGGTCAGGTCGCGCGCCTTGCGGGCCGCCACGCGCGCGGTCGCCGCCTGGATGCCCTTGCGGACGATGTCCGCCGCCTCGTTCGGATTGCGGTCGAGCCAGTCGTTGAGGTGCTCGTAGACCGCCTTCTGCACGAAGGTCTTGGCCTCGGTGTTGCCCAGCTTGGTCTTGGTCTGGCCCTCGAACTGCGGTTCGCTCAGCTTGACCGAGATGATCGCCGTCAGGCCCTCGCGGATGTCGTCGCCCGTGAGGTTGTCGTCCTTCTCGCGCAGCAGCTTCTTGTCGCGCGCGTACTTGTTGATCAGGTTGGTGAGCGCCGCGCGGAAGCCCTCTTCGTGCGTACCGCCCTCATGCGTGTGGATGATGTTGGCGAAGGAGTAGACCCCCTCGCTGTAGCCGCTGTTCCACTGCATGGCGACCTCGAGGGACAGGGACTTGTCCTTGTCCTCGGCCTCCAGGTCGATCACGGTGGGGTGCACCACGTCGCCCTTGCGGGAGTTGAGGTACTTCACGAAGTCGACGATGCCGCCCTCGTAGTGGTACGTGACGGTCTTGGCCTCGGCCTTCTCGTCGGCGCCCGCCTCGTCCGCCCCGGAGGTCGCCTTCGCCGACTCGCGCTCGTCGGTGAGCTTGATGGTGAGGCCCTTGTTGAGGAACGCCATCTCCTGGAAGCGCCGCGAGAGCGTCTCGAAGGAGTAGTCGGTGGTCTCGAAGATGTCCGCGTCTGCCCAGAAGGTGACCGATGTGCCCGTGTGCTCGATGGCCTCGTGCTTGACCAGCGGGGCGGTGGGGACGCCCATCTTGTAGTCCTGCGTCCAGCGATGGCCGTCGGTGCGCACCTCGACGGCGACCTTCGACGACAGGGCGTTCACCACGGACACGCCCACGCCGTGCAGACCGCCGGAGACCGCGTAGCCGCCGCCGCCGAACTTGCCGCCCGCGTGCAGCACGGTCAGCACGACCTCCAGGGCCGGCTTGCCCTCGGAGGCGACGATGCCGACCGGGATGCCACGGCCGTTGTCGATCACCCGCACCCCGCCGTCCGGCAGGATCGTCACGTCGATGGTGTCCGCGTGACCGGCCAGCGCCTCGTCGACGGAGTTGTCGACGACCTCGTACACCAGGTGGTGCAGACCGCGTTCACCGGTGGAACCGATGTACATACCGGGTCGCTTGCGCACCGCGTCCAGGCCCTCGAGCACGGTGATCGCACTGGCGTCGTACGAGGCCGTGACCTCGCCGCTCAAGCCATGGGCCGCGTCGTTCACGCCGGCGTCGGTGGACGGGATGTTCTCGTTGGGGTTGCCGGAATCGGCCACGAAGCGCCCTTTCTGGCACAGCACGAACCAAGCTCGTCGGCAGGTTGCCGGAGCGGCTGCGGCATGTTGCGTTGGTAAGCCCTTGATCAGCGTTGCTCAGGGTTGCTCAGCTTTTCCCGGACGGTCCCCACGTTCGGGGCGGGATTAGCTCTCAGTCTACCGGTAGCACTGACACTGATGGGCGTTTGCCGGTACCTGAGTCCGCATGTGCCGCCCTGAACCATCCTCCGCCGGGTCCCGATATGCGGATGGGGGCTTCAGGAGGCTCACAGAGCCACTCAGCGCTTCGGGATGTCAACCCTTCGCTACTCCGGGGTCAGGCCGAAATTCGCAACTGTGTGCGCCTTGAGATGGGGGTTGTGGGTGATTCGTACGACATTCGGTCCACAGGTTGTGGATAACCGGGGCACGCAGGGCCACTCCAGGCCCGAACAAGGGCCGCGGACGTGACGTCGCTCTCAGATCACCTACGGATCGCCGGGTCCGCGACGGGTCGCGCACGGAGCATCCATGACTGCTGTCAGCCCACTGTGAAGTCGCTCACTCGCCGACACGAAACGGCTGCCGAGCCGGTGCCGGCGCCCTGTACGGGCCCTGCGCAGACCGACCACAGGCCCTGCGCAGACCGACAGCACAACCGTGCGAGCCCGCATATATATGGTCCAGACCATGCGCCCGGGGTCCGGATCAAGTGCCGCGCGGGGACCTGACGAACACGGCCGCGCCCGCCGGTCACCGCACCCGGCCCCCTCACCCGTAGGTGTCGCCGGGCCCTCTGCTCCCCGGCGCCCGCAGCGGCCCGTACCGCCGCACCGGGCCGCCCGGACCCTGCACCTTGATCGCCCGGACCGCGCCATGGCCCAGATCCTCGTTGAGACGCGCCACCAGCGTCGGCGCCAGCAGCCGCAGATTCGTCGCCCAGGCCGTGGAGTCGCAGCGCACCACCAGCACCCGCTCCTCCTCGTCGTACCGCTCCGGCACACAGTGCCCCGCCACGTCGTCGCCGACGATCTGCGGCCAGCGGCCCATCACCCCGCCCACCGCGGCCGGTGTCTCCCAGCCGCGCTCGGTGATCAGCCGGTTGATCGCCGCGCCCAGCGCCATGGGGTCGCGTCCGTCGGCGCGCGCGCCGGAGCGCAGACCGACGCGCCGCGCCTGCTTCTTCTGCTGCGCCGCGTCGCCCCGCGCGCGTGCCGCCTCTTTCGCCGCCCGCAGGGCGACCCGCGCGAGGTCGACTCCGGAGGGACCGCCCTGCACGCCGGCCCCGGAGGCATTCCCCGACGGCACCGGGGCCGCCTGGGACACCCTGCGCGCCTGCCCTTTGCGTGCTGCCGCCCCGTCGCCGCTCATACGCGCTCCACCGCCCCGCCCGACACCTCGTACCGCACCCCGCTCAGCACATGCGGTACGTCGTCGTCGACCGCGGCCGTCACCAGCACCTGCTCGCCGGGCGCGACCAGTTCGGCGAGCCGCTCCCGGCGCCGGGTGTCCAGCTCGGCGAAGACGTCGTCCAGGATCAGCACCGGCTCATTGCCCTCGGCGCGCAGCAGATCGTAGGAGGCCAGCCGCAGCGCCAGCGCGTAGGACCACGACTCGCCGTGCGAGGCGTACCCCTTGGCGGGCAGCTCCCCGAGCTTCAGCCCCAGATCGTCCCGATGCGGTCCTACGAGGGTGACGCCCCGCTCGATCTCCTGCTTGCGCGTGTCCGCGAGCGCCGCGATGAGCTGCTCGAAGAGCGCCTCGCGCGTGTGCGCCTCACCCGGCGCCGACGGCTTGTACTCCAGTGCGACCGGTCCGCCGCCGGGCGCCAGCTGCTCGTACGCCTTGTCGGCCAGCGGCTGGATCGCGGCGATCAGATCGAGCCGCTGGGCGAGCAGCTCGGCGCCCGCCTGGGCGAGGTGCTGGTCCCAGACGTCGAGCGTGGACAGATCCATGGAGCGTCCGCCGTGCCGCCGCGCCAGGGCCGCCGACTTCAGCAGGGTGTTGCGCTGCTTGAGGACCCGCTCGTAGTCGGAGCGGACGCCCGCCATGCGCGGCGCCCGCGCGGTGATCAGCTCGTCCAGGAACCGCCGCCGCTCCCCGGGGTCGCCCTTGACCAGGGCGAGGTCCTCGGGCGCGAACAGCACGGTCCGGACGATCCCCAGCACATCGCGCGGTCTGGCCTGCGAGGACCGGTTGATCCGGGCGCGGTTCGCCCGGCCGGGGTTCAGCTCCAGCTCGATCAGCTGCTGCCGCTCGCCCTGGCGGATCTGCGCGCGGATGACGGCCCGCTCGGCGCCCATGCGGACGAGCGGGGCGTCGGAGGCGACGCGATGGCTGCCGAGGGTGGCGAGATAGCCGACGGCCTCCACCAGATTCGTCTTGCCCTGCCCATTGGGTCCGACGAAGGCCGTGACGCCCGGGTCCAGCGGAACCTCGACCCGGGCGTACGAGCGGAAGTCGGCGAGCGACAGGTGCGTGACGTGCATGGTGGTGCGCCGGCCTCCCCCGAGGTTATGGACCGCCGAAACGGTCCTGCGGATCACTTTCCGTACTGCTGTCTGTCCTGCTCAGCTTGCGTACTGCTCTGGCCATTGCTCGTACTGCTCTTTTGCGTACCGCTCGGCTCGCACCGGGGCCGGCTACGGCTGCTTCGTCTCGACCGCGTGGCCGCCGAACTGGTTGCGCAGCGCCGCGATCATCTTCATCTGCGGCGAGTCCTCCTGGCGGGAGGAGAACCGCGCGAACAGCGAGGCCGTGATCGCCGGGAGCGGCACGGCGTGGTCGATGGCGGCCTCCACCGTCCAGCGGCCCTCGCCGGAGTCCTGGGCGAAGCCGCGCAGCCGCTCCAGGTGCTCATCCTCGTCGAGCGCGTTGACCGCGAGGTCCAGCAGCCAGGACCGGATCACCGTGCCCTCCTGCCAGGACCGGAAGACCTCCCGGACATCGGTCACGGAGCCGGCCTTCTCCAGCAGCTCCCAGCCCTCGGCGTAGGCCTGCATCATGGCGTACTCGATGCCGTTGTGGACCATTTTCGCGAAGTGGCCGGCGCCGGCCCGGCCCGCGTGGACCGCCCCGAAGTCGCCCTCCGGCTTGAGCGCCTCGAAGACCGGCCGCACCTTGGCGACATGCTCCGGGTCGCCGCCGTACATCAGCGCGTAGCCGTTCTCCAGGCCCCAGACGCCGCCCGAGACACCGCAGTCGACGAAGCCGATGCCGTTCGCGGCCAGCTCGGCGGCGTGCTTCTCGTCGTCCGTCCAGCGCGAGTTACCGCCGTCCACGACGACATCGCCCGGCTCCAGCAGCTTGGCCAGCTCGTCGATGGTGGTCTGGGTGGCGTCCCCGGCCGGGACCATCACCCAGACGACGCGCGGGCCCTTGAGCGCGTCCACCAGCTCCTGGAGGCTGTGGACATCGGCGAGGTCCGGATTGCGGTCGTATCCGACGACGGTGTGGCCCGCGCGGCGGATCCGCTCGCGCATGTTGCCGCCCATCTTGCCGAGGCCGACGAGACCGAGCTCCATCAAGTGATCCTTAGGTTGCGATGTGGCATGAGGCTGCGTGGGCACTGTCGTACCCGTGTCCGAGCCTAGCCCCGGGGGCTCCTCCACATCTGTGGGCATACCCGCTCAAACGTATGCCCCGACCTGCGCTGTTCCGCTCGGCGCTGTTCCGGCCGACGAGCCGGTCAGCCGCTGAGCCGCACCGGCATGATCAGGTACTTGTACGCCTCGTCCGCCTCGGCGTCGAGCGCGGGCTTGCCGCTGAGCAGCGCCGGCTTGGTCGACGTCGTGAACGACAGCTGGGCCACCGGGGAGTCGATCGCGCTCAGGCCGTCCAGCAGGAAGGTCGGGTTGAAGGCGATCGAGATGTCGTCGCCCTCCAGCTGCGCGTCGACTCTCTCCACAGCCTGTGCGTCGTCGCTGGAACCGGCCTCCAGGATGAGCACGCCCTGCTCGAAGCTCAGCCGCACCGGGGTGTTGCGCTCGGCGACCAGCGCCACCCGCTTGACGGCCTCCACGAAGGGGGCGGTCTCGATCACGGCGATGGAGTTGAACTCGGTCGGGAAGAGCGTGCGGTACTTCGGGAGGTCGCCCTCCAGGAGGCGGGTCGTGGTCCGCCGCCCCGCGCCCTCGAAACCGATCAGACCCTCACCCGCGCCCGACCCGGACAGCGCGAGCGTCACGCTGTCGCCGCTGGTCAGCGCCTTGGCGGTGTCCAGGAGCGTCTTGGCGGGCACCAGGGCGACGGCGGACGCCTCCGGGTCCTCCGGCTTCCACAGGAACTCGCGGACCGCGAAGCGGTAGCGGTCGGTGGAGGCCAGGGTGACCCGGTCGCCCTCGATCTCGATGCGCACGCCGGTGAGCACCGGCAGCGTGTCGTCACGGCCCGCGGCGATGGCGACCTGGGAGGCGGCGGAGGCGAAGACCTCACCGGGGACCGTGCCGGTCGCGGAGGGCATCTGGGGCAGCGCCGGGTACTCCTCCACCGGCAGGGTGTGCAGGGTGAAGCGGGAGGAGCCGCAGACCACGGTCGCCCGTACACCGTCCGTGGAGATCTCCACCGGCCGGTTCGGGAGCGCGCGGCAGATGTCGGCGAGCAGCCGGCCGGAGACCAGGACGGTGCCCTCCTCCTCGACCTCGGTCTCGACGGAGACCCGCGCGGAGACCTCGTAGTCGAAGCTGGACAGGCTCAGCTGGCCGTCCTCGGCCTTCAGCAGCAGGCCGGCGAGGACCGGCGCCGGCGGACGGGCCGGGAGGCTGCGTGCCGCCCAGGCCACGGCCTCCGCGAGTACGTCGCGTTCCACCCGGATCTTCACTGTTGCCGCCTCCTGCTGTTGCCGGCCTGCTCGCCCTGCCTGGCTCGTCTGTCTGTCGCGGTGTCATCGGTCCCGGCGACGGGAAGGACACCGGGAACAGTCTGACGCACACCACTGACAGTAGGTGCCTCTCGGGGTCAAGTCGTGACGAGGGGCTGCCGGGCCACGAGGGCCGAGTTGTGCACAGGGCCCGCTTCGAAACGGATTCCCAGCTCTCTCTAGTTGGGAGTAGTAGTAGGGGCTGTGGATACCGTGGATAACCCCGTTTTCCCAGCTCAGACCCCAAATTTTGTCCACGGGTCCTGTGGGTGGAGGCGGTGGAAAACCGGCCTCGGCTGTGGAGAACAGAAAGTTCTGCACACTCCGTACACAGGGAGAGGCGACTTCTCCCCAGATCCGTCCCCAGCTTTACCCACGTTTCCCACAGCCCAACCTGGCAGCTTGGTGTGACGCCTTTCACTCGACCCGGTGATCAGGCGCGTCGCGTTGCCGAACAGTGGACAGAGGTGTGGAGAAGCCGCCGATCACTGGGGACAACCGCCCCCAGCCTGTGGGTAGCCCGTGGACAACTTTGTGCACAGGTTGTGGATCACCACTTTGTCCACAGCCTGTGGAGATCGTTTGTCCACCAATCCACAGGCAGGTGACCTGGTCTGATGGTCCTTCAACCGATCGGCCTGTGGAAGAGATCTGGACAACTCGGCAGTCCCCAGGATGTGGACGACAGAAAGTCACCGAATCTGTGGAGAGTGGCCGTAACCCGGCCCGGATTCGAACACCGGATGGCTGTGGGACGACGAAGGGCGTCCCGGGGTGGTGGTCCCGGAACGCCCTTGGGCGTGCGTGAGGGCATCCGCGAGCGCTGGCTGAGCGCTTCTGCGAGGGGCGCGTGCGTGAGGGCATGTGTGAGGGCTTGGGGTGGCCGGGGCGGCTGAGGAGAGGTCTCAAGGGTCGCGCAGAGGCCCTGAGCGCCCCCGCGGGGTGGCGGGGGCGCTCAGGGGCGGCGGGGGCGGCAGGAGGGGCGCGGAGGGACTGGAGGGGCCCGGTGCCGCTCAGCCGTTCTTGATGCGGTTGGTCAGCTCGGTGACCTGGTTGTAGATCGAGCGCCGCTCGGCCATCAGATTGCGGATCTTGCGGTCGGCGTGCATGACCGTCGTATGGTCCCGGCCGCCGAACAGCGCGCCGATCTTCGGCAGGGACAGATCGGTCAGCTCACGGCACAGATACATGGCGATCTGCCGCGCGGTCACCAGCGCGCGCCCGCGTGAGGTGCCGCACAGGTCCTCCACCGTCAGCCCGAAGTAGTCGGCGGTGGCGCTCATGATGGCCGTGGAGGTGATCTCCGGCGCGGAGTCCTCGCCGCCCGGGATCAGATCCTTCAGGACGATCTCGGTCAGGCCCAGGTCCACCGGCTGCCGGTTGAGCGAGGCGAACGCCGTCACCCGGATCAGCGCGCCCTCCAGCTCGCGGATGTTGCGCGAGATCCGGGAGGCGATGAACTCCAGCACCTCCGGCGGGGCGCTGAGATGGTCCTGGACCGCCTTCTTGCGCAGAATCGCGATGCGCGTCTCCAGCTCGGGCGGCTGGACGTCGGTGATCAGCCCCCACTCGAAACGGTTCCGCAGCCGGTCCTCCAGGGTGACCAGCTGCCGGGGCGGCCGGTCCGAGGACAGCACGATCTGCTTGTTCGCGTTGTGGAGCGTGTTGAAGGTGTGGAAGAACTCCTCCTGCGTCGACTCCTTGTCCGCGAGGAACTGGATGTCGTCGACGAGCAGGATGTCCATCTCGCGGTACCGCTTGCGAAAGCTGTCGCCCTTGCCGTCGCGGATGGAGTTGATGAACTCGTTGGTGAACTCCTCCGAGCTGACATAGCGCACGCGCGTGCCCGGATACAGACTGCGCGCGTAGTGCCCGATCGCGTGCAGCAGATGCGTCTTGCCGAGCCCCGACTCCCCGTAGATGAACAGGGGGTTGTACGCCTTCGCGGGCGCCTCGGCGACCGCCACCGCCGCCGCGTGCGCGAACCGGTTGGAGGCGCCGATGACGAACGTGTCGAAGAGGTACTTCGGATTCAGCCGCGCGGTGGGCTCACCTGGCCCGGCGGCCGGCGCGGGCTTCGAGGCCAGCGGACCGGGGGGCCCACCGGAGGACGGCGACCCGGGCAGCGCCGGGCCGCCGAGCCCGCCCGGCCCGCCGCGATGGCCGCCGGGTCCGCCGGAGGACTCGGGCAGTTCGCGCCGGGAGTCGCGCTGGTCGTAGTCGCCCCGTCCGGGGTCGTAGTCGCCGCGCGGACCGTCGTACTCGGAGCGCTGCTGCTCGTACGACGCCCGCTCCCGCTCGTAGGAACCGCGCTGGTCGTACGGCGGGCGCTCGCGGCCCTGGCCGCGGTAGTCCGGTCCGCCGCCGTAGGAGTCGCGGGACGCGTACGGGTCGCGGTCGGGGAAGCCCAGGCGCTGCTGCTGCCAGCCGTAGTCGTCCTGCCCGCCCTGGCGCGGCCAGCCGCCGGGCTGGGGGCGCTGGTACTCCGAGGGGTAGGCCGGGCGGGCGGTCGGCAGCTGGTCGCCGGGGGATCCGGGGTGCTGGTCCTGGCGGGGACGGCCGTAGCGGTCGTAGTCGCTGTCCCGCGCGGGGCCCTCGTACGAAGCGCCCTCATAGGGGGCGCCTTCGCGGGAGGGCTCCTTGTAGGAGTCGTTGTGGGCGTCCTTGTAGGAGGCGTTTTCGTAAGGGCCGCCCTCATAGGGGCCCGACGGAAGCTCCGGCTCCTCGTAGCGCTGCGGCGGGAGGGAAGGGGTGGGGGGTTCGCCCGCCGAGTCGTCGACGGTGATCGCGATCCGGATCGGGCGCCCGCACTCACGGCTCAGCGTCTCGCTGACGATCGGCGCGAGCCGGCCCTCCAGGACGCCCTTCGCGAATTCGTTCGGTACGGCGAGCAGCGCGGTGTCCGCGACCAGCGCCAGCGGCTGGCAGCGGCGGATCCAGTGCTCGTCCTTGCCCTCCACGCCCTGACCGCGGCCCTCACCGAGAAGCTGATCCAGTACTCGTGGCCACACTGCGGCAAGATCGGCAGGTACGTCAGCCACAGGGCACGCTCTCTCGTGGGTCCCACGAACGTGTGGTTCGCGGACGGTCGGGATCCGGAGGGACAGGTCCGTCCGGGCTGGTCCCGGAAGGGTCCGGGGCGGTCCGGGTCTGCTGGGGCAATCCCGCGCCGGCGGGGAGAAGGGAACGAATCGGAGTCCCGCCACGGTAGTCAGCGCGACGGGTGCGGTTCAAGTTGTTGTCCCCAGCCTGTGGACAGTGTCTCCCATCGACCGCTGGTTTGACCGGATGGCGCAGCCGCGCGTACCGTAACCAGGTCGAGTTGTCGATGGCTGCTGCCGCCTGCCTCCGATGGGCACAGGTCACGTCAGGTGATCGGAAAGCGGTGCACTCGGGCGTGACGCGAGCTACTCGTGGGCGCACGGTGACAGCCAGGACGGCACCCCGCAGAACCCCGATCTCTTCTGGAGCCCCCGAGTGAGCAAGCGCACCTTCCAGCCGAACAACCGTCGTCGCGCCAAGACCCACGGCTTCCGGCTGCGGATGCGCACCCGTGCCGGCCGCGCGATTCTCGCGTCCCGCCGTGGCAAGGGTCGCGCCCGTCTGTCCGCCTGATCTCGATCAGGTCATGACGTCGTGCTGCCCACCGAGAACCGGCTGAGGCGGCGCGAGGACTTCGCGACCGCGGTCCGACGAGGTCGCCGGGCAGGCCGCCCGACCCTCGTCGTCCACCTTCGTAGCGGTACCACGGACCCGCACGCGCCTGGGGAGAGCGCTCCTCCGGCACGTGCGGGTTTCGTCGTGAGCAAGGCGGTGGGTGGCGCGGTCGTACGCAACGCTGTCAAGCGCCGACTGCGTCATCTCATGCGAGACAGAGTCGCCCTGGTGCCCCCCGGTAGCCTGGTAGTGGTACGAGCGCTGCCCGGTGCGGGTGACGCCGACCATGCACAGCTGGCCCGAGACCTGGATGCCGCCCTACAGCGGCTGCTGGGAGGGGGCGCGCGATGAAGTACCCGCTGCTGGCACTGATCAAGCTGTACCAGTGGACCATCAGCCCGCTGCTCGGGCCGGTGTGCAAGTACTACCCGTCGTGTTCCCACTACGGCTACACGGCCATAGACCGGCACGGTGCGGTCAAGGGCACGGCACTGACCGCCTGGCGCATCCTCCGGTGCAATCCGTGGTCGTTGGGTGGTGTGGACCATGTCCCGCCGCGCAAGCGCCCGCGGTGGCACGAGATGCTGCGCAACGCGTGGCGCGCACGCAAGGGCGGGCCCTCCGCCGCCGAACCGGCCACCGAAGGGACCTCTGCTTCGAGCCCGGCCGCAGAGAACTCGTCCCATGCCCAAGGAGCATGATTAGTGGACACGATTGCCAGCTTCTTCAGCTTCATCACCACACCCGTCTCGTGGGTCATCGTCCAGTTCCACTCGCTGTACGGTGCGATCTTCGGCCCTGACACGGGCTGGGCCTGGGGCCTGTCCATCGTGTCGCTGGTGATCCTCATCCGTATCTGTCTGATCCCGCTCTTCGTGAAGCAGATCAAGGCGACGCGGGCGATGCAGACGCTCCAGCCCGAGATGAAGAAGATCCAGGAGCGCTACAAGAACGACAAACAGCGTCAGTCCGAAGAGATGATGAAGCTGTACAAGGAGACGGGCACCAACCCGCTCTCCTCGTGCCTTCCCATCCTGGCGCAGTCGCCGTTCTTCTTCGCCCTTTATCACGTGCTGAACAGCATCGCCAACAACGACACCATCGGTGTGATCAACGAGCGGCTGCTGGCCAGTGCCCAGAAGGCGCACATCTTCGGCGCCCCGCTCGCGTCGAAGTTCACCGACGGCTCCGCCGAGGTCACGGCGCTGGGCTCCACGATCACCGATGTGCGGGTCGTCACCGCCATCATGATCGTGCTGATGTCGCTGTCGCAGTTCTACACCCAGCGCCAGCTGATGACGAAGAACGTCGACACCTCGGTGAAGACGCCGTTCATGCAGCAGCAGAAGATGCTGATGTATGTCTTCCCCGTCATCTTCGCGGTCTTCGGCATCAACTTCCCCGTCGGTGTCCTCGTCTACTGGCTGACCACCAACGTGTGGACCATGGGCCAGCAGATGTATGTCATCCACAACAACCCGACCCCGGGTTCCAAGGCCCAAGCGTCCCACCTGGAGCGCCTCCACAAGCACGTCACGCAGCACGGCAAGACCCGCAGCCGGCGCGAGCGCGCCATCGTGAAGGCGATCGTCGCCAAGGGCCGGGACCGCAACGACCATGAGCGCAAGTTCATCAACGGCCTGAGCAAGGCCGGACTCGCCGCCCAGGCCGATGGCACGGTGGCCAAGAGCGACGACGCGGTGACCGTGGAGCACGAGGACGGTACGACCACCACCACCGGGCCTGCCGCCCCCAGGCGCCAGCAGCCCAAGCGGCAGTCGAAGTCCCAGCGCCAGGGCGGTGCCAAGTCCGCGGGCGACGCTGAGAAGACCTCCCCGCACTCGCTCACCAAGTCCGACGAGCCGGCCGACGCCAAGCCGGGCGGTGGCGCCGGGAAGCAGGCGGCCAAGTCCGGCAACGGCTCGTCGCGCAGCCGGGCCCAGTCCGGTCAGCGCAAGGGCGGCCCCCAGCGGCCCAAGTCCCCGACCAAGAAGTAAGAAGGAGTCCATCCCGTGACGGAAGGCACCACCTCCGCTGCTGCCGAGGGCGTAGACACCCTGACCCGACTGGAGCAGGAGGGCGAGATCGCGGCGGACTACCTGGAGGGTCTGCTGGACATCGCCGATCTCGACGGCGACATCGACATGGACGTCGAGGGCGACCGCGCCGCTGTCTCGATCATCAGCGAGGCGGGCACCCGCGATCTGCACAAGCTCGTCGGCCGGGACGGTGAGGTGCTGGAGGCGCTCCAGGAGCTGACCCGCCTGGCCGTGCACCGGGAGACCGGGGACCGCAGTCGGCTGATGCTGGACATCGCCGGCCACCGGGCCAAGAAGCGGGCCGAGCTGGCCGAGCTGGGCGCCAAGGCCGCGGCCGAGGTCAAGAGCAGCGGCGCCCCGGTGAAGCTGGATCCGATGACGCCGTTCGAGCGCAAGGTCGTGCACGACGCGGTGAAGGCCGCGGGACTGCGCAGCGAGTCCGAGGGCGAGGAGCCGCAGCGGTTCGTCGTCGTACTGCCCGCCTAGGATCTGGCCCGACGGCCCCCGTAGTCGTGTGTTCCACCGGCCCCGTCTGTAGCGCAGACGGGGCCGAAGTTTGTCAGCCTGGTCCTGAACGGCTGACGGTCCCCCGGTAGATCCCTGAGCCCTGGTGGTCGGCGCCCGGCGCGTCGAGGCGGTATGGAAGGACGGTCCCCGTGACGGAGGCAGCGGAGCTTCCCCCTGTGCCCGAGGAGGCACAGGCGGTGTTTGGTGATCGCTATGCGGACGCGGTCCGCTACGCGGAACTGCTCGCCGAGGCGGGTGTGCAGCGCGGTCTGATCGGCCCTCGTGAGGTGCCCCGGCTGTGGGAGCGGCATCTGCTGAACTGCGCGGTGCTCTCGGAGGTGGTTCCGGAGGGCGTCACGGTCTGCGATGTGGGTTCCGGGGCCGGGCTGCCGGGCATTCCGCTCGCGCTGGTCCGGGAGGATCTGAAGATCACTCTCCTGGAGCCGCTGCTGCGGCGGACGACCTTTCTCACCGAGGTCGTGGAGCTGCTGGGCCTGGACCATGTGACCGTGGTGCGTGGCCGGGCCGAGGAGGTCATGGGCACCCTGCCGCCCGTCCATGTGGTGACGGCACGTGCGGTCGCCCCGCTGGACCGGCTGGCCACCTGGGGCATCCCGCTGCTGCGGCCCTACGGCGAGATGCTCGCGCTCAAGGGGGACACCGCCGAGCAGGAACTGAAGGCGGCGGCGACCGCGCTGAGCAAGCTCGGCGCGGTGGAGACGTCGATCCTGCATGTGGGCGAGGGCGTGGTGGATCCCCGCTCGACGGTGGTCCGGGTCGAGGTCGGGGAGAGCCCGGGTGGCGTACGGTTCGCGGCCAAGCGGGCGAAGGCGGCGAGGACGGGGCGGGTACGGAGGCGCCGTTGAGCCGGTGTGCGGGGCTTGGTCCGGGCCAGGTCTTCAGGGACTCGGTCTGGGCGTTGAACCGGCCTCCGGGGGCGTGGTCCTCAGCCGGCTCGCTCGGGATTCTTCCTGTGCGGCCGGGATGCTCCGTGAAGGCGCCGTACTCCACACAAGCTGCCAAACCTGTGCATGACGGAGTGTCGCGACAGTTCGGCCATCGGCCCTGTGCATCGTGTTTCACGTGAAACGTCGCTCACTGCTGCACGGCATCATCAGTCGGGGCCGCGCCGCGGCCGAACCTCGCGACCGCAAGCCCCTCGGGTCCCTCAGAAAGACGACCGGCTTGTCCAAAGAGAGCGGTCAGTCCCTCGTGAGGGGCACGGAGTTGTCCACAGAGGTGGATTTCTCCACAGAAGAACGGGCCTCGCTGGTTCACCACCCCGAAGGCATGGGAGGCTCTGTTCATTGCGAGCCTGAAGTCGAGGAGAGTGAATCCTTGCGGTCCGACGCCAACATCGCGGGACCGATGACCGATCCGGTCCCCGGTCCCCGTACCGAATCTCCGGGGGAGGATGTTTCACGTGAAACACCGCCTCCGATGGACGACACTCCCATCGGTCGTGCTGCCCAGTTGGCGGTAGAGGCTCTGGGGCGAGCCGGCGAGGGCCTTCCGAGACCAGAACAGACCCGCGTCATCGTCGTAGCCAACCAGAAGGGCGGGGTGGGCAAGACGACGACAACCGTCAACCTTGCTGCCTCACTGGCCCTGCACGGCGGCCGGGTGCTGGTGGTCGACCTCGACCCGCAGGGCAATGCGTCCACCGCCCTGGGCATCGACCATCACGCCGAAGTCCCTTCTATCTATGACGTGTTGGTCGATAGCAGGCCGCTGGCGGAAGTCGTGCAGCCGGTCCCCGATGTCGAGGGCCTCTTCTGCGCACCCGCCACGATCGATCTCGCGGGCGCGGAGATCGAGCTGGTGTCCCTGGTGGCCCGGGAGAGCCGGCTTGAGCGCGCGATCCAGGCATACGAGCAGCCGCTGGACTATGTCCTGATCGACTGCCCGCCCTCCCTCGGCCTGCTGACGGTCAATGCGCTCGTCGCCGGCCAGGAGGTCCTCATCCCGATCCAGTGCGAGTACTACGCCCTGGAGGGCCTGGGCCAGTTGCTGCGCAACGTCGACCTGGTGCGGGGGCACCTCAACCCCGCCCTGCATGTGTCGACGATCCTGCTCACCATGTACGACGGCCGGACCCGCCTGGCGTCCCAGGTCGCGGACGAGGTGCGCAACCACTTCGGCGACGAGGTGCTGCGGACGAGCATTCCCCGCTCGGTCCGTATCTCCGAGGCGCCGAGCTATGGGCAGACGGTGCTGACCTACGATCCAGGATCGAGCGGCGCCCTCTCCTATCTTGAGGCGGCACGAGAAATCGCGCTGAGGGGTGTGGGTGTCTCCTACGACGCCACCCACGCCCACATCGGCGCTCAGAGCGACCCGAGCATGGTGGAGAGGATCCAGTGAGCGAGCGACGGAGGGGGTTGGGTCGTGGGTTGGGTGCATTGATCCCGGCTGCCCCGACCGAAAGGACCCCGGCACAGACCGGTGTGGGGGGCGCCGCGTCCACGTCCCCCACGGCCGTACCGGTACTCACCGAGCGCGGTGTGGCCGCGGCCAAGGTGGCGACCCTGCCGCCTGTTTCACGTGAAACGGAGGAGCCCTCGGTCTTCACGGGCCCCGAGAGGCATCTGCCCCCGATCGGTGCCCACTTCGCCGAGATCCCTCTCGACGCGATCAAGCCGAACCCTCGGCAGCCGCGCGAGAACTTCGACGAAGACGCGCTGCAAGAGCTGATCACCTCCATCAAGGAGGTCGGCCTTCTCCAACCCGTCGTCGTCCGCCCGGCGGGTCCCGGCCGCTATGAGCTGATCATGGGCGAGCGGCGTTTTCGGGCCTGCCGTGAGGCCGGTCTGGAGGCGATCCCGGCGATCGTCCGGGCCACCGACGACGAGAAGCTTCTTCTGGACGCGCTCCTGGAGAACCTGCACCGGGCGCAGCTGAACCCGATCGAAGAGGCCTTCGCCTACGATCAGCTGCTCAAGGACTTCAACTGCACCCACGATCAGCTGGCGGACCGCATCGGCCGGTCCCGCCCGCAGGTCTCCAACACGCTGCGACTGCTGCGGCTCTCGCCCAAGGTGCAGAACCGGGTCGCGGCCGGGGTGCTGTCCGCCGGGCACGCGCGGGCGCTGCTCTCCGTCGACGACTCGGAGGAGCAGGAACGGCTCGCGTTCCGGGTGGTGGCCGAGGGGCTGTCGGTCCGGTCCGTGGAGGAGATCGTGCACCTGATGGGGTCGCGTCCGCAGAAGTCCCAGCGCGCCAAGGGGCCGCGTGCCGGCGGCCGGGTCTCGCCCGCGCTCAGCGACCTCGCCACCCGGCTCTCGGACCGCTTCGAGACCCGGGTGAAGGTCGAGCTGGGCCAGAAGAAGGGCAAGATCACCGTCGAGTTCGCCTCTCCGGACGATCTGGAGCGGATCCTCAGCACCTTCGCTCCGGGCGAGCGGCTGCTGCTCCAGAAGAGCCTGCTGGAGGGTGACGACGGCGACGGCGAGGAAGCGGAGGACTGAGCCTCGGATCAGCCGGGTGGATCACGCCCGGCTGATCGCCGAGGTGGGCGGACGAGCCGAAGGCGGCACGTCCGGCCGTGAGGCGGGCGGTGTCCGGTGTGTACCGGGACGCGGCCCGCTCTTTGCTTTCTGGCGGTATCAGTGGAATCGCATCGTGGATACCATGCCGTCGGGTATGGCACCCTCCACCTGATGGGACCGCTCAAGGGGAGGCGGGCCCTGCGCACGATGAGCCGGGCCGGACCGATGAGCGCGGGACTGGGACTGGTGCGGTCGGCGGCTTCGTCGGCAGCCTGCTCAGGGAACAGAGTGCTCTGACAGCCGCCCGCGACGCCGCGGGCGAAGGAAGCGAGGAGCAGCCTTCATGGGCCGTCGGCTCGTACCGCTCACCCTGGACAACCTTCAGGACCTTCCCAGGCGCTGTCGGTCGTGTGTCTTCTGGGAACTGGACCCGGTCAGCGGAGAAGCCGCGGTGAAAGCGGGCACACCCGCGCGGGCGAAGGAATCCTGGATCTCCGCGGTGCTGCTGGACTGGGGGTCCTGCGGGCGGGTCGTCTATGTGGACGAGGTCCCGGTGGGCTTTGTGCTCTACGCGCCGCCCGCCTACGTTCCCCGCTCCACCGCCTTCCCCACGAGCCCGGTCTCGTCCGACGCCGTCCAGCTGATGACGGCCTTCATCATGCCGGGGTACCAGGGGCAGGGACTGGGCCGTGTCATGGTCCAGACGGTCGCCAAGGATCTGCTGAGGCGGGACTTCAGAGCGATCGAGGCGTTCGGCGACGCCCGCTGGAAGGAGCCCGCCTGTGTGCTGCCCGCCGATCATCTGCTGGCGGTGGGCTTCAAGACGGTCCGCCCGCATCCCACGTATCCGCGGCTGCGGCTGGAGCTGCGGACGGCGCTGTCCTGGCGGGAGGACGTGGAGATGGCGATCGACCGGCTGCTGGGCGGTGCCCGGAAGGAACCGGCGCTTCGGCCGCTCTAGCAGCGCCCGTTCAGGCGGGGCTGTCATGCGAATGGGCCGACCCTTGTGGGTCGGCCCATTCGTGTTTCACGTGAAACATCGCCGCAGCGGGTGTGGCGGTGTCGCAGCCGCCGTGCCCGGCAACGGTGTCACTCGGCGATGAAGTCCTCAAGGTCGCGGAGGATCGCGGCCTTCGGCTTCGCGCCGACGATGGTCTTCGCGACCTCGCCGCCCACGTAGACGTTCAGGGTCGGGATGGACATGACGCCGTACCGGGTGGCCGTGCCCGGGTTCTCGTCGATGTTCAGCTTGACGATCTCGATCTTGTCGCCGTGCTCCTTGGCGATCGCCTCCAGGGACGGCGCGATCTGGCGGCACGGACCGCACCACGCGGCCCAGAAGTCCACCAGAACAGGCTTGTCGCTCTTGAGGACGTCCTGATCGAAGGAGTCGTCGGTTACATGCTTCAGATCGGCCACAGCGGGCTCCTTACATGGGTTGCGGGGAGGACAGAAGGTCGGATCAGACGGCGGCGGCCTGCTCGGACTCGGCCTGCGCCTCGTCGGCGAGCGCGGCGAGGTGGCGCTCGGCGTCGAGGGCGGCGGAACATCCGGTGCCGGCGGCCGTGATCGCCTGGCGGTAGGTGTGGTCGACGACGTCGCCCGCGCCGAAGACGCCCGTCAGGTTCGTCCGGGTGGAGGGAGCCTCGACCTTCAGGTAGCCCTCCCCGTCGAGGTCGAGCTGTCCCTTGAACAGCTCGGTCCGCGGGTCGTGGCCGATCGCGATGAACAGACCGGTGGCCGGCAGGTCCGCGAGTTCACCGGTCTTGACGTTGCGCAGCTTCAGCCCGGTGAGCTTCTGGTCGCCCTGGATCTCCGCGACCTCGCTGTCCCAGACGAACTTGATCTTCGGGTCGGCGAAGGCGCGGTCCTGCATCGCCTTGGAGGCCCGCAGGCTGCTGCGACGGTGGACGATCGTGACGGACTTGGCGAACCGGGAGAGGAAGGTCGCCTCCTCCATCGCGGTGTCACCACCGCCGATCACGGCGATGTCGTGGTCCTTGAAGAAGAACCCGTCACAGGTGGCGCACCAGGAGACGCCGCGGCCGGAGAGCGCGTCCTCGTTGGGCAGGCCCAGCTTGCGGTGCTGCGAGCCGGTGGCGACGATGACGGCCTTCGCCCGGTGCACCGTACCCGCTGTGTCCGTGACGGTCTTGATCTCACCGGAGAGGTCCACGGAGACGATGTCGTCGGGGATCAGCTCGGCGCCGAAGCGCTCGGCCTGGGCGCGCATGTTGTCCATCAGCTCCGGACCCATCACGCCGTCCTGGAAGCCGGGGAAGTTCTCCACCTCCGTGGTGGTCATCAGGGCACCGCCGGCGGTGACTGCGCCCTCGAACACCAGGGGCTTCAGCGACGCGCGTGCGGTGTACAGGGCCGCCGTGTAGCCGGCGGGCCCAGAGCCGATGATGATCACGTTTCGGACGTCGCTCACGGCTGGGTTCCTCGTCTCTGGACTCATCAGTTTCCAGTGGGCGTCCCTTTCAGGACTCTCATCCCACCCAACGGATCCTAAGGGTCGAGCATTCCCACTGTGGCCGGGCACACGACGGGTGCCGCCCGCCGAAGCTCAGGGGTGCGCGTACGAGGTCTGGAACAAGATCTTCGCGATGTCGGAGGACGCCTGCTTCACGCAGGTGGAGTCCATGATGTACGCGGTGACCCGGCTGACGTCATTGGCGTCGGGCAGCACGACGAGCATCGCGTCGGTCCCCTTGTAGACGCCCTCGTCCACGGCGAGCGCCGCGTCCTGCCGGCCGATGCCCTTGCGGACACAGTCGGGTACCGAGGGTGTCTGGAACACCCTGGGCGAGACCACGTCGTCGCCCCCGTCCACGCCCATGCTGCTCTGTGGGTTGCTGGAGCCACTGACTGTCGCCTCCTGGTCGATCGGCTCCGTGGAGAGCAGATCGGTCACCTGGCGTTCGAGGGACTCTGTGGAGAAGGTGTCCGACGCGGAGGTGGTCTGGTCGTCGCCCGCCACGGGGCCGGGGGCGCCACCGCCCATGAGCGAGGACAGCAGTACCGTGCCGAGCCCCACGGCCGCCGCCGCGAAGGCGGCGCCGATCACGGTCACCCGGCGGCGCCTGGAGCGATCCGAGCGATCCGAGCGATCCGGCCTCTTACGGCCGGGGCCGGTGGTGGAGGGGCGGGCATGGCCTGTGGGGCGGTCTGCGGCGACCGATGTTTCACGTGAAACATGGGCGTCGCTGTCGCTGTCACTGTCACTGTCCGGAGATGGACGCGCGTAGTCCTGCGTTTCACGTGAAACGGTCACGCTTCCCGTCGCGCTCTGCGGTGTTTCACGTGAAACCTGTGTGCTGTCGGTTGCCGGGCCGATCGGTTGGGGGGCTTCCGCCGCTCGCAGAGTCTCAGCCGCTCGTGGGGCCTCCGCCGCTCGTAGAGCCTCGGCCGTGAGTGCCACGTCGATCCGCTCGGCGATGTCGGCGGGCATGGTCACGGGCTCCCGCTCCACGCCGAGCAGGTCCCGGATCTCCTCCAGCGATGCGGAGACGTCCGCGCACAGCTCGCAGGAGTCCAGATGCCGCTGGACGTCCGCGGTCCGTGACGGGGGCAGCAGCCCCTCGGTGAGGTCGGCGATCTCGGTGACGTCCGGGTGCCCTGTCATGTCTGTCGTGGATGTCACGCTCGCCCACCTCCGCCCTTCACAGCAGCTGGATCACTCGGCCCGATCTGACGGGACCCGGCATCGGGCGGTCCCGCTGCCGGTGGGACGGATGTCCCCTGCGTCCGGTTCCGTTCCCCACCCGTCCCGCCGCTCGTGCCGTCCGGACGCAGATGGGTGAGGAGGGGAAGGAGTCTGGCTCTGCCCCGGGCGCACCGGCTCTTCACCGTCCCGGTCGGCACACCGAGGATCCGGGCGGCCTCGGCGACGGGGTAGCCCTGCATGTCCACCAGGACGAGGGCGGCCCGCTGATCGGGCGGCAGGGTGCCCAGCGCCCTGATCAGCTGGCGGTGCAGATCCTTGCGCTCGGCCGGGGCCGACGCCGACTCGTGCGGCTCCAGGAGTTGCTCCAGCCGCTCGGTGTCGTCGACCGGCGAGGTCTTGCGGGAGGCCGCCTTGCGGGCCCGGTCCAGACAGGCGTTCACCGTGATCCGGTGCAGCCAGGTCGTGACGGCCGCCTTCCCCTGGAAGGTGTGGGCGGCCCGGTAGGCGGAGACCAGCGCGTCCTGCACGGCGTCGGCGGCCTCCTCGCGGTCCCCGAGGGTGCGCAGGGCGACGGCCCAGAGCCGGTCCCGGTGGCGCCGGACCAGCTCGCCGAAGGCGTGCGGATCGCCGCCCACATGACGGGCGAGGAGGTCACTGTCGTTCACGTCGCCGTAGGTGACGTCGTCCGCCATCCGACCTCCCCCTCCGTGCCGTCGTCAGCCGGTGAACTTCAGATCCGTGACGGCCTGCTTGTAGCCGGAGTCGCTGAACTCGTCGCCCGACGCGTAGGGCAGCGCCGTGAACCACACCAGGACGTACCGGCTCGCCACCGGCTTGTCGATCTGTACGTGCGCCGAGGTGTCGCTGGTGGTCACCGTACCCAGTTCGGTCATCGAGGAGATCGGTACCGAGGAACTCATGGAGTCCGTCGCGTACAGCGTGACCGTGGTGTGGTCGCCGCCGAACAGCAGGCCGATGTCCGCCGACTCGACCTCCCGGTCGGTGCCGAGGTCGTAGACGATGCCGAGACCCGGCTTGAAGATCGGGTTCATCTCGGGGCCGTCGACGAAGCTCTTCGTGCGCCAGATGGTCGACGGGTCCCCGTCGTAGGTGTGCGGCACCTCGTCCGTCGCCTGTGCCTCGCCCTTGGCCACGTACTCCTGGGCGCCGGCGATCTCTATCGGCGGCGGGGGCTTCGGTGTCTCGCCGTTGGTCTTGTCCTCGCCGTCCGTCGTCTGGGTCTGGTTGGTGTCGTCGGACTTGCCGCCCTGGTCCAGCAGGGCGTCCGCGAGCTGCCAGCTGCCCAGGCCCAGCGCGGCGAGCAGCAGCGCCGAGACGGCCCACTTCAGGGCCTTGCCGGTGCGGCTCTGGAGCGGGGGCGGCGGCGGGGCCACCGGCTGGGTCTCGCCGGGGCGCGGCGCCTGACGGCCGTAGGAGCCCTGCTGATAGGTCGTGCGCTGGTACTCGGGCGGGGCGGTGAAGGCCGGCTCCGGCGGGCGGATGCGGGGCATCTCGCTGATCGCCTTGACCAGTTCCTCCGGCGTCGTGCACGGCGCCTCGTGACGGGAGGCGGTGGCGCCGTCGTTGGCGAGGGCGCGCATCGCCAGCTCGGACAGCCCGCGGTGGATCCCGGCGCGCACCTGGTCGGGGGCGATCAGGCCGACGCCCTTCGGCAGGCCCGACAGCCCGTAGGCGTTGCTCTCGTAGGGCCAGCGCTGGGTCAGCGAGGCGTACAGCAGGGCGCCGATCGCCTCGGTGTCGGCGCGCTGCGGGGTGTCGGAACCGATGCCGCGCAGCGCGGCGTTGACCGCGAGCCCGCGGATACGCCACTGGCCCGTGGAGGTGCGCAGCACGGCGTTGGGGCTGAGCCGCAAGTGCGCGAGGCCCTCACGGTGCGCGGCGGCCATGGCGGCCGAGACCTGACTGGCCATCTGGTAGGCGTCGTGCGGTCCCAGCGGGCCGGCGGCGAGCAGCGCGGTCAGTTCGGTCGCGTCGGGCAGCCACTCGTGCACGACGTAGACGAGGTCGTTCTCCTCGACGGCGTCGAGGACTTGGACGAAACGGGGGTCGCCCAGCAGCGCGGAGGAACGGGCCGCGGCGAGGACCGAACGCGCCCGCGAGTGGTCCGCGGGCAGGAGATGGACGCCGACGGCCCGGCGGAGTTTCTCGTCCACCGCCCGCCAGCTGCTGAATCCGTCCAGACGGGTGACGCACTCCTCCAGGCGGTAGCGCTTGGCGAGTTTGTGGCCACTGTGCAGTTCGGACGGCGCGGCCGTCCCGGGATGCTCGCTCGCGCCACTGACCTGTGCCTCGTCGTGCTCCGTGTCCCGCTCCCCGGTCTGGTCCCCGCTCTGGTCCAACCCGTCGCCCGTGGACTGGTCCGCCTGGTCCGCCTGGTCCGCCTCGGCGGCCGGCGGCTTGTCGCCGCCGTCGTCTGCCACGTCGACGGCAGCCCTGCTCCGTTCCGCCACCGTCGTCCCTGCCTCCCCATCCGTTGCGCCCCGTACGACGCCGAAACCAATTGTGCCCACAGTCCGCCGCTATGCACGACACACAGTGGCGGACGATGGTTGTGCGCGTACCCCTCTCAGCGCCCCAGACGCCCGCGGACCATGCCCACCATCGAGTTGAGTTCCTCGATGCGCATCCGGCGCGAGGCGATGTAGAAGATGCCGAGCAGGACGGTGCCGCCGCCGATCAGTGCGCCGAAGGAGCCGAGGACGCCCTGGCCGAGGAGGTGGGTGATGCCGTAGCAGGCCGCGCCGCCGAGCAGCGCGGCCGGGACCGCGGCGATGCTCAGCCGGGCGTAGGTGCGCAGCACGCGGGCGCCGTCGAGGTCGCCGCCGAGCCGCTTGCGCAGCCGGCTCCAGGCGACGCCGACGCCGATGACGTAGGCGAGTCCGTACGAGGCGGCCATGCCGATCACCGCCCAGCGGGCCGGCAGCAGCAGGAAGCACGCCGCGGACGCACCGGCGTTGACGGCGGCCACGATCACGGTGTTGTAGAAGGGGGTGCGGGTGTCTTCGTACGCGTAGAAGGCGCGGAGGACGACGTACTGCACGGAGTACGGGATGAGGCCGATGCCGAACGCCATCAGCATGTAGCCCATGTTGGTGGCGGCGCCGGTGCCGGAGGAGCCGAAGATCAGGGTGCACATCGGGATGCCGAGCGCGACGAAGCCGAAGGCGATCGGGACGATGGCGACGGCGGTGGTGCGCAGGCCCTGGGAGATGTCGTCGCGGACGGCTCCGGCGTCGTCCTCGTGGGCCGAGCGGGAGATCCGCGGGAGCAGGGCGGCCATCAGGGAGACGGTGATGATGGCCTGCGGGAGGCCCCAGATCAGCTGGGCGTTGGCGTAGGCGCTGTAGCCGGTGCCCGCGATGTTGGTGTCGGAGACGGACGCGGTGGCCAGCTGGGTGACGACGAGGGCGCCGGCCTGGTTGGCGAGGACGAACAGGATCGTCCACTTGGCGAGCATCGCGGCCTTGCCGAGGCCGTGGCCCTTCCAGTCGAAGCGCAGCCGCATCCGGAAGCCGGTCTCGCGCAGATACGGGATCATCGCGAGCGACTGGACCACCAGGCCGAGCAGCACGCCGGCGCCGAGGAGCCGCTCGCCCTCCGGCGGGATGTTGTCGACCGTCATCCCGGAGTCGGCGGCGCTGCCGTAGACCCACAGGAACATGCCGAGGGTCGCGATGATGACGACGTTGTTCAGGACCGGCGTCCACATCATCGCGCCGAACCGGCCGCGGGCGTTGAGGATCTGGCCCATCACCACATGGATGCCCATGAAGAAGATCGTGGGCAGGAAGTAGCGGGTGAAGGTGATGGCCGCGTCGTTGGCCGCCGGGTTGGTGGCGACCGGGTTCGACAGGGCGCGCACCAGATACGGCGCCCCGAGCACGGCGAGCACGGTGAGCAGGCCGAGGGACACCATGACCAGGGTCAGCAGCCGGTTGGCGTACGCCTCGCCGCCGTCCTCGTCGTCCTTCATCGCGCGCACGAGCTGCGGGACGAAGACCGAGTTGAGGCCGCCGCCGACGGTCAGGATGTAGATCATCGTCGGCAGCTGGTAGGCGACCTGGAAGGTGTCGCCGAGCAGGCCGACGCCCAGGGCGGAGACGATCAGGGCCGAGCGGACGAAGCCGGTCAGCCGCGACACCATCGTGCCCGCGGCCATCACCGCGCTGGACTTGAGCAGCCCGCCGGCCCGGCCCTTCTTCGCGGCGGTGGAGGAACCGGCGGCGGGCGGGGCGGGTGCCTCCGGCGGCTCGGGCGCCAGGGACTCCGGCGCCGGGGACCCGGGCTGCTGGTAGGGCGCCTGCGCGATGCCGTACTGCCCCTGCCCGGCGGCCTGCTGGACGCCGTACTGCGGGGCCTGCTGGTACTGGGGGGCCGCGTACTGGGCCTGCTGGTGGCCGCCGGCCTCCTGGTACGGGCTCTGCGCGTACTGCGCGGGCGCGTAGGACCCGTTGTGGTAACCGTCGGCCTGCATGCCCTGTTGGGGGGGCGCGGCCGGGTGGTGGTCGGTCGGCGGGCGCACCCCGTTGTGCTGCTGGTCCCGGAAGAGATGGGCGAAGGCGTCGGGCTCGTGGCGCTGGTCGCCCGCCTGGGTGACCAGGTCGTCGACGCCCACGTACTGGGTGGTGCGCGGGTCGTCGCCGTGCGGCAGGTACTGGGTGGGGCCCTCCGGTTCCGGGGCGGGCGTCTGCGCCCACACGCGCGGATCGGGAGCGTACGGCGACTGCTGCGGCTGCCCGTACATGGGCTGCGGCGGGTAGGTGCCGGGGGGCGGCGGGGGGTGCGCGGCCCGGTCGTAGAGCGCCTCGGCGACCGGGTCCTGCGCGGTGAGGTCCTGCGCGCGGTACGGGTCCTGGTCGTAGGCGTCCTGGAGGTACATGTCCGCCGAGTGCTGCGGCGGCACCTGGCCGGGCTCGGGCGGCGGGCCCTCGGGGTGGCCCGAGCTGCCCGCGGCCTGGCCGCGGTCACCGTCGTACGGCGCGTTCATGGTTACCCCACCTCATCGTCCCGGGCCGACCGGCCACGACATCCTCAACGGTCCACTCTCTCACCCGGCCGGGACGGGTCGGCGCTTTCCGCTGCGGTGTCCGGCGTCAGGTCACTCGGCTGCTGAGGGTCGTGTGCCCCCGGCCGGGGTCCGGACTCCTGTGCGTGAGGGTCCTGGGACTGGGGACGGTGGCCGGGGTCCGCGGGGTTCTCCGCGTCCTCGGGGGTCTCGGTGCCTTCGGCGGTCTCGGTGTCTTCTGGGTGTTTCGCGCTTCGGGGGTGATCCGTGCCTTCGGGGTGCTTCGAGGGCTCGGCACTCTTCGGGGCATCGGGTCGCCCGGGGGGCTCGGTGCTGTCGGTGCTCTGAGCGTCCTCGGCGTCTGCTGGGCTCCCGGCGGATTCCCGGGGGTCGGCGGCGGGGCCTGCGTCGGGGGCGTTCTCAGCGGTGCCGTCGGCGGTGCCGCCATCGGCGTCGGCTCCGGCATCGGCGTTGTCAGCGTCGTCCCCGTCGTCCGGCCCGGCCTCGGCCGCCTCCCGCGCGGCGCGCTTGCGCTGGGTGTACATCCGGAACCCGGCGAGGACGAGCAGCAGGACACCGCCGCCGATGACCAGCATCACCGTGGCGGTGATCTCGGTGACCTTCACGTCGAACGTGACCGGCTGGCCGTAGGCCTGGCCGTCCTCGGTGAACAGCTGGGCGATCACGGTCACCCGGCCGTTGGCGTTGGCGGACGTGTCGAACTTCACCGACTGGCTGTGCCCGCCGGAGACCGTCACCGGCTGCTCCGCGTAGGCGTTGCCGCCGATCTCCAGACGGGTCGGGCTGGTGGAGGTGAGCCGCAGCACCAGATTCTCGACGCCCTGGACCAGGTTGTTCTGCACCGACACCGGGATCGTGGCGCTGCGGCCGGAGAGCTTGGTCTCCGACTTCTGGATCAGACTGACCTGGCCGGCCAGATCGTCGAGATAGTTCTCCACGCCGTTGCGGAAGCTCGCGGCCTCCGTGGCCAGGCCCCGCCAGGAGGTGGACATCTCCCGGTTCATGGCCCGCCCGAACGGCGTCACCACACGGGACTCGTCGGTGAGGATCACCTTGAAGTTGTCCAGCTTGTCCTGCGTGGTGGCGATCTCGTCGAAGGCCGTGGCCGGCAGCTCCTGCTTGCTCAGCGACGAGGGGTACGCGGAGGCGGACGGCACCTTGGTGGTGGCGCCCGGGTCCGGCTTGGCCTCGGCCGCCGCGGTGAGGTTCTGCGCCTCGGACCAGCCGCTGCCCTGGAGCGCGGTCAGTGCCGTCGCCATCGCGCGGGCCTGGCTCGCGGTCGGCATCCGCTGCGGGGCGACGACGATGCTGCGCTGCTGGTCCGACTGGAGGTTCAGCATCAGGCTCTGCGACAGGAACGTCTGCACGGCGAGCGAGTCCGCCGACGCCGTCGTCAGATCGCCCTCGAAGGCGGTGGACATCCGCGAGTCCGCCACCACGGCCGTGGTGCCACCGCCGATGGGCCGGGCCGCCGAGGGCGTGTACGGCAGCCCGCCGGTCTCCTCCAGGCTGTCGCTGCGGGCGATCACCTTGTCCGCGCCGGCGGACGTGGCGACCTTCACGATCGACGGGTCGAGGGCGCCGTCCACGGGCCAGGCGAAGTCGGTGGTCGGCTGCACGTGCAGGATCGGCTCCACCGTGTTGGCGACGACGTCGGTCGCCTCCTTGAGGCGGCTGAGCGAGCCGGTGACATTCGTGCCGTTGTGCGCGAGCGAGGCCAGGTCCGGGTCGCCGAACGGCAGCGCGACGACCTCCTTGCCCGCCACCGCGCCCTGGAGGTCCGCCAGCCACTGCTTGGCGACCTCCTGGTGGGTGCCGGGCGTGGTGGTGTCACCGGGGCCCTGCACCTCGTAGCTGCGCGTCATGGCGTCCACCGACGCCAGCAGGTCCGGGTCGACCACCCAGGTGACGTCGAGTTCCTTGCCCAGCGCCACCAGCTGCTCCAGGCGGCCACCGGGGGCGATCTCCTTGGCGAGGTCGTCGTTGAGGAAGACCGGCGTCTGCTGCTCGTTGGAGTCCGTCTCCGCCGACATGTGGACGGTGGACACCAGCGGCCACAGGAAGGTCGTCTTCGTGCGGACGTCCGTCCCGTCCGGCTGCCACGGCAGGAACGTCCGCTGGAAGCCCAGCACCTGCTCCCACTGCTGCGCGGCGGTCTCGCCGGACAGCGCCACCCCGAGCTGGTAGACACCGCTGCCGCCGAGGCCCAGCTCGTCCACCGGTACGGAGATGCTGAAGCGCTGGGCGACGCCCGGGGCGAGCCGGGCGAAGTCCTGGGCGTACTCGTCGCCGACCGGGGAGCCGTCCGCGCCCGGGGTGTATCCGGTGCGCTCGGCGGCGTCGTCGATGTCCGAGCGGGTGGTCAGCTCGGGGCCGATCCGCAGATCGACGGTGGCGTCCGTGACGGCCTGCTTGCCGTTGTTGGTGAGCGTGCCGGAGACCGTGATGGTGTCGCCCTCGCCGGGGATGCTCGGGGAGAGCGAGTCGAGGGAGACGCCGACCGTGCGCGAACCGGACGCGGCCTGCACCGAGGACTGCTCCGCCTGGGCGGACGGCGCGGCGGTCAGCTGGAACAGACCCGCCAGCAGCGGGGCGCTCGCGAGCAGGACTCCTGTGCGCCGTAGCCATCGGCGGGCAGGTGGGCGGGCAGGTGAGGGACACGTCCCCTGGATGTCTGCCGCCTCGGCCACGCGCTCGCCCGTCCCTAGTCGTCGTCAGTGCTCGTCGGAATGTGCGTCCACGCATGGTAACGATGCGCGCTGAGGGGAAGTGCCGCGGACCGCTTCACAAGATCGGGGAGGGACGGGGCGGATCGCCCGGGGAGCCGCCTGGGTCCGTTCGGAGGCCCTGCGGGTCTGCCTCTATGTGCCTGTATATAGGGGGAGGGCGCTATTAAGGGGGAGATCAAGGGCGGGGAGGCGGAGGGGGCGGGGCGGGGCGGCTCCGGCCGCCGTTAATCGAGGCGCTCGCAGGCGCCGGGGCCACGTACCCTTTTCTGTTGTGCCGAACGCCAACGAAGACAACCTCACCGCCCCGGGCCAGGTGGCCGACCGCGAGCCTGGCGACCGGCTGCGGATCACCCCTGTCGCCGACGATCTCGCCCGCCGCTTCCAGGCGGCCGGGTTCGCCCTCGCCCTCGTCGGCGGCTCGGTCAGGGACGCGCTGCTCGGCCGGCTCGGCAACGACCTGGACTTCACGACCGACGCCCGGCCCGAGGACGTCCTGAAGATCGTGCGCCCCTGGGCCGACGCCATCTGGGAGGTCGGCATCGCCTTCGGCACGGTCGGAGCCCAGAAGGACGGCTATCAGATCGAGGTCACGACCTACCGCTCGGAGTCCTACGACCGGACCTCACGCAAGCCCGAGGTGTCCTACGGGGACTCCATCGACGAGGACCTGGTCCGCCGGGATTTCACCGTGAACGCGATGGCGGTGGCGCTCCCGGAGAAGACGTTCATCGACCCGCACGGCGGCCTCGACGATCTCGCGGCCCGCGTGCTGCGGACGCCGGGCACGCCGGAGGCGTCCTTCTCCGACGACCCGCTGCGGATGATGCGGGCCGCCCGTTTCGCCGCGCAGCTCGACTTCGAGGTGGCCCCCGAGGTCGTCACGGCGATGACGGAGATGGGCGCCCGGCTGGAGATCGTGTCCGCCGAGCGGGTCCGGGAAGAGCTGAACAAACTGCTGCTGTCCACCCACCCGCGCAAGGGCCTGACACTCCTCGTCGACACCGGCCTCGCGGACCACGTCCTGCCTGAGCTGCCCGCGCTGCGCCTGGAGAGTGACGAGCACCACCGGCACAAGGACGTCTACGACCACTCCCTGATCGTCCTGGAGCAGGCGATCGCGCTGGAGCAGGACGGCCCCGATCTCACCCTGCGCCTGGCCGCGCTGCTGCACGACATCGGCAAGCCGCGGACCCGGCGCTTCGAGACGGACGGCCGGGTCTCCTTCCACCACCACGAGGTCGTCGGCGCCAAGATGACCAAGAAGCGGATGCTGGCGCTGAAGTACTCCAACGAGCTGGTGAAGGAGGTCTCCCGCCTGGTCGAGCTGCACCTCCGTTTTCACGGCTACGGCACCGGTGAGTGGACCGACTCCGCGGTCCGCCGCTATGTCCGTGACGCCGGTCCGCTCCTGGAGCGTCTCCACAAGCTGACCCGCTCGGACTGCACGACGCGGAACAAACGCAAGGCCATCGCGCTCTCCCGGGCCTACGACGGGCTGGAGGAGCGCATCGCCCAGCTGAAGGAGCAGGAGGAGCTGGATGCGATCCGACCCGATCTCGACGGCAACGAGATCATGCAGATCCTGGGTATCAAGCCCGGTCCTGCCGTCGGCACCGCGTACCAGCACCTGCTGGAGCTGCGGCTGGAGAACGGGCCGATGGAGCACGGCGACGCGGTGGCCGCGCTCAAGGAATGGTGGGCGGAGCAGCCGGAGGCATGAGCCGGTGGCCGCCGGGCCACCGGTCGGCCCGGGAGCATGACAGCGGGGCCATGTTTCACGTGAAACATGGCCCCGCTTGTCTCAGCGAACCTCTCGATGTTTCACGTGAAACATCGACCCTGCTGGTGAATCATCGACCCCTGCTGGATCGGACGCCCCGGATCGGACGCCCCGGGATTGCGCCCCGGATCAGACGCCCCGGACTACCCGCCCGCGATCAGACATCCTTGAGGCACAGCAGGAATTCAGCGCCGTCGCCCGTCTGGGCGTAGAAGCTCGTGGCCTCCTCGACCGTGCGGCACTCCGTCTCCGCGGTGAGGGACGTGAAGTTGCCGTCGACCTTCTTGAGGACCTCGACCTCGGCGTCGGTGGAGGTGCACTCCACGATCTCCATCTCGTCCGAGGACGACGACGAGGACTTCAGACAGTCGCCCACGGCGGCCTGGTCGGCGTCGTCCCGGCTGGCTATGAACGCGCCGATGGCCACGCTGACGACCACGACGGCGATGACGATGTTCTTGATGGTCTTGAAGCTGAGCTTCCGGCGCGGCTGCTCCGGCGGCACCGCACCATAGGGGTTGCCCTGCTGCGGGATGCCCGGCTGCTGGGGGAGATCGCCCTGCGGCGGGGTCTGGCCCTGGGCGAACGGGTTCTGGCCCTGCGGCTGGTTCTGGGCGAACGGGTTGCCCTGGGGAGGCGGCGTAGTCACTTGGGGATCCCCCTGAATGGAACGAATGGGTGAGCAGCGCGAATTGACCGCGCTTAAGACCCACGTAAGTTATCGGCCCCCACTGACAACACGGCCCTCTCGGCGGTGTCTGTGGCCTTGATGTGACACTTACCGGCGTCCAAAGCGGGCCATAGCCACCGCAACCACGGCATAGATCGCGGCGACGGTCAGCACGAGCGGCGCCGAGCGGCCGTCCGGCGGCAGCATCAGGGCGGCGACTCCGGCCGCGCCGACGAAGGCCACGTTGAACAGAACGTCGTAGACGGAGAAGGCCCGGCCCCGGAAGCCGTCGTCGACCGTGGACTGCACGATGGTGTCCGTGGCGATCTTCGCGCCCTGGGTCGTCAGCCCCAGTACGAACGCGGCGGCCAGCAGGGGCGCGGTCGCGAACGGCAGCCCCAGCGCGGGTTCCAGCACGGCCGCGGCCGTCGAGCAGACCACGATCCAGCCGATGGGCCCGAAGCGCCCCACCGCCCAGGGCGTCAGCACGGCCGCCGCGAAGAACCCGGCCCCCGAGACGCCCACCGCCAGCCCCAGCAGGGCGAGCCCGTCCTCGGGGGTCGAGGTCAGGGCGTACCGGCAGAGCATCAGGACGGTGACGGTGAGGGCGCCGTAGCAGAACCGCATCAGGGTCATCGCGCCGAGCGCCCACACGGCCTGCCGGCGCTTCGGGGCGGCGAGATGGCGTACCACCGCCATCAGATCCCGCGCGGTGCCCGCGAGCGCCATGCCGAGGCGGGGCTGCACCAGCGCCGGGTCGGGGCCCAGCCGGTCGCGCGGGATGCGCAGCGAGGCGAGCGCCCCGCACAGATAGAGCCCGGCCCCGACGAGGACCACGGCGGCGTCGGAGTCCGCGAACAGCAGCCGTACGACGAAGGCGGCGCCGCCGCCCGCGGTCGCGGCGAGCGTTCCGGCGGTCGGGGAGAGGGAGTTGGCGATGACCAGGCGGTCGGCGTCGACCACGCGGGGCAGCGCGGCGGACAGTCCCGCAAGGACGAAGCGGTTGACGGCGGTGACGCACAGCGCGGAGGCGTAGAACAGCCAGTCGGGCACGGAGCTGACCATCAGCAGGGCGGTGCCGGTGGCCAGCAGGGCGCGCAGCAGATTGCCGTACACGAAGACCTGGCGGCGCCGCCAGCGGTCGAGCAGGACGCCGGCGAAGGGGCCGACCAGGGAGTACGGGAGGAGCAGCACCGCCATCGCGGAGGCGATCTCGGCCGGTGAGGCCTGGCGCTCGGGGGAGAAGACGACGTACGTGGCGAGGCCGACCTGGTACGCGCCGTCCGCACCCTGGGAGAGCAGCCGTACGGCGAGCAGGCGCCGGAAGTCCCGAAAGCGCAGCAGAACGCGCAGATCACGTACGACGGCCATGGGGCACAGCCTCACATACGGGGAGGGTCCCCGGGCGCAATGCCCGGGGACCCTCTACGGACCGCCGGACCCGCCGGGCCGGGGAGCCGTCCTGCCCGCTCCCCCGCCCGCCGGGGCCTGTCCTGGCGCGTCGGGTCAGCTCTCGACGTCGCCCCTGATGAACTTCTCCACGTTCTCGCGGGCCTCGTCGTCGAAGTACTGGACGGGCGGGCTCTTCATGAAGTAGCTCGACGCGGAGAGGATCGGGCCGCCGATGCCGCGGTCCTTGGCGATCTTCGCGGCGCGCACGGCGTCGATGATGACACCGGCCGAGTTCGGGGAGTCCCAGACCTCCAGCTTGTACTCGAGGTTCAGCGGGACGTCGCCGAAGGCGCGGCCTTCCAGACGGACGTAGGCCCACTTGCGGTCGTCCAGCCACGCCACGTAGTCGGACGGGCCGATGTGGACGTTCTTCGCGCCCAGCTCGCGGTCGGGGATCTGCGAGGTGACGGCCTGCGTCTTGGAGATCTTCTTGGACTCCAGGCGCTCACGCTCCAGCATGTTCTTGAAGTCCATGTTGCCGCCGACGTTGAGCTGCATCGTGCGGTCCAGGACCACACCGCGGTCCTCGAACAGCTTCGCCATGACGCGGTGCGTGATGGTGGCGCCGACCTGCGACTTGATGTCGTCGCCGACGATCGGGACGCCCGCCTCGGTGAACTTGTCCGCCCACTCCTTGGTGCCGGCGATGAAGACCGGGAGGGCGTTGACGAAGGCGACCTTGGCGTCGATGGCGCACTGGGCGTAGAACTTCGCCGCGGCGTCGGAGCCGACGGGCAGGTAGCAGACGAGGACGTCGACCTGCTTGTCCTTGAGGATCTGGACGACGTCGGCGGGCTCCTCGGCGGACTCCTCGATGGTCTCGCGGTAGTACTTGCCGAGACCGTCGAGAGTGTGGCCGCGCTGCACGGTCACGCCCGTGGAGGGCACGTCGCAGATCTTGATGGTGTTGTTCTCGGAGGCGCCGATGGCGTCCGCGAGGTCGAGACCGACCTTCTTCGCGTCGACATCGAACGCGGCGACGAACTCCACGTCACGGACGTGGTACTCGCCGAACTGTACGTGCATCAGGCCCGGCACCTTGGACGCCGGGTTGGCGTCCTTGTAGTACTCGACGCCCTGCACCAGCGACGCGGCGCAGTTGCCCACGCCGACGACGGCTACGCGAACCGAACCCATTCCGGTTGCTCCCTGTGTGTACTCGGTGAGGCCCTGACGGGCGTCACGTGGCGGTGTCGTCGGGCGAATCCGGCCGGGAGATGTCCCCGGTCCGGGGCAGGCCGCCCGGCGCTCCAGTGATGTCTTGTATGTCCTGGTGAGCGGAGCCCGTGGTGCCGGGACCTCTGAGGTCCCGGCCGGCCCGCTCGCTCTCGATGAGCTCGTTCAGCCAGCGCACTTCGCGCTCCACGGATTCCATCCCGTGGCGCTGGAGCTCAAGCGTGTAGTCGTCGAGGCGCTCCCGGGTGCGGGCCAGCGAGGCGCCCATCTTCTCCAGGCGCTCCTCCAGCCGGCTCCGGCGGCCCTCCAGCACGCGCATCCGGACATCGCGCGAGGTCTGCCCGAAGAAGGCGAACCGGGCGGCGAAGGTCTCGTCCTCGTACGCGTCGGGGCCGGTCTGCGAGAGCAGCTGTTCGAAATGTTCCTTACCGTCCGCGGTCAGCCGGTAGACGATCTTGGCACGGCGGCCGGAGAGGGGGGCGGCGAGGGCGTCCTCGGTGCTGTTCCCCGGTTCCTCGATCAACCAGCCGTTGGCGACCAGCGTCTTGAGGCAGGGGTACAGCGTGCCGTAGCTGAACGCCCGGAACACTCCCAGTGATGTGTTGAGTCGTTTGCGCAGCTCATAGCCGTGCATCGGGGATTCGCGGAGCAGGCCGAGAACGGCGAACTCAAGGATCCCTGAGCGCCGGCTCATGTCGCCTCCTCTCTGCCGCGGCCCGTCGGACGGGCACCGTGACGGTCTTTATGTCGCGCTGATGTATCGACTCGATACATCTAGACGATAGAACGGCCTTCCGGGTGGGACAAGAGGGAGAACGGTGAACGGCGTCACATCACTGATTCGTAGGGAGCAAGTTGCCTGTTTTGGGGTGAACTTCGGGGCTAGGCGGGTTTTGACGGTGCGTAGTCTGTCCGCCATGCGAACCACCGGGAACCACGTGGCGCGTGAGGACGTCATGGTCCTCGGTGCAGTACGGGTGAATGCGGAACAGACCACATCCGTACTTCGGGGGGACCGGAAACCAGCCGCTGTTTCCAGGCGCGCACGGATGCGCCTGCCCGAGGAGTAACCGTTCGATGAGCGAGCACCGTCGCAAACCGCCGCCGCCGCAGGGAGGCGGCCGTGCCGAGGCCCGCCGCGGCCCGGCCGCCTCGTCCTCCGGCCGCAGTGCGGCACCGCGAGGCGCCACCGGGTCTCCCTCCGACGCCTATGGCTCGGATGACGGGTCGGAAGGCGAGGACCGGCCGTACGGCGGCCGCGCCGAGGCCCGCCGCGCGGCGCAGAGAAGCGCAGGAGGCCGCCGCAGGGCGGCGGAACCGGGCCGGGGAGGCCGCCGCGCCGGTACCACCGGGCCCGGCCGGGGCAGAGCGCGCGGAGCCGCGCCCGGAAAGAAGCGGATCATCGACTATCCGCGCGTGGACCGGGACGGCTGGCGCCGCTGGGTGCCGTCGTGGAGGCTCATGTCCGGGCTGTGCCTGGCCTTCTTCGGCAGCCTGGTGGCCGTCGCCGGTGTCGGCTACGCGCTGGTGAGCGTGCCGGACGTGGCGCTGACGGCCACCGCGCAGAACAACGTCTACTACTGGAGCGACGGCACCGAGATGGTGTCGACCGGTGGTGAGACCAACCGGCAGATCATCAACCTCTCGCAGATCCCCAAGGAAATGCAGAACGCGGTGATCTCGCAGGAGAACAAGACCTTCGAGACGGACAGCGGCGTCGACCCGATGGGCATCGCCCGTGCCGTGTACAACATGGCCCAGGGCGAGGACACCCAGGGTGGCTCCACGATCACCCAGCAGTACGTGAAGAACGCGATGCTGGACGATCAGTCGCAGACCCTCACCCGCAAGTTCAAGGAGCTGTTCGTCTCCATCAAGGTAGGCACCTCCGTCCCCAAGGACGAGATCATGGAGGGCTACCTGAACTCCGCGTACTACGGCCGCAACGCCTACGGCATTCAGGCCGCCGCGCGCGCGTACTTCAACAAGGACGCCATCGACCTGAACGCGGGCGAATGCGCCTTCCTGGCGGCGACGCTCAAGGGCGCCACCTACTACGACCCGGCAGGCTCGACCGCCATCGACCCCGCTGCCACGCCGGAGGCGAACAGCAAGCGGGCGCTGCTCCAGATGCAGGACACGCTGAACAAGATGGTCGAGTACGGCCACCTCAGCGCCGAGGAGCGGGCGAAGTACACCGAGCTTCCCGAGGTCCAGAACCCGCGCTCCAACACCGCCCTGAGCGGTCAGATCGGCTACCTCGTCGACCTCGCCAACGGCTATCTGGTCAACAACGAGGAGACGACCAGCGTCTCCGAGCAGCGGCTGCGCGAGGGCGGCCTCTCCATCCACACGACCTTCGACAAGAAGAAGGTCGAGCAGCTGGAGAAGGCGGTCGAGGACGTCCAGAAGGCGAACATCGACCCGGAGAAGCGCCCGGACACGGACACCCACGTCCAGTTCGGCGGTGCCTCGATAGACCCGGCGTCCGGCGCCATCGTCGCCATCTACGGCGGTGCGGACGCCACCGAGCACTTCACCAACAACGCCGACCAGACCGGCGCCCAGGTCGGCTCGACCTTCAAGCCGTTCGTCCTGGCCGCCGCGATGAACTGGGGTGTCAGAGACCCGGAGCTGGGCCCGGTGCAGGCCCAGGACGAACGCACCCAGGCCTCCCCGGAGAGCCTGTACAGCGGCGAGAACAAGCTGAAGATCAACAACTACGACGGCTCGGTCTGGCAGGACGAGGACGGAAAGGAATGGCTCCAGGTCAACGACGGTGACGAGACGTACGGCGAGGAGCCGGACTACGACATCGACCTCCGTACGGCCATGCAGTACTCGGTGAACTCCGCCTATGTGCAGCTCGGCATGGACGTCGGCCTGGACAAGGTGGCGGAGGCGGCCGTCGACGCGGGCCTGCTGGAGGACAGCCTGGCCGGCATGGACTTCCCGTCCTTCTCCCTCGGTGTCTCCGACCCCAGCGCGATCCGCATGGCGGGCTCGTACGCCACCTTCGCCGAGAGCGGCGAGCAGAACGACCCGTTCTCGGTCACCAAGGTCACCAGCAAGGACGGCGAGGTCTTCGAGCACACGGGGACGCCGAAGCAGGCGTTCACCTCGAAGGTCGCCGACAACGTCACCGACGTGCTGAAGACCGTGGTCGAGGACGGTACGGGTACCAACGCCCAGCTGACCGGCCGCGAGGTGGCCGGTAAGACCGGTACCACCGACGACAACCTGTCGGCGTGGTTCGTCGGCTACACCCCGCAGCTGTCGACCGCGATCAGCATGTTCCGGTACCCGGACGACGAGAACGTGCAGAACCGTACGTTCCTGCCGATGTACGGGACCGGCGCCCAGGACTCCATCCACGGTGCCTCGTTCCCGTCGGAGATCTGGCACGACTACATGGAAGAGGCGCTCAAGGGCACCGAGGCCGAGAAGTTCCCGGAGCCCGAGCCCATCGGCGAGATCATCAACGACACCCCGCCGCCGACTCCGTCGTCGACCCCCTCGGCCACCGAGACCGAGGAGGAAGAGGAGAGCCCGACCCCGACACCTCCCGCCTCCACGACGCCGACGACTCCGTCACCGCCCGCGCCCAGTGAGACCTGCACCGACTTCTTCGGCTGCGAGGCGGACGGCGGTACCGACAACGGCGGCACGGACAGCGGCGGCACCGATATCGGCGGTACCGACGGCGGGGCGACCGGCTCACCGGATCCGTCGGAGACCCCTGGGGAAACCAACGGGAACAACGGAAACGACAACGGCAACGGAAACCTCTTCGGAGGGACCGGCTAGCCCTTCGGAGGCAGGACCGGCCAGCCGGTTTCGCCCATCGGGGGTGTTTCACGTGAAACACCCCCGACGTTTCACGTGAAACAGGGTCCGCCGCAGGCAGCAGGGCCGTCGCATCGACCGGATGCGGCGGCCCTCGCCGTTTCCCCAGCGGCGTACGGCAGGATGTCCCCCATGCCCAGTGCAGAATCGACGCAGACGAGCGCGCGCGAGCCGGACACCGTGCGGCCCACCACGACGGACGAGGTCGCGGCGAGCGGCAGCGAGCTGATCGGGGGCCCCATCGGACGACGCGCCCTGCTCGGGACGTCCTGGTGGACCCCGGTACGAGTCATCGCGCTCGTGGCGATCGGGATGTTCGCCCTCGGCCTGGTCCAGAAGGCGCCCTGCTACGACGGGGCCTGGTTCTTCGGCGCCAGTTCGCAGTACACGCACGCCTGCTACTCCGACATCCCGCACCTCTACCAGGGGCGCGGATTCGCGGACGGGCTGGTGCCGTACTTCGACCGGCTGCCCGGCGACATGGAGTACCTGGAGTACCCGGTGCTGACCGGTGTCTTCATGGAGGTGGCCTCCTGGCTCACCACGGGCAGCGGCACCATCCAGCACCAGGAGCAGTGGTACTGGATGGTCAACGCCGGGATGCTGATGGTGTGCGCGGCCGTCATCGCCGTGTGTGTCACCCGCACCCACGCCCGGCGCCCCTGGGACGGTCTGCTGGTCGCCCTGGCACCCGCGCTGGCGCTGACCGCCACCATCAACTGGGATCTGCTCGCGGTCGCCCTGACGGCCGCGGCGATGCTGATGTGGTCACGGGGCCGTTCGGTGGCCTTCGGAGTGCTCCTGGGGCTCGCCACGGCCGCGAAGCTCTATCCGTTCCTGCTGCTGGGGCCGTTGCTCGTGCTGTGCTGGCGGGCGGGCAAATGGCGCGACTTCGGCAAGGCACTGGCGGGCGCGGCGGTCGCCTGGGCCGTGGTGAACCTGCCGGTGATGCTGTTCGCCTTCGACGGCTGGTCGAAGTTCTACACCTTCAGCCAGGAGCGCGGCGTCGACTTCGGCTCGTTCTGGCTGATCCTGGCCCAGAACTCCAGCGACCCGCTGAGCACCGAGACCGTCAACACCCTGGCCACGCTGCTGATGCTGCTGAGCTGCGCGGGCGTCGCGGCCCTCACCCTGACCGCGCCGCGCCGGCCCCGCTTCGCCCAGCTGGCGTTTCTGATCGTCGCCGCGTTCATCCTGACCAACAAGGTCTACTCACCGCAGTATGTGCTGTGGCTGATCCCGCTGGCCGTGCTGGCCCGGCCCAAGTGGCGGGACTTCCTGATCTGGCAGGCGTGCGAGGTGGCGTACTTCCTCGGCATCTGGATGTATCTCGCCTACACGACCAGCGGAGACGCCCACAAGGGCCTGCCGACCGACGGTTACCACTGGGCGATCGGCGTGCACCTGATCGGGACGCTCTACCTGTGCGTGATGGTCGTACGCGACATCCTCATGCCGGAGCGGGACGTGGTCCGGCTGGCGGGCGACGACGACCCGTCCGGCGGGGTGCTCGACCGCGCGCCGGACGTCTTCGCGATCGGCCCGGCGGCGCGGGCGTCACGGCCCGCCGTTGCCGCGGAGTACGGCGAGGGGCCGCAGGTGGAGTGGGGGAGCCGGGGCAGGGGGGACGGCGGGGGTGGCCCGGACCGTGGGGACAGCTGGGATGGCTTGGACGGCCAGGACCGGGGGGACCACGGGGACGTCCAGGACAGCCGTTCGCCGTGAGCGAACGGGCGGGGCGTCCAGGGGAGGACGCCCCGAGGGGGGCGCGGAGGCCGGTATATGGGACGCGTCATACCGAGGGCCGTGCGCGGGTTCGCGTACGGCCCTTTTTCGTCGCTGTGTTCCGCGTGAGCGTCGCTGCGTTCCCTGTGGGCGTTCCCGTGTTCCGGGTGGGCGTTCCCGTGTCGGCTCAGCGGTCCACGATGCGGTCGAACTGGGTGGTGGTGTGCCGGAGATGGGCCACCAGCTCGTCGCCGACCTTGGGCTCCGGGGCGTCCGACGGCACGAACAGGATCGACACCTGCATGTGCGGCGGCTCCGCGAACCAGCGCTGCTTGCCTCCCCAGACGAACGGCGAGAGGTTCCGGTTGACCGTGGCGAGTCCGGCGCGGGCGACGCCCTTGGCGCGCGGCATGACGCCGTGCAGCGCCTTGGGGGCCTCCAGACCCACCCCGTGCGACGTTCCGCCCGCCACGACGACCAGGTAGCCGTCGGAGGCCGTCTTCTGCTGCCGGTAGCCGAAGCGGTCGCCCTTGGCGACGCGGGTGACGTCCAGGACGGCGCCGCGGTACTCGGTGGCGTCGTGGTCGCCGAGCCACAGCCGGGTGCCGATCCGCGCCCGGAAACGGGTCTGCGGGAACTGCTGCCGGAGCCGGGTGAGTTCATCGGCCTTGAGATGGCTGACGAACATCGTGTGCAGCGGCAGCCGGGCCGCGCGCAGCCGGTCCATCCAGCCGATGACCTCCTCGACGGCGTCGGAGCCGTCGGTGCGGTCCAGCGGGAGATGGATGGCGAAGCCCTCCAGGCGGACGTTCTCTATGGCGGCGTGCAGCTGCGCCAGGTCCTGCTCGCTGATGCCGTGCCGCTTCATCGAGGACATCACCTCGATGACCACCCGCGCGCCCACCAGGCCGTACACACCGTCGATCGAGGACACCGAGCGGATCACCCGGTCCGGCAGCGGCACGGGCTCCTCGCCGCGCCGGTACGGCGTCAGCACCAGCAGATCACCGCCGAAGAAGTCCTTGATGCGCGCCGCTTCGTACGTGGTGCCGACGGCGAGGATGTCCGAGCCCAGCCGGGTGGCCTCCTCCGCGAGCCGTTCGTGCCCGAACCCGTAGCCGTTGCCCTTGCAGACCGGGACGAGCCCCGGGAACTGCTCCGTCACGTGCTTGTGGTGCGCCCGCCAGCGCGCGGTGTCGACATACAGCGTGAGCGCCATGGCCGGACCTGGAACCTTTCTCCTGGCTGCGGTGTATCAGAGGTATGAACCTGCGGTGTAGCAGAGGTGTGAGTGCTATGGAAACAGATGTTCCGGACTCAGCGGCGCGACATGTAGATGTCGAGGGCCTTGTGGAGCAGCTTGTTCAGCGGGAAGTCCCACTCGCCGAGGTACTCGGCCGCCTGCCCGCCCGTGCCGACCTTGAACTGGATCAGGCCGAAGAGATGGTCGGACTCGTCGAGCGAGTCGGAGATGCCGCGCAGGTCGTAGACGGAGGCGCCGAGCGCGTAGGCGTCGCGCAGCATCCGCCACTGCATCGCGTTCGAGGGCCGGACCTCCCGGCCGATGTTGTCGGAGGCCCCGTAGGAGTACCAGACGTGCCCGCCGACGATCAGCATCGTCGCGGCGGAGAGGTTCACGCCGTTGTGACGGGCGAAGTACAGCCGCATCCGGTTGGGGTCCTCGGAGTTGAGGGCCTTCCACATGCGCTCGAAGTACGACAGCGGGCGGGGCCGGAAGTGGTCGCGCACGGCCGTGATCTCGTACAGCCGCTGCCATTCCTGAAGGTCCTGGAAGCCGCCCTGGACGACCTCGACACCGGCCTTCTCGGCCTTCTTGATGTTGCGCCGCCACAATTGGTTGAAGTTCTTGTGCACCTCTTCCAGCGACCGGTTCGCCAGCGGCACCTGATAGACGTAGCGGGGCTGTACGTCGCCGAAGCCGGCCCCGCCGTCCTCGCCCTGCTGCCAGCCCATCCGGCGCAGCTTGTCGGCGACCTCGAAGGCGCGCGGCTCGATGAAGTCGGCCTCGGTGTCCCGCAGCCGCTTCACATCCGGGTCCTGGATGCCCCTCTTGATGGACGTGGCCTCCCAGCGCCGGATGATCACCGGCGGGCCCATCTTCACGGAGAAGGCGCCCTGCTGCTTCAGATGCGCCAGCATCGGCTGGATCCAGTCGTCCAGATTGGGCGCGAACCAGTTGATGACCGGGCCCTCGGGGAGATACGCGAGATACCGCTTGATCTTGGGAAGCTGCCGGTAGAGCACCAGACCCACGCCCACCAGTTCACCGCTGCGGTCGTCGATCCAGCCCAGGCTCTCCGCGCGCCACTCCGCCTTCACGTCCGCCCAGGCCGGGACCTGCATGTGACTCGCCGCGGGCAGACTCTGGATGTACGCCAGATGCTGCTCGCGGCTGATGGTCCTCAGGGTCAGGGTCATTCGGGGCGCTCCTCGGGCTGGTGTGTCCCCATGGGTACAGGGGCTCCGGCTCTCGCGCCGAAGCCTACTGCGCCCGGCCTTCAGCCCGACCGGGCGCACGGAACCTTCGCCCCCGCCTGAGGAGTACGGGGGCGGGCGACGGCGTGTTGTGTATGCGTTGCGCGAGTTGTGCGGGTGATGGGGGTGTTGTGGACGGGCCCGTTCGGGTCTGCGAGTCCGTCCGGGGTCATGGGTCCGTTCGGGGTCATGGGTTCGTTCGGGTCGGCCGGTACGAACGGGGGTGTGGGTCCGTTCGGACCGGCGGGACCGATCCGGGCTATGGGGTCGAGCGGGTCGGCTGGTCCGCGGGTGCGATCCGGGCCATGGGGGCTGACGCGGGTCGGCGGGTCCGTTCGGGACTGATGGGTCCGTTCGGGGCGGGCCCATCTGCCCGATCGGGATCACCGGTCCGTTCGGGGCCACCGGTCCGCACGGCATCACCGGTCCGCACGGCATCACCGGTCCGTTCGGCATCACCGGTCCGCTCGGGTCAGAAGAGCCCGCCGAAGAGACCGCCGTGCGCCATGCCGAGGAAGAAGCCGACGGCGGAGGCACCGAGACCCAGGATCAGACCGAATCGCTCACGCGTGGTCACCGAGACCCACTGTCCGTAGGCGCCGGTGAGGATCCCCACCAGGCCCGTCCAGGAGCTGAGCAGATGGAGGCTGTGGAACTGCGCCGTGACGAAGGCGATGATTCCGAGCGTCAGTGTCACGGCGAGCAGCGTGTCCTGGAGAGGGTGGGACTTGCCGTCCGAGGCCAAGAGAGATCCGGCGGTGTTGGGTCGCAATGCCTGTGCCATGGGGCACCTCCTGCGAGAGGGCGGCGCATCGTAGCGCCATACACACCCGTTGTGTATCGATTGTCGGCCCTCCCGGCCGGATTTCAACCGGACGCGGGTGTGCGGGTAGTCTGTACCCTCTGCACCGGTGTCTGCCCAGCCCGGGACCAGGGCATACCGCCCGGTCCGGAGCGGGAACGCCACCGACGACCTCTGATTGTCAGTGGCGCCCGATACCGTTGCGAACGCATCACAACCCTCCTGCCACGGAACGACCGTGGCCGCTGAGTCCAAAGGAGGTGGGTTCCACATGCGTCACTACGAGGTGATGGTCATCCTCGACCCCGATCTTGAGGAGCGCTCTGTCTCCCCGCTGATCGAGAACTTCCTCTCCGTCGTCCGTGACGGAGGCGGAAAGGTCGAAAAGATCGATACCTGGGGCCGTCGTCGTCTCTCGTACGAGATCAAGAAGAAGCCCGAGGGGATCTACTCGGTCATCGACCTCCAGGCCGAGCCTGGGGTCGTCAAGGAACTCGACCGCCAGATGAACCTGAACGAGTCGGTCCTCCGGACCAAGGTCCTCCGCCCCGAGACCCACTGAGCCTCAGCTCAGCGGAGACCGGGATTCGAGTAGCAAGCAGCCAGCAGCAAACCCGCCGAGAGGTTCACCCATGGCAGGCGAGACCGTCATCACGGTCATCGGCAATCTTGTCGATGACCCCGAGCTGCGCTTCACCCCGTCCGGTGCGGCCGTCGCGAAGTTCCGTGTCGCGTCCACTCCCCGCACCTTCGACCGTCAGACCAACGAGTGGAAGGACGGCGAAAGCCTGTTCCTGACCTGCTCGGTCTGGCGTCAGGCGGCGGAGAACGTCGCCGAATCGCTCCAGCGAGGCATGCGCGTCGTCGTGCAGGGCCGGCTGAAGCAGCGGTCCTACGAGGACCGTGAGGGTGTCAAGCGCACGGTCTACGAGCTGGACGTCGAGGAAGTCGGCCCCAGCCTGCGCAATGCCACGGCCAAGGTCACCAAGACCGCCGGACGTGGTGGTCAGGGTGGCGGGTTCGGCGGCGGTGGTGGCGGCGGCCAGCAGGGCGGCGGCTGGGGCGGCGGCTCCGGCGGCGGTCAGCAGCAGGGCGGCGGCGCTCCCGCGGACGACCCCTGGGCGACCGGCACTCCCGCCGGTGGCCAGCAGCAGGGCGGCGGCGGTGGCTGGGGCGGTGGCTCCGGCTCCTCCGGCGGCGGCGGTGGCGGCGGCTACTCGGACGAGCCCCCCTTCTAGTCCCTCGGGCCTTGTGCCCGTGGTCGAAGGCGGGTCGTATCCCACACTTCTTGATCACACAGGAGAAACACCATGGCGAAGCCGCCTGTGCGCAAGCCGAAGAAAAAGGTCTGCGCTTTCTGCAAGGACAAGGTCACGTACGTGGACTACAAGGACACGAACATGCTGCGGAAGTTCATTTCCGACCGCGGCAAGATCCGTGCCCGCCGCGTGACCGGCAACTGCACGCAGCACCAGCGTGACGTCGCCACGGCCGTGAAGAACAGCCGTGAGATGGCGCTGCTGCCCTACACCTCCACCGCGCGCTAAGGGAAGGGTGACCGAATCATGAAGATCATCCTCACCCACGAGGTCACCGGCCTCGGTGCCGCGGGCGACGTCGTCGACGTCAAGGACGGTTACGCTCGCAACTACCTGATCCCGCGGAAGTTCGCGATCCGCTGGACCAAGGGTGGCGAGAAGGACGTGGCGCAGATCCGCCGCGCTCGCAAGATCCACGAGATCCAGACCATCGAGCAGGCCAACACCGTGAAGGCCCAGCTCGAGGGCGTCAAGGTCCGTCTGGCCGTCCGCTCCGGCGACGCCGGTCGTCTCTTCGGTTCCGTCACCCCGGCCGACATCGCCTCGGCGATCAAGGCCGCCGGTGGTCCCGAGGTCGACAAGCGCCGCATTGAGCTGGGCTCCCCGATCAAGACCCTGGGCGCCCACGAGACGTCCGTGCGTCTGCACCCCGAGGTGGCCGCGAAGGTCAACATCGAGGTCATCGCCGCGTGACGCTGCGTTTGGTTTGAGCAGTTGAGAAGAGGGCCGTACCCACTGGGTACGGCCCTCTTCGCTTTCGCTTCCCGTGACCGGGGGTGCTCTCGCATGGTCCGGGTGAGTGCTGGTGGGGGCTACCTGAAGCGCTGGGCGCGCTAGGCACACTGGGTGCGCTGGGTGGTGTTTCACGTGAAACGGGACGACGTTTCACCACGTTTCACGTGAAACGTCGCTGTGCAACGGAACGAGAGGGCGTACGGGTCAGCGCGTGGCGCCCGTGACGATCCAGCGGCCGGAGCGGGTGCGCCACCACAGGGTGAGCAGCCGCATGGTCATCATCAGCGTCATGGCTCCCCAGATCGCGGTCAGTTCGCCGCCTAGGGTCGGGATCAGCAGAGCCACCGGAGCGAAGACCGCCAGGGTGAGGATCATGGCCCAGGCGAGGTACCGTCCGTCGCCCGCGCCCATCAGCACGCCGTCCAGGACGAAGACCACACCGCAGATGGGCTGGGAGAGGGCCACGACGACCAGTGCGGGCAGGGCCGCGTCCGTCACCGCGCTGTCGCTGGTGAACAGGGGCAGGAGGACCGGGCGGGCGACGATCACCGCGAGTCCCAGGGCGAGGCCCACGGCGATGCCCCACTCGACCATGCGACGGCATGCCTGCCGGGCGCCTTCGATGTCTCCGGCGCCGAGATAGCGCCCGATGATCGCCTGCCCCGCTATGGCGATGGCGTCGAGGGCGAAGGCGAGCAGGCTCCACAGCGACAGGATGATCTGGTGCGCGGCGATGTCGGCGTCCCCGAGTCCGGCCGCGACGGCGGTGGCGATCATCAGGATCGCCCGGAGGGAGAGCGTACGGACGAGGAGCGGTACGCCGGCCTGTGCGGAGGTTCTTATGCCGGCGAGGTCGGGACGCAGGGAGGCGCCGTGGCGACGGGCTCCCCTGATCACGACGAACAGGTAGGCGGCGGCCATGCCGTACTGGGCGATGACGGTGCCCCAGGCGGATCCGGCGATACCGAGTCCGGCGCCGTAGACCAGGACGACATTGAGGATGCCGTTGGCGACGAAGCCGGCGATGGCGACGTACAGCGGTGTCCTGGTGTCCTGGAGCCCGCGCAGGACGCCGGTCGCGGCGAAGACGACGAGCATCGCGGGGATGCCGAGCGCCGAGATGCGCAGATAGGTGGTGGCGTAGGGGGCCGCCGTGTCGGAGGTACCGAAGAGGTTGACGAGGCCCGGGGCGGTGGGCAGAACGACGGCTATCACGACGGTGCCGAGCAGCAGGGCCAGCCAGATGCCGTCCATGCCCTGGCGGATGGCGGCCGGGAGGTCGCCGGCGCCGACGCGGCGGGCGACGGCCGCGGTGGTGGCGTAGGCGAGGAAGACGAAGACGCTCACGGCGGTCAGCAACAGGGCGGAGGCGACGCCGAGTCCGGCGAGTTGGGCGGTGCCGAGGTGGCCCACGATCGCGCTGTCCGCCATGACGAAGAGGGGCTCGGCGACAAGTGCGCCGAAGGCCGGGACGGCCAGCGAGACGATCTCGCGATCGTGCTGTCGCCGGACAGCCTTGGGTGCGGCGGGGGCCTGTGTCATGAGCACCAATGTAATCGTCCACAGGTAAGAGATGCAATGCGCAAGTGACCCTTACTTGTGGTTGCGGTGTGTGTGCTCCTCCGTACGGCTTGAAGTGATCTTGGGCCGACTGGGAAAGTTTTTCTTCTGCACAGCCGGTGGACGGTGAAGATGCAGGTCAGAGGTGTTCTATCGAACATCGGCCGAGCTTGTTCACAGCACTGTCCACCGGGTCGTGCACAGGTTTCGGGGGGTTCTCCACAGCATCCGGGCCGTCGTCCACATGGCCTGTGGATAACCAGATTGGCTGACGGTGCCCGGGGGCCTAACGTGGACCCTCGCCCACTCCCTCCGACGGCTGATGAACCGTCATAAAACCGACGCGCCACAACCGGAGCCGGGCCTCTTATTTGTCAGTGCCGTGCCGTAGAAATGAGGGGCACGGCGAGGTCCGCTGGGCGGACGGGAGGAGGTGGCTCGGTGAGCATTTCCGAGCCCTTGGACGACCCGTGGGCCGACAGCGGTCCGGGTGATCGTCTGCCCTCCCGACGGCGCGGCGACGGCACGCGCGGGCGCGACGAGCAGCACGACCGGGGGTCCGAGAGCGCGGAATGGGAGGGGGGCGGGCCGTCCTTCGAGCGGGTCCCGCCGCAGGACCTCAACGCCGAGCAGTCCGTCCTCGGCGGCATGCTGCTCTCCAAGGACGCCATCGCCGACGTCGTGGAGATCCTCAAGGGCCACGACTTCTACAAACCGGCGCACGAGACGATCTACCAGGCGATCCTCGACATCTACGCCAAGGGCGAGCCGGCCGACCCGATCACGATCGCCGCGGAGCTGACCAAGCGCGGCGAGATCAACAAGGTGGGCGGGGCCTCGTATCTGCACACCCTGGTGCAGACGGTGCCGACGGCGGCGAACGCCGAGTACTACGCGGAGATCGTGCACGAGCGGGCGGTCCTGCGCCGCCTGGTGGAGGCCGGCACCCGCATCACGCAGATGGGATACGCGGCCGACGACGACGTCGACGAGATCGTCAACCGTGCCCAGGCGGAGATCTACGCCGTCACCGAGCAGCGCACCAGCGAGGACTATCTGCCGCTCGGCGACATCATGGAAGGCGCGCTCGACGAGATCGAGGCGATCGGGTCGCGCACGGGCGAGATGACCGGCGTCCCGACCGGCTTCACGGACTTCGACTCGCTGACCAATGGCCTGCACCCGGGCCAGATGATCGTGATCGCGGCCCGTCCCGCCATGGGAAAGTCGACGCTCGCGCTGGACTTCGCCCGCGCGGCGTCGATCAAGAACAACCTGCCGAGCGTGATCTTCTCCCTGGAAATGGGCCGCAACGAGATCGCGATGCGTCTGCTGTCGGCGGAGGCCCGGGTCGCCCTGCACCACATGCGCTCGGGCACGATGACGGACGAGGACTGGACCCGGCTGGCCCGCCGGATGCCGGACGTCTCGGCGGCCCCGCTCTACATCGACGACTCCCCGAACCTGTCGATGATGGAGATCCGGGCCAAGTGCCGTCGCCTGAAACAGCGCAACGACCTCCGGCTGGTCGTCATCGACTACCTCCAGCTGATGCAGTCCGGCGGCTCCAAGCGTGCCGAGAGCCGCCAGCAGGAGGTGTCGGACATGTCCCGTAACCTCAAGCTTCTCGCCAAGGAGCTGGAGGTCCCGGTCATCGCCCTCTCCCAGCTCAACCGTGGCCCCGAACAGCGCACCGACAAAAAGCCGATGGTCTCCGACCTGCGCGAATCCGGCTCGATCGAGCAGGACGCGGACATGGTCATCCTCCTCCACCGCGAGGACGCCTACGAGAAGGAATCCCCCCGAGCGGGCGAGGCCGACCTGATCGTGGCCAAACACCGTAATGGCCCTACGGCGACGATCACGGTTGCTTTTCAGGGGCACTATTCGCGGTTTGTGGATATGGCGCAGACCTGATTCAGCGCCTGGGCCATGGGCCATGGGCCAAGAGGGCTTGCCCCTGCCGGTCCTTCCCTGCCGGATCGCCGCCCCTGATCAGCAGTCGGCTAAGAAGAGGGCCAAGGAAGTCGCAGGTCCGCGAGATGATCGGGTCATGACTGAGATCGTCTTGATGTCCGACCCGAAGGTCGCCGCCGTGCCGGTGGAGGAGTGCGGTGAGCGGCTCGTGGATGTGCGCCGAGACAGCCCTCTGCTGGTGGACGAGCGGAAATGGCAGGACTCCGCCGGTGCCTTCGCCTATCTGCGAGAAGGTGTGCTCGGTCGACTTCTCGAAGCACAGGCGCTGTTGCCCGGCGGAATGCGGCTGCTGTTCGTCGAGGGGTATCGTCCGCCCTTCCTCCAGCGGCGCTACTTCGAGAAGTACGCGGCCCAACTGCGTGCCGAACACCCGGAATGGGACGCTGCGTACGTCCGCTCGGCAGCCAGCCGTTACGTCTCCCCGCCCGAGATCGCGCCGCACAGCGCCGGGGCGGCTGTCGACCTGACGCTTGCTGATGACGACGGGCGTGAACTCGACATGGGCAGTCGTATGAACGCGACTCCGGAGGACAGCGCGGGCGCCTGTTACACCTGGGCCGACAACATCGGTGCGGAGGCGCGTTCCCTGCGGGGCGTCCTGAGCACGGCACTCACCGCCGCCGGCCTGGTCAACTACCCCACAGAGTGGTGGCACTGGTCGTACGGTGACCGCTACTGGGCCTTGGAGACCGGGGCGGCCGTCGCTCTCTACGGGCCCACCGAACTCGACCGGCCGCAGAAGGCGCGGTAGCGGTCGAAGGCCTCCCTGGCGTCCGGGACGAAGGCGCGATGCTGGGCGAGAGCGTGGACCTCGGGTTCCCGCAGCCACGCGTGCCACGCGACCTCGGCGGGGTCCGGGTGTATCGGCCCGGCGACGACGACCTCGTGCAGGCCGAGCCAGTACGGGCTGATGGCCCCCTCGCACCGGAACTTGAGTATGAAACGCGGGCTGGCTCGGACGCCGATCTCCTCCGTCAGTTCCCGCGCGGCGGCGGCCCCGTACGATTCGGCGACGTTGACCGCGCCCCCGAGCATCCAGTTGAAGTGGCCCGGGAACAGGGTCGCGCCGTCCGGGCGGCGGTGGACGAGGATGCGGCCGTCGGGGTCGCGGCACACGACCGTCGCGATGCGGTGAAGCCAGTTCCGGCGGATGGCTTCCGACCGGTTCACGATGGACAGGATCTCGTCCTGGTCATTCACCCGTTCGACCTGTTCGACCCGTTCGGCATGGTCGTTCAGTTTGCTCAACTCGGTGGGTTCGTTCGGTTCGGTCAGCTCGGTCATGGGGACACGGTGGCATACGGGGTGTACGAGGCCAGGTGTTCCTTCGAACGGAAGGCGTTCCGTCTCTCTCACAAGGCAAAATATGCTCGACGTTTGGCGTCTCAGCAGGTGGACTGGGGGTATGACGACACCTCACGAAGAACTGCTTCCCCAGACGCGCCGTGCGTTGCTGCACCGAATCGCCGTCGGACAGGCCGAAGGGCGGGCGCCCTCGCTGGTGGCGGCCGTGGTGCGGGGCGGGCGGACGGTGTGGACCGGGGCACGGAGTTCCGTGGACGGGGCGGTGCCGGACGAGAACGTGCAGTTCAGAATCGGATCCATTTCCAAGACCTTCACGGCCGTGCTGGTGCTGCGGCTGCGGGAGGAAGGGCTGGTCGATCTCGCGGATCCGGTGGAGAAGCATCTCCCGGGCACCGGGCTCGGGGACGTCACCGTCGCCCAGCTCCTCGCCCACACCGGCGGACTGGCGGCGGAGTCGCCGGCGCCCTGGTGGGAGCGCACTCCCGGGTCCCTGCGCCCGGAGCTGAGCGACGTACTGGGTGAGCAGCCCTTCCTGCACCCCGTCGGACGCCGGTTCCACTACTCCAACCCCGGTTACAGCGTCCTCGGGGCCCTCGTCGAGAAGCTGCGCGGTGCGCCCTGGGAAGACGTGCTGACGCGAGAGGTGCTGGAGCCGCTCGGGCTGGACCGCACGAGTGGGCTGCCGCAGGCGCCGCACGCGGGCGGCTGGGCGGTGCATCCCTGGGCCGACGTCCTGCTCCCCGAACCCGCTGAGGATCTCGGCGTCATGGCATCCGCCGGGCAACTGTGGTCCACCACCGCCGACCTGGCCCGCTTCGCCGTCTTCCTGACGCGGGGCGACGAGCGCGTGCTGAGCGCCGAGACCGTACGGGAGATGCGCGTCCCCGCCACGCCCGGCGAGGCCGCCGACATCGTCGACGGGTCCAGCTACGGCCTCGGCCTCCAGCTCCAGCGCCACGACGGACGGCTGCTCGTCGGCCACTCGGGCTCGCTGCCGGGTTTTCTGGCGAACCTCAGCATCAGCGTCGAGGACGATGTCGCCGCCGTCGTGCTGACCAACTGCACCTCCGGCCCGATGCCCTCCCTGATCGGCGCCGATCTGGTCCGTATCGTCGCCGAGGCCGAGCCCCGGATCCCCGAGCCGTGGCGTCCCCTGCGGGAGGCCGATCCGGCGCTGCTGGAGCTGGCCGGCCCGTGGTACTGGGGGACGAACGGCTTCGCCCTGCGGCTGGCCGCCGACGGGTCGATCTCCCTCGGGCCCCTCACCGGCAACGGCCGGCGCTCACGCTTCCGCCCCAACGGCGACGGCACCTGGACCGGGCTGGAGGGCTACTACGCCGGAGAGTCGCTGAAGGCCGTACGACGGCCCGACGGCTCCGTGAGCCACCTGGACCTCGGGTCGTTCGTGTTCACCCGGCAGCCGTACGACGAGACGGCTCCCGTGCCCGGTGGGGTGGACCCGGAAGGGTGGCGGGGGATCGGCCAGAGTGGGCTCTGAAGGCTCTGGGGGAGCCTCCCGTCAACTGGGGGCTCTCAGGAAATGGGCTCTCGGTGGCTGGGCTCTCAGTAGGTGGTGGAGGGTTGGGGGTGGGCTTCCGAGGTTGCTGCTGAGTGGCGGCCCGGGTGCGAGGCCCGGGGTGCGGGGGTCGTTGGGGTGTTTCACGTGAAACACCCCACCCTGTCGGCCAACAGGACACCGACCGCGCGCCACGCACCGCCCTCCGCCCGCCGATCCGGCACCCGTCCCGCTCAGAGCTGGAGCTTGAATCCCACATGGGACGCCGTGAAGCCCAGCCGTTCATAGAAGCGGTGCGCGTCCTCACGGCTCGCGTCCGACGTCAGTTGCACCAGTCGGCAGCCTTGTCGCCGCGACTCGTCCACCGCCCACTCGATGAACCGCGTGCCGAGCCCGCCGCCGCGTTCGTCGGCGTGGATGCGTACGGACTCGATGATCGAGCGCGTGGAACCCTGCCGTGAGAGTCCGGGGACGATCGTGAGCTGAAGGGTCCCGATCACCCGCCCGTCACGGACGGCGATGACCAACTGCTGGTTCGGGTCGGCGTCGATGCGCTCGAACGCCGCCAGATACGGGGTCATGTCGTCCGGCGACTCACGCTGGGCGCCCAGTGGGTCGTCCGCGAGCATTCCGACGATCGCGGGGACGTCCTCGCTCGTGGCGGGGCGTATTCCAAGATCTCCCATGCCCGCACCTTATGCGGCCCGTGCGGGCACCTTCAGTGTCTCGACCACCCGCACCAGCGGTGCCAGCTCCGGATTCCGGGCCGCCTGGTCCAGGGCCTCGCGCAGCGCCGAGTCGTTCGTCGGCCGCGCTTCCGCCAGCAGCTTCAGGCCCGCCTCGGTGACGTTGGTGTAGATGCCCCGGCGGTCGGTCGGGCAGAGATAGCGCTCCAGCAGGCCCCGGTCCTCCAGCCGGGTGACCAGCCGGGTGGTGGCGCTCTGGCTCAGCACGACCGCGTCGGCGACCTGCTTCATCTGGAGGTGGCCATCGTCGCCGTCGTGCTGCCTGCTGAGCACGTCCAGGAGGGAGTACTCGCGCACGCTCAGGTCGTGACCGGCCTGGAGAGCGCGCTCGATGTGGGCCTCGATCCTTCCGTGCAGCAGGGAGAGGGCGCACCAGCCCTGGGCGAGGGCGGTGAGCGCGGGGTCCGTCGCTGTCATGGGTGATTCCTCCGTCCCGAAGCCTCTGACGGCCAGGATAGAGCAGGGCTGCAATATCCCGCCCTTGCAGATATGCGGCGTGTGCAATTAATGTGGACGCAGGCAAAGAGCATCTGCAATCGTCTGGGAAGGTCTCTCACCCCATGCCTCTCGCGCTCCTGGCCCTCGCGATCGGGGCCTTCGGAATCGGCACCACCGAGTTCGTGATCATGGGCTTGCTGCCCGAGGTCGCTAGCGACTTCGGGGTGTCCATCCCCACGGCCGGCTTCCTGGTGACCGGCTACGCACTCGGTGTGGTGGCGGGCGCCCCGCTGATGACCGTCCTCGGCACCAAGATCTCCCGCAAGCGGATGCTGACGCTGCTGATGGGACTGTTCATCGTGGGCAATCTGCTGTCCGCCGTGGCCCCCGCCTTCGGTGTCATGCTGGCCGGCCGTGTGGTCGCCTCACTCGCCCATGGCGCCTTCTTCGGCATCGGCTCGGTCGTCGCGGCCGAACTGGTCGCCCCGACCAGGAAGGCCGGCGCCATCGCGATGATGTTCACCGGCCTCACGGTCGCCAACGTCGTCGGGGTGCCGCTGGGTACCTTCATCGGCCAGTCCGTGGGCTGGCGCGTCACCTTCGGCATCGTCGCCGTGCTCGGCGTGGTCGGGCTGGCCGGTATCGCCAGGCTCGTACCCGACACACCCAGGCCGGAAGGCGTGCGTCTGCGGCACGAACTGGCCGCGTTCAAGAACGTCCAGGTGCTGCTCGCCATGGCGATGACGGTCCTCGGCTTCGGCGGCGTCTTCGCCGCCATCACCTACATCGCGCCGATGATGACGCATGTCGCGGGCTTCGCCGAAGGCTCCGTGACCTGGCTGCTGGTCCTCTTCGGCCTCGGCATGGTCGGCGGCAACCTCATCGGCGGACGCTTCGCCGACCGCGCCCTGATGCCCATGCTGTATGTCTCGCTGGGCGGCCTCGCCGTCGTCCTCGCGCTCTTCACGCTCACCGCGCACGACAAGGTGCTCTCGGCGGTCTCCGTCTTCCTGATCGGCGCGCTGGGCTTCGCCACCGTCCCGCCGCTCCAGAAGCGCGTCCTCGACCAGGCCCACGGCGCCCCGACACTCGCCTCGGCCGTGAACATCGGCGCGTTCAACCTGGGCAACGCCCTCGCCGCCTGGCTCGGCGGGACGGTCATCTCCGCCGGCCTCGGCTACACCGCCCCGAACTGGGTCGGCGGGCTGCTCGCCGCAGCGGCGCTGGTCCTCGCCGTGGTGTCGGCCGCGCTGGAACGCCGTACGGGGCCGCCCGGTGCGGTGGTCTCCGGCCCGGGCGACGCATCGGGCGCATCGGCCGCATCGGTCGCTGCGGGCTCGGGCGGTGGTGCCGTGGCCGGTGAGCGGGGCGTTGGCGCGGCCCACCGCTGACCTTCGCCCGGTCGCGGCGCAGGGGGCGCCGACGGACCTGCGGCCTGCGTCAGCGGTCCCGGACCGGGACCCGAGTCAGTGGAGCCGAATCAGCGCGCCCGCCACTCCCGAAACCCATACCGGCGCGCCCGCCGGCCCCGGCATTCCTCCCGGGCGCCCGCGCCGGAACTCACCTCACCCCGCCGCGATCGTCAGCGGAGCGAACCGCCGGCTCCAGTCGCCGGGCAACTCGCCGATCCTGTACGTCATCACCGTGTTGAAGGAGACGGACGCCAGCCCGCGCTCCTTCGCCCAGGTCAGCAGCTCGGTGTGGCGTACGTCGAGGTCGGTGCGCAGTGGGCGGTCGGTGTGGGCGGCGACGGAGGTGATGAGAGCCTTCGCCGTCTCCGTGTCCTGGGCGATCAGTGGGCCGACGACCTGTGTGTCCATGTTCGGCCAGGCAGCCGCGTAGCCGATGATCCGGCCGTTCTTCTCGGCCACCCGCAACTGGTCGGCGAAGGCGGGGAGCCGGGTGATGAGGTGCGTGCGGTCGCTGCCGAACACCGTGCCGTCCAGGCGGAGCAGCGCGGAGATGTCCTCCGCGGTGGCGGCCCGGGTGGCGACCTGGGGCGTCGGCCCGCCGGGGGTGAATCGCCCGCGCAGCATCTCGGCGCGGCCGGTGGCCTTGAAGCCCAGCTCCTCATAGAGCGGGCGCCCGTTGGGGGTCGCGTGCAGGGTCAGCGGGGTGATGCCCATCTCGGTGACGACGTGGCGCATCAACCGGCGTCCGACGCCCTGCCTGGCATGCCGCTCGGCGACGAGCAACATGCCGATGGCCGCGAGATCGGGGCGGCCGTGCGGGCCGTACTCGGTGACGACACAGGCGGTGACGAGACCGCCGTCGGGATCGTCGATGCCGTAACCCTGCCCGGCGGAGAGGAGCAGGCCCCACTTGTGCTCCTCGCGAGGCCACCCCCTGTCCTCGGACAAGTCGGCGCAGTCCCTGAGATCGCGACGGGTCAGACGGCGGATGGGCAGATCGGCGAGCGAAGAGGTGGGCACGCAGGTCAGGCTGTCCGACGGGCGACCCCGCCGTCCACCCGTTTCGGCTGACACGTACCGGCATTTGGCCACGCCGGGGCCCGGTGGGCAGCGCTTTCGCGGCCGGGGGGTGTTTCACGTGAAACGTCGGCGAACGGCGGGCGTCGCGGGTGTCGGCGAACGGCGGGCGTCGTCGGAACTGAGCCGCTGGAACTGCGCACAGGAACTGAGCCGCAGGAACTGAGCGGCAGGGATCGAGTCGCAGGAACTGAGCCGCAGAAGTCGAGTCGTGGCGGCTGAGCCATCGGAACGGATCGCCTGGGCTGGGTCGTCGGGCTGGGCGGAGAACCCCGGCTCTCCGTCGCTAGCCTCGCCGCCATGCCAAGACTGCATCTGTTCGACCTCGACGGCACCTTGCTGTACGGAACGTCCGCGCCCCTGGAGATCTCGCGCCAACTCGGTTTAGAGGCCGAGACGATGACGCTGGAACAGGAGATCACGGCGGGATTGATCGGCCCGCCGCAGTACGCGGAGCGGATCTATGGGCTGTGGACCGGACTGGCCGACCCACAGGTGACGGCGGCTTTCGAGGCTGCGCCCTGGATGGCACGGATTCGCGAGGTCTGGGCCGAGATCCGCCGAGCGGGCGACTATTGCGCCGTCATATCGCTCTCGCCGTCCTTCTTCGTCGAGCGGCTGACCGGCTGGGGAGCGCACGCCGCATTCGGATCCCGTTTTCCCGCCGTGCCGTTCACGGAACCCCTGGACCCTGCCGGAGTGCTCAGCGCGGCGGCGAAAGTGCGGATCGCGGACCGGCTGTGTGAACAGTTCGGGGTGACCCGAGCCGACTGTGTCGCGTATGGGGACTCCCTGTCGGACAAGGACCTCTTCGGCGCGGTTCCGGTGTCCGTCGCGATCAACGCCGACCTTCATCTGTCCGGGCTCGCGACCCATGCCTACGTGGGGAAGGATCTAGGGGATGCCTACGAATTGGTGCCTCCTGCCCGGTAGTTGAGGGAACGGATGGTTGGCCCCCGCACGCCCCCTGCCTGCCGTCCCAGGAATTCATCCGGAGGCCGGGCGGTACTTGTGCGTCCGGCGATGGCCGGTATGGTCAACTCCGGTTCTTGTGAGGGCGAGCGGCACCGATCCGGTGCGAGGCCGGAAACAGGGCGGATGAGCGTACTGGGGCCAATGTCACACCGTGGCCTTTCTTGTCCGTACTGGCTGTGCATACGGGTTGAATGTGGCTGAGTTGGCCGCACGATCACCACGGCACGCCGTCTTCGAGGGAAAGCAGGCATCTTCCGACCGAGGAAGTGCACAGACCGACCGCAAGATGTTCGAGGCGAGGCACAGCATGGACGCTCCGACCACCACGTCGGCCGACAACGGCACGTCCGGGGGCGCCGGTGGCTGGTTCAAGCCACGCAAGGAGCCCGCTCCCGCTCCGGGCGGCGAGCCGAAAGCGGCCGAGGGGCGCCGGCTGGCCGGACTGCGGACGGTCCGGAAGCCGCCGACCTCGGCTGATGCACAGCCGTCGGGGGGTGAGCCCGACTCCGCGCCGACCGAGGCTGCGCCGGACGCGTACGTCCCGAGGGACGGGTCGACGAACGTCCCGACGGACGGGCCGGGCGATGCGCCTGCCGACAGGGCTGCCGGCGCGCATACCGATGACGAAGCCGCCGACGCGGCTGCCGATGCCGAGGGCGGGCCGGGGGAGTCGGCGGCCGACGCGGAGCGAATACCGGACGGGGCGATGGCCGACTCTCCGGAGACCGCCACCCCGGGTGCGCCTTCACCAAGTGGTGCCTCCCCAAGTGGTGCCTTCCCAAGTAGCCCCGCCCCAGGCACCGCCGCCGCAGCCACCGTCGCCCCAAGTACCGCTTCCCTGAACACCGCCTCCCTCACGGCGGCCCCGGCGATCACCCACCCCCCGGTGCCGAGCCTCGCCAAGCGCGTCCCCGCTCAACGGCCCGCGCCCACGGCGACCACGGAACGCCCCGGGCCTCCGCAGTCCGTCCCCCAGCCGCACCCCCAGCCCACGCCCACACCCGCATCACAGTCCGTGCCGTCCGTGCCCCCGGAGACGTTGGCCCGGCTGAGCGCGCAGCCCGGGTCCCCCGACGCCCTGCTCATCCGGCGGACCATGGCCGAGATAGGCCCGGTGGCCGACAAGGTCACCTCGTACTTCTACGCCCTGCTCTTCGTCCGCCACCCCGATCTGCGCCAGTTGTTCCCGGCCGCGATGGATGCCCAGCGGGACCGGCTGCTCAGGGCGCTGCTGACGGCGGCCGAGCACCTGGACGACCGCGCGGTCCTTGTCGACTACCTCCAGAACCTCGGACGCGGGCATCGCAAGTACGGCACCAAGGCCGAGCACTACCCGGCCGTCGGCGAGTGCCTCATCGGCGCGCTGAGCCGGCACGCCGCGGCCGTGTGGGACAACGAGACCGAGGCCGCCTGGGTCCGGGCGTACACGACGATCTCGCAGGTGATGATCGATGCCGCCGCCGTGGACGAACTGCGCGCACCGGCGTGGTGGCAGGCCGAGGTCGTCTCGCACGAACTGCGGACCCCCGGCATCGCCGTGCTCACCGTCCGCCCCGACCAGCCCTACCCCTTCCTCGCGGGCCAGTACGCCAGCCTGGAGACGCCCTGGTGGCCACGGGTCTGGCGGCACTACTCCTTCGCCTCCGCACCCCGCTCCGACGGTCTGCTCACCTTCCACGTCAAGGCGATCCCGGCGGGCTGGGTCTCCAACGCCCTGGTGCATCGCGCCCGCCCCGGCGATGTCGTCCGGCTGGGCCCTCCGGCCGGTTCCATGACCGTGGACCACACCTCGGACAGCGGACTGCTCTGCCTGGGCGGCGGCACCGGCATAGCGCCGATCAAGGCCCTGGTCGAGGACGTCGCCGAGCACGGTGAGCGGCGACCCGTGGAGGTGTTCTACGGGGCCCGCACCGACCACGACCTCTACGACATCGACACGATGCTGCGCCTCCAGCAGTCGCACCCCTGGCTCTCGGTCCGAGCGATCATCGAAGAGCAGGCGAACATCCAACTGACGGACGTCCTGCGGGAGTACGGCCCCTGGATGGAGTACGACGCCTATCTATCCGGCCCGCCGGGCATGATCCGCAGCGGTGTGAACACCCTCAGGGACATCGGCGTCCCCTCGGACCGCATACGCCACGACTCGGTGGAGGAACTGGTGGCGGCGGGCACCTGAACCGCCCTCACCCCGCTGGCCTGCGCACAGCCCCAGCCGCTCAGCTCAGCATCAACCAGCATCAACCAGTGCCAGCCAGGCCCGGCGCCGCCCCGCGCCGCCCCGTCCGCCTCCGCTCAGCCCAGATCAGGCGCGTGCATGGCCCGTACGCCCTCGATGTTCCCGTCGAGATAGTGCCGCAGCGACAGCGGTACGAGGTGGACGGACGCGATCCCGACCCGGGTGAACGGCACGCGGACGATCTCGTACTCACCGGCGGGCTCGTCCATTTCGGGCCCATGACGCAGCGCCGGGTCCATGGAGGCGAGGTGGCACACGAAGAAGTGCTGCACCTTCACCCCGGTCGCGCCGCCGTCCGCGCCGATGTGCTCGACGGTGTCGACGAAGCACGGCACCACATCGGTGATCTTGGCGCCCAGTTCCTCGTACACCTCGCGGTGCAGGGCGTCGACGACGGTTGTGTCGTCCTGCTCGACCCCACCGCCGGGAGTGATCCAGTACGGATCGACGCCCGGCTTGGTGCGCTTGATCAGGATCAGGTCATCTCCGTCCAGGAGAACGGCACGCGCGGTGCGCTTGACCACGGGTCGGACGGTCATGGGAGAAATGTGGCCCGGCTGGTTCCACGTGAAACATCGCGAAGCGTCACCCTCTCTGCTCACACCGTAAACCCGGAGGAAAGCAGCCGTTCACCTCCCCTCCTGCCTCGTCCTCCTGCTCCCTCCGTCTTCCCCTCCTCCCCCGTCACCCCCACCCCGCAGCCGCCCGCTGCACCCAGGTGGGCGCGCCCTTGCGGCGCAGGTTCTCGGAGCCGATCCGTTCGTCGAGGGGGGGGGAGGCTCGGACCGTCCGTGCCCTCTGAGCGACCTCGACCGGGGAACCCGCGCCACCGCCCGCAAAGGCCGGAGCAGCCCCCGGCCACCCCGCCTACCCCGCCGACGCTTCCAGCGCCCCCAGGATGTCCGCGAGCAGGTCCTCCGGGTCCTCCGCGCCGACCGACAGCCGGACGAAGCCCTCCGGTACCGCGTCGCCGCCCCAGCGTCCCCGGCGCTCGGCCGTGGACCGTACGCCACCGAAGCTCGTGGCGTCCTCGACCAGCCGCAGTGACTCCAGGAACCGCTCGGCACGCGCGCGGGAGGGCAGCGTGAACGACACCACGCATCCAAAGCGCCGCATCTGCCGCGAGGCCACCGCATGGGAAGGGTCGGTCGGCAGCCCCGGGTAGCGCACGGCGAGGTCCTCGCGCCGGTCGCGCAGTGCCTCGGCGACCGCCAGGGCGGTGGCGCTCTGCCGGTCGACCCGCAGCTGGAGCGTCGCGATCGACCGGTGCGCGAGCCAGGCCTCCATGGGGCCCGCGATGGCCCCGACGATCTTCCGCCAGCGCCGTACGGCCGCCATGGCCCCGGCGTCGCGGCCGGTGACATACCCCAGCAGGAGGTCTCCGTGCCCGGTCAGCTGCTTGGTGCCGCTGGCGACCGAGAAGTCCGCGCCCAGCTCCAGGGGGCGCTGTCCGAGCGGCGTGGCAAGCGTGTTGTCGACGGCGACGAGCACCCCGCGCGCGTGCGCCGCGTCGGTGAGGCGCCGGATGTCGCACACGTCGAGCCCGGGGTTGGACGGCGTCTCGATCCACAGCAGCTTCGCGCCGTCGAGGAGACCGAGCTGGGCGTCACCCCCGGTCGGCGCGGTCCGCACCTCGATGCCGTACGCCTCCAACTGCGCGCGCACCAGCGGCAGCACCTGGTAGCCGTCGTCCGGCAGGACGGCCACGTCCCCCGCGCGCAGCTGCGAGAAGAGGACCGCCGAGATCGCCGCCATGCCGGACGGGAAGACCAGCGCCTGTACGTCGTCCTCCCCGGGCGCCTCCAGCTCGCTCAGGGCGCGCTCCAGATGCGTCCAGGTGGGGTTCTCGTCGCGGCCGTAGGTGTACGGTCCCGTGGGTTCGCCCGGCAGATGGAAGTGCGCCGCGAAGACGGGACCCGGCAGGGCCGGCTCGAACGCCGTCGGTTCCGGCAGCCCGGCATGCACCGCGCGGGTGCCGTGTCCCCTCGGCGTGTCTCGGCGTGTCGAAGCGGAATCACTCATGCCGCCTGCCCTTCCAGGTGCGCTCTCACAGCCGCGAGCAGCCCGTCGCTCGCGGCCTCCACCATCTCAAGGCACGCCTCGAACCCCTCCATCTCCCCGTAATACGGGTCCGGGACGTCGAGATCGTCGCCCGCGGCGGGGTCGTACGCGCGCAGGAGCCGCACCTTGGCGGCGTCCCGCGCGGTGGGCGCGAGACCGCGCAGCACCTTCAGATGGCCGCTGTCGAGCGCGATGACGAGATCGAGGCCGGCGAACCAGGACACCCGGAACTGCCGCGCGGAGTGGCCGCCGTCGTAATCGTGCGCCTCCAGTACGGACACCGTGCGCGGGTCGGCGGGATCGCCCTCGTGCCAGCCGCCCGTACCGGCGCTGTCGACCACCACCCGGTCCGCCAGCCCGGCGTCCGCCACGCGCGCGCGGAAGACGGATTCGGCCATCGGTGAGCGGCAGATGTTGCCGGTGCAGACGAAGCAGACGCGATAGGTCATGCCGTTCAGCCCTCGTTTCAGTCCTTGCCTGTCAGTCCCTGTCAGTCCCTGTCAGTCCTTGCCGCTCAGACCTGGGTCAGTTCCTGCCGGTCAGTCGCCATCGGGAAGGAGCATGTTCAGCGCCCAGGACACGATCGAGATGATCAGGCCGCCCAGGACCGCCGTCCAGAAGCCGTCCACTTGGAAACTCAGGTCGAGCTTGTCGGCCAGCCACGAGGTCAGCAGCAGCATCAGGGCGTTCACGATCAGGGTGAACAGGCCCAGTGTGAGGATCAGCAGCGGCAGGCTCAGCAACTGCACGAGCGGCTTCACGATGAAGTTCACCACACCGAAGATCAGCGCGACCAACAGCAGCGTGCCGATCTTCTTGCCCGTGCTGTCCCCGGTGAGCGTGATCTTGTCGAGCAGCCACACGGCGACCGCCAGGGCGCCCGCGTTGGCGATCGTCTTGACTACGAAATTCTTCATGTGTCTGATCGTGGCAGACCAGATCGGCTACGAGCACGGGCGTGAGGGCGACAATACGATGAAGGCATTCCGGCTGGACGAACTGGAGGCGGAGCGTGCCGCCAACGACGGCGCATACCTCCAGTTCCTGCGCGAGCGGAACATGTCGGCCGGCCTGTACGCGCTCGACGCGGGCCAGCAGGACCCGCAGCAGCCGCACCAACAGGACGAGGTCTACTTCGTGGTCAGCGGCCGGGCCGCGATCACCGTCGGCATGGAGACCACCCAGGTCGCGCGCGGCAGCGTGGTGTACGTCCCGGCGGGCGTGGCACACAAGTTCCACCACATCAGCGAGGATCTGCGGGTACTGGTGATCTTCTCCCCGCCGGAGAGCTGATCTCGGGCGACGGGAACGGCACGGGAACGGCACGGGACCGGCACGGGAACGAATTCCCCAGGGGACCAGAACCGCGCCCCTGGGGCCACACCCCCACCTCTCCGCCGCAGAAACGACCCGCCGCCCCCGGATTCCCTAGGGGACCGGTCAGGGGAGGACAAGGGGCGCGAGACCCCCGTACGCCTCCCCGGCGTCCTAGCATCGATGGCAGAACATCACACGACCTGCCGGCCGGGCAGGGCACAACGGGCCCGGTACGGCCGACAGGTGGAGAGAGAAGGACAAGGGCGATGCGAGAGATCTTCGCGGGACTGCCGTGGTGGGTGAAGTGGATCGCGGTGCCGGTCATCGCTCTGGTCGTCTTCGGCGGCCTGATAGCGAGCGTGCTGGGCTTCGTGATCGGCCTGCTCTTCAAGCTGCTGGTCTTCGTGGCCCTGGTCGGCGGACTGATCTACGTCGTACGGAAGTTCACCTCCAGTTCCTCGTCGCACGGCGACTGGTGAGCGCGGAGGGGTGACCGACGGCCCGGTGACGTATGTCACGGGTCCCTCGGGCGGGGGAAGTTTCCCGGACGCGCCGCCGTCCGGCCAGGGTGGACGGTTAAAGTCCGGAACCCGCCGCGGCACCATTCGCCGCCGGCGCACCCCCTCCTCCCTCCCGTGTCCCCGCACGGGCCGCCCCCTCGCGCTCCGGGAGCCACCCTTGGCCACGGTAGACACCCCCTCCGCCGCTACCGGCGCATCCGCTGTGCCCCACGCACACACCTCATCGGCCCGGTCCCTCCCCGTGCCGGCCCTTCGGGTACGACCTCCCGAGCAGCCCGTCCCCCCAGGCGCCCGCCCGGTACGCCCCCGCCCCCTGCCGCCCCCGGTACGGCAACTGCACCGGTCGCCCGCGGAACCGGCGGGCACCCGCCCGCAGCAGCCACAGCCCTCGACCCTCATCGGCTCCGTGCAGCGCGCGATGCGGCTCCTGGAGAGCGTCGCCGAGCACGAGCACGGCGCCCCGGCCAAGCAACTGGCCCGCGAGACCGGCCTGGCCCTGCCCACCGCCTACCATCTGCTGCGCACCCTGAGCCACGAGGGATATCTGCGCCGCGACAAGGGACTGTTCTTCCTCGGCGAGGCCGCCGAGCGGCTCAGCGGCAGCGCGGCACGGCAGAAACGTCGCAGCACGATCGTCGAGGCGCTCGCACATTGGCGGGATTCGATCGGTGCACCCGTGTACTACGCCATGTACCGCGGGGGCGAGATCGAGATCAGCTGTGTCTCCGACACCCCGGGCATCCCGGCGGTTCAGGAATGGGCCGACTTCCGCGAGACCGCCCACGCGCACGCGATCGGACAGTGCCTGCTCTCCCAGCTCGGTGAGGACGCCCGCCGAGACCACCTCGACCGATACCCCGTCCGGGCCATCACTCCGTACACCGTGCGTGACGAAGACGCCCTGCTGCGCCGCCTGGAACGGACGGGGCGGATGGCGCCGGTCGTCGAGCGCCAGGAGTACGCGCTGGGCACGGTGTGCGCCGCGATCCCCATCACGGTCGGCAGCACGGCGGCGACGATCGCCCTCTCCCTGCCCGCCCAGCAGGCAGACCGGCTGCTGCCCGCCACTCGTCAACTCCAGGACGAGATCGGTCGCCTGCTCGGGTCACTTGCGATCTCTATCAGTATCTGAAAACTCACTCCTTGTGATCTGCTGTGTACGTTCAGCAAGATGCCAAGAAATGTCGGGGTACATTCCCGGCCAGTCCACCGGTACATGGCGGGATAGGCGATGCGCGAATCCGTACAGACAGTTCAAGCAGAGGTCATGATGAGCTTTCTCGTCTCCGAGGAACTGTCATTCCGTATCCCGGTGGAGTTGCGCTACGAGGCCCCTGATCCCTACGCCGTGCGGCTGACCTTCCATCTGCCCGGGGACGCGCCCGTGACCTGGGCCTTCGGACGGGAGCTGCTGGTCGACGGGATCGCGGGACCCTGCGGCGAGGGCGATGTGCACGTGGCACCGGCCGAGGCCGACACGCTGGGCGAGATCCTGATCCGGCTTCAGGTCGGCAGCGACCAGGCCCTGTTCCGCTCCTCGGCGGCGCCGCTCGTGGCGTTCCTCGACCGCACGGACAAACTGGTCCCGCTCGGCCAGGAGGGCGCGCTCGCCGACTTCGACGCCCATCTCGACGAGGCGCTGGACCGCATCCTGGCCGAGGAACAGAGCGCGGGCTGAGCCGTCCGCCGATCGAGGCGGCGTAACGCTTCCTCAGTCGGCGGTCGGTGGGCCCACGTGGGGGTGGGACGGGGCTCGGGGGGCGTGCAGTAACGGTTCCCCGAGGAGGCCGGGCCCTGGGGACATCGGCCGCCCCGGGTCACCGGGCCCTCAGACACTCCGGCCCCCAGCCCTCCTCCTGCGCGGCTACCTCTCCCCGGCCGTCCCCCCTCAGCGCTTCCGCCGTCGTCCCCGTCCGCTCCGGCCGAGGGCGGCAGGAGTGCGTACGCCCACGGGTGCCGAACCCGCTCCGGACGGTCCCGGTGATGCCGCCGACCCCATGGGCCCCGCGGGCACCGCCTGTCCCACCGGCTGCCGTCCCGTCGCCGGACGGTCGGCCGAGACGACGAGGGCCGCGAGGGCGGTGGTCACCGGCACCGACGCGACCAGCCCGATCGAACCGACCAGCGTCCGCACGATCTCCGCCGCCACCAGTTCACTGTTCGCGACCGTCCCCACGCTGCTCTGCGCGATCGAGAAGAGCAGCAGCAGGGGGAGCGCGGCGCCCGCGTAGGCGAGGACGAGGGTGTTGACGACCGAGGCGATGTGGTCGCGGCCGATGCGGATACCGGCCCGGTACAGCCCCTTCCAGCCCATCGTGGGATTGGCCTCGTGCAGTTCCCAGACCGCCGAGGTCTGGGTGACCGTCACATCGTCGAGCACGCCGAGCGACCCGATGATCACCCCGGCCAGCAGCAGACCGCTCATGTCGATCGACGGATACAGGCCGTGGATCAGGCCGGTGTTGTCGTCCGTGTTCCCGGTGAGCGCGGCCCAGCCGATGAACAGCGAGCCGAGGACACCGATCAGCAGCAGCGAGATCAGCGTGCCGAGCACCGCCACCGAGGTTCTGGCCGACAGCCCATGGCACAGATACAGCGCGATCAGCATGATCGCGCTCGCCCCGACCACGGCCACGACCAGTGGGTTCGAGCCCTGGAGGATCGCGGGCAGGATGAAGAAGTTCAGGATCAGGAAACTCATCGCCAGCGCCACCAGCGCCATCAGACCGCGCAGCCGTCCGACGACCACCACGGCGAGCGCGAAGATCCCGGCGAGCAGCGCCATCGGTACCTGCCGGTTGACGTCCGCCACCGAGTACTGGAGATCGGCGGGAGCGGAGGGCTCGTACGCGACGATGACCTTCTGGTCCTGCTCCAGCTGACGGGTCTGATCGGGCTGCACGATCTCCGTGAACGTACGGCCCTTGTCCGCGCCGGTGTCGACCCGGATCGTCGCCCGCTTGCAGGTGCCGTTCGCCTGCTGCACGGCGGACGAGCCCTCGGCGGTGGAGGTGTCGCCGGTCGGCGTGCCCCCGGAGGCGTTCACCGAGGCGCAGTCCACCTGCTCGACCTTGGTGACCGTGGCCTCCTGGGTCTGCCGGTCGAACCCGACACCGGTCCGCTCGTGCGCCGGTGCGCCACCGGGCCACAGCACCGCCAGCCCGACCAGCACGGCCACGCCGAACGGTACGAGGATGGCCGCGATGATCTTCCTCAGATGGACGGAGACGGGGGCGGCGGGGCCGTGACTGTGGCTGTGACCGTGCCCACCGCCGAGCCCCCCTCCACCGGGTCCGCTTCCGAGCCCTCCTCCGCCGTGGCCGTGTCCTCCGCCACCGGGGCCGTGTCCGTGCCCGTCTCCGCCGCCCTGCCCGTCGTGGTGTTCCTGCCCGGGCGATCCGTGGCCGGCGTCGGGACGATTGCCCGGTCTGCTTCCTTGAGGTCCGGAGCCGCCCCCGTACTCCCGGCCGTACTCACCACCGGGTCCCTGGCCGTGATCGTGGCCCTGACCACCCTGGCTGTGCTCCGTCCCTTGCCCGGCCCCCACGTTCGGACCGTACGAGCCCTCCATCGGCCCGGCCCCGACGCCCTGCCCCGGAAGCCCACCGAAATCCTGTGCGTGGGGAGAACCACCCGAGCCCCGCCCTCGCTCGCTGGGCCGAACCTGCCCTCCTGGCCGAGGCACCTGCCCGCCAGACATCCCCCCCGGCTGCCCGCCAGCCGCACCCCCCGGCCCGGAACGCGCCCCAAGGCGACGCACGGAGCCGGTTTCATAGTCCGGCCCCGAGTGGGGGCCGGACCCGGTACCGGAGCCGGTATCGGACTCGGTACCGGCAGCAGAGCCGACGCCGGGACCGGTGCCGGCGCCGGAAGGGCCGCCCGGTCCGCGAGGCGGGTCGGGCGGGGGAAAGGGGGGATCCTGCGGTGTGGTCACCGACCGATCATCGCAAGAACGGCAGAGGCCCTCTGTTCACCGCGCCCGAATTGACGCTAGCGTGGAGGCACCTTTGTACACGCGGGAGCTCGGAGCACCGGGCTGAGAGGGCGCTGACCTTCGTCTTCGCGATGTTTCACGTGGAACATCAGCCACCACAGGTGATGGATCCCATGAAGCGTCGGGGGACGGAAATCGCTGCGTCGACCGCCGAACCTGTTACCGGGTAATGCCGGCGTAGGGAGTAGGTCTCATGACCATCAAGGACACACGCACGCCTGCCTCCCCGCAGACCTCCAGCGATGCGGAGAAATCCACCCACGGGGACCCCGGCACCAACGGGGTCTCCGGCGAAGGGGAGAACGGGAAGTCCATCGGCTGGCACAAGGCGTACGTCGAGGGCTCGCGCCCCGATCTGCGCGTGCCGGTCCGCCAGGTGCACCTCACCAACGGGCAGTCGGTCACGCTGTACGACACATCGGGCCCGTACACCGATCCGCTCGCCGAGCCCGACGTCCGCAGGGGGCTCGCTCCGCTGCGGGAGAACTGGATCATCGCGCGCGGAGACACCGAGGAGTACGCGGGCCGTCCCGTCCGTCCCGAGGACGACGGCCTCAAGCACACCTCGCCGCGCGGCGGGCTGCGTAATCTCGACGCGGTCTTCCCCGGCCGCCCCCGCCAGCCGCGTCGCAGCCGCGACTCAGCCGCGGTCACCCAGCTCGCCTATGCCCGCCGGGGCGAGATCACACCCGAGATGGAGTTCGTGGCGATCCGGGAGAACGTCTCGCCCGAGGTCGTACGCGAGGAGATCGCGGCGGGACGGGCCGTGCTGCCCGCCAACATCAACCACCCGGAGATCGAGCCGATGATCATCGGCAAACGGTTCCTGGTGAAGGTCAACGCCAACATCGGCAACTCCGCGGTCACCTCCTCCATCGAGGAGGAGGTGGAGAAGATGACCTGGGCGACCCGCTGGGGCGCCGACACGGTCATGGACCTGTCCACCGGCCGCAACATCCACACCACCCGTGAATGGGTGCTGCGCAACTCCCCCGTCCCGATCGGCACGGTCCCCCTCTACCAGGCCCTGGAGAAGGTCGACGGCCGGGCCGAGGAACTGACCTGGGAGATCTACAAGGACACCGTCATCGAGCAGGCCGAGCAGGGCGTGGACTACATGACCGTCCACGCGGGTGTGCGGCTGCCGTTCGTGCCGCTCACCGCCAACCGCAAGACCGGCATCGTCTCGCGCGGCGGCTCGATCATGGCGGCCTGGTGCCTGGCCCACCACAAAGAATCGTTCCTGTACGAGAACTTCGAGGAACTCTGCGAGATCCTCGGCGCCTACGACATCACCTACTCGCTGGGTGACGGCCTGCGGCCGGGCTCGATCGCGGACGCCAACGACGAAGCGCAGTTCGCGGAGTTGGGCACGCTCGGGGAACTCAACCGGATCGCGAAGCGTTTTGATGTACAGACGATGATCGAAGGCCCGGGACACGTCCCGATGCACAAGATCAAGGAGAACATCGACCTTCAGCAGGAGATCTGTGATGAAGCTCCGTTCTATACCCTCGGCCCGCTGACGACGGACGTCGCGCCGGCGTACGACCACATCACCTCCGGTATCGGTGCCGCGATGATCGCCTGGTGGGGCACGGCCATGCTCTGCTATGTCACGCCCAAGGAACACCTGGGCCTGCCCAACCGTGACGACGTCAAGACCGGCGTCATCACCTACAAGATCGCCGCCCACGCAGCCGACCTCGCCAAGGGGCACCCCGGAGCACAGGAGTGGGACGACGCGCTGTCCGACGCCCGCTTCGAATTCCGCTGGGAGGACCAGTTCAATCTGGCCCTCGACCCGGACACGGCCCGTGAGTTCCACGACGAGACCCTGCCGGCAGAACCCGCCAAGACGGCCCACTTCTGCTCCATGTGCGGCCCGAAGTTCTGCAGCATGAAGATCTCGCAGGACATCCGCCGCGAACACGGCGGCACCAAAGCGGAGATCGAGGAGGGCATGGCCCAGAAGTCCCAGGAGTTCGCGGCGGCCGGTAACCGGGTGTACCTGCCCCTCGCCGACTGACCCTCCGTAGCACGGTGCCCACGGAGCGGTGACCGTGGGCACCTCGGACGGCTGCCCGTCGTCCGGTTCCCCGCGGAAGTCGCGGGAGAGATGCGGGCGAGGGGGCGTCAGGGCCTCGGGAGGTCGGCAGACTGGGGGAATGACATCGAGTTCGCTGAGCAAGGGTGCCAACCTTCCGGTCGACTCCGCCGAGGTGCGGGTCGAGCTGTGCTGGTCCGGGGGGCCCGGTGTGCCGGATGTGGACGCGTCCGCGCTGCTGCTCACCCCGGCGGGGAGGGTGCGGGACGACGTCGACTTCGTCTTCTACAACCAGCCGCAGCACGCCTCCGGCGCCGTGACCCACCTAGGGAAACGGCAGGCGGGGCCGGGCATGACGGACACGGTGGGGGTGCGCCTCGGGGAGCTGGAGCCGGGGGTCGAGCGGGTCGTGCTGTGCGCCTCGGCCGACGGCGGGACGTTCGGGCAGGTGCCGGGGCTGACCCTGCGGCTGCTGGACGCCGGGACGTCGGCGGAGCTGGCCCGGTTCGAGATGACGGCGACGACCGAGACCGCGTTCATCGGCGGTGAGCTGTACCGGCGGCAGGGGCGGTGGAAGTTCCGTGCGGTGGGGCAGGGGTACGACTCCGGTCTCGCCGGGCTGGCGACGGACTTCGGGATCAGAGTCGATGACGAGGAGCAGTCGGCCCCCGCGGCCCTGCCGTCGCCGCCGGTGCCTGTGAATCCGCCATCGGTGGCTCCGGTGAGCGCGCCTCCGGCAACCCCGGTGGCCCCGCCTCCGGCGACTCCCGTGCCGTCGCCTCCCCCGGCGGCGGCGCCGGTCACGCCGAGTCCGGGTGGGCCTCGTCTCACCAAGGGCGAGGAGAAGCTGCCCGTGGACATGCGCAAGCGGCTGTCCCTGCGCAAGGAGCAGGTGGCGGTCAGTCTGCGCAAGCATGGCGCCGAGGGGGTCGTCGCACGGGTGATCCTCGTGCTCGACGCCTCCGGGTCGATGTCGTACCTGTACTCGCGCGGGGTGGTCGCCGATGTGGTCGAGCGGATGGCGGCCGTGGCGGCACAGTTGGACGACGACGGAGAGATGCAGGCATGGACGTTCGCGTCGAACGCCGCGCGGCTGCCCGATCTGCGGCTGGGGGAGCTGCCCGAGTGGCTGCGACTGCATGTGCGGGTCGGTCAGTTGAGCCTCTTCGGCCGCAAGAAGCCACAGCGAGGGCTTCAGCCGGGGCAGGTGGACATGCGCGCCATAGGCATCCAGAACGAGGAACAGAAGGTGATCGCCCAGATAAGAAGCTATGTCAGGGAGAATCCGGCCGCGGCGCCCACGCTGGTGCTGTTCTTCTCCGACGGGGGTGTCTATCGCAACGCGCAGATCGAGAAGGAGCTGAGGGAGGCGGTGGAGGAGCCGGTCTTCTGGCAGTTCGTGGGGCTGGGGAAGTCGAACTACGGGGTGCTGGAGCGGTTCGACACCCTGCCCGGCCGCCGGGTCGACAATGTCGGGTTCTTCGCGGTGGACGACATCAGTACGGTCCCCGACGCGGAGCTGTACGACCGGCTGCTGTCGGAGTTCCCGAGCTGGATCACGGCAGCGGGGCGCGCCGGGATCCTTTGAGCCTTGGGGCTGGGTTCCCCAAGACCGAAGGCGTGGGTCCCGGTGAGGCAGAGACGTGGGTACCTGTGAGCCCAGGGGTCGGGTCCCCGTGCGGCAGAGGGTGGGCGCAGGCCACTCACGCAGACGCCCCCGGCACGGACCCGTAGGGACCGTCACCGGTCGGGTGTCCCGCCTCCTCGGCAGGCATACCCGGCTCGGTTCCGGTCCGTCGGCGTCCGTGCGGGAGCGGTTGTGGACGCACAGCGCGGACTACTCCGGCTTGTGGTCCGGCCCCCCGAAGTCCGGGCTGGTGTAGTCCGGGCTGCTGAAACTCGGGCGCGAACTCGAGGACCCGTCGCCGGGGCTGGTGAAGCCGGGGCGGTCGTAGCCCAGGTGCGGCATGCGGCTGGTCGGTGCGGACGGCGTCGTACCGTACAGGGCGGCCGGGCCGGGGCCGGCGAGCGCGTCGCGCAGGAACGGCATGACGCCGCGCTCCAGCAGCGCTTCGCGCCAGGCTTCCCTGGCCAGTGCCACCTCCCCGTTCGGTTCGCCGTAGGCACCGCTCTCCCGGGACGGCCGGTTGCGCAGCGCGGTGATCAGCAGTCCGACGGCGGCGACCAGGATCGCCACGGCGGTGATGGCACCGAACACCCAGCCCGTGGTGAGCAGGGTCTCGCCGAACGTCAGATCGGGCGCGGCCATCCTGAGGAGGTAGCCGACCAGCAGAAATATCGCCGCGGCCGTGCCGGCGAGGACGGGAGCCAGGACCGCGACGAGGGCGACGGCACCCGCGCCGGCCCCCTCGGTGACCTCTCCCATGGTGGTGGCGAGCCCCACCGAGCCCGAACCCGACTCGGTGGAGCCGGAGTCATGGACGGACGACGGGGTGGACGGCGCCGGGTGGCGCAGTTCCTCGCGGACCTTCACATAGTGCTGGTACTCGGTTGCCGCGGCGGCCGTGATCACAGACGTGGCGTTGAGTGCCATGGTGCGCAGTTGTTCCGGGTTGAGCCGCTGGCCGACCGCGGCCAGCTCCGGACGGTGTGGTGCGGAGCGCAGCGCCTCATCGAGGATCCGCTCGTACTCTTGGCGGTCCTCGCTCAGCAGGTGCTGCGGAACGCTGTTCATGTGCATCCCCCGATGCTCCGTAGGGCTTGGGGCTCGCATGCGGACGAGCCGTCGGGCAGAAACGGAGGGGAGCCTGCTACGGATAAGCCGATGGTAGAGCGGTGACGGCACACGGTGACAGGGGGTTTACCGAAATTGCCTGGTGTTCTGCGCCCCAGTTTCGCGGTTCCGGTGGGACCTGGAGCGAGGGCAGGGGAGGGGTCGCCTGCCCCGGAATCGCTCAGGTATGCATCGGGCAGGGGTCAGACAGTCAGGGGAAGTTGCTGCACCAGCAGCTTCCCGGCCATGGTCACTCCACCGTCCATGGCGATGGCGAGCCCGCCGGCGTACAGATGCGGCCCCTCGACCGTCGGCCCGGCACTGTCCTCGCCCTCTTCGGAGCCGACCTCGCCGAGCAGATAGGGAATGGGGCTGTGACCGTGAACGATCCGGGTGCCGCCGTACGTATCGAGGAGTGAGCGCACGGCGTCGGCGCCGCCCTCGTCGCGGAAGGAGAAGCGCTTGGTGAACTTGCGGAAGAGGTCCCAGACTTCGTCCGGATCGTTGCGGGTGAGGGTCTCGCGGACGGTGTCGTTGACTTCTTCGATGGACCGGCCGTAGTCGAGGTAGGCGGTGGTGTCGGAGTGGACGAGCAGATGGCTGTCGACCTCTTCGACCGCGTCTAGGCGGGCCATCCACTGGAGGTGATGGTCCTGGAGGCGGTCCATGTCGGACTTCTGGCCGCCGTTGAGCAGCCAGGCGGCCTGGAAGGTGGCCGTGCCCGCGCCGGAGTTGACCGGGGTGTCGCCGAACCGCTTGGCACCGATGAGCAGCAGTTCGTGATTGCCCATCAGGGCCTTGCAGTAGCCGCCCGCCGCGGCGGCCTCGGCGGACAGCCGCATCACCAGGTCGATGACACCGATGCCGTCGGGGCCGCGATCGGTGAAGTCGCCGAGGAACCACAGCCGGGTGGTGCCCGCGCACCACTGCCCGGCGTCGTCGATCAGGCCCTTGTCCTGGAGGGCGGCGACGAGTTCGTCGAGGTAGCCGTGTACGTCGCCGACGACGTAGAGCGGGCCGGGGCCGGTGTCGGGGGGTGCGGCGGGCCCGGGGTCCGCGGCCGGATCGACGGTCACCTGGAGAGTGTCCCCCCGGTTGATGACCGGCAGGTCACGCTGGGTCGGCGTGTACCCCTCGGGTTCCTCGACGGGCTGGGTGACGGGCCCGCCGGCGCCGGGGCCGGCGGCTTCACCGGGGTGTGTGCTGGGGGCGTACGGGCCGGCCTCATGGACGTACGCGGGCACCCGGAAGTCGCGCAACGTCGCCGTCCGCTCCACCTCGGGTCCCTGACCGGCCCCCTGAGTCATCGACCCCTCCACCATCGCCGCCTGTGCACCGCCTCGGACTGCCTGGTCGCAGCGGCCCGCGGTGTCGTGGGCCCATCATAGGAATGCGGATCGTGCCATGTGATGACCCAGGGGTGGTGAATCGGGCCAAGACTCCTGTTCACCGCGGCTTTCGCCCCGATTGGGCCGGGCTTTGCCCGCCCTCCGCGGGGCGCCACGGCCACCGACCGGATGACGCCGACCCGCCGGGACGGCAGTGCCACGGCCGTCGACGGGTTCGCGCCGACCCGCCGGGACAGCAGCGGCACAGTGCCATCAGCGCCCGAGCCCTCCTCGCCGGCACCCCTCCGTCGACGTACCCCGGCCGACGTACCCGCACCGGCTCGCCTCCGCCCGGCACACCCCTCCGACATACCCACACCCACTCTCGCCATCTCACCGTCGACATGCCAAGGGCGGGACCCGACGACCGTCGGTCCCGCCCTTGCGACTTCCGTGCCCGCGTCACCGCCCCGGCGGGGCTACCGCCGCTCCGGTGACCTCGGCGGGCTCACCGTCGTTCGCGGTGGCCGTCGCTGGGACGAGGTCCGGATGATCAGTTCCGTCGGTATCACCTGCTCAAGGGGTCGGTCGGATTCGACGCCCTCGATGGCGTCGATGAGCAGCTGGACCACGGCCGTGCCGATGCGGCGCGGCTTCAGCGAGAGCGTGGTGATGGGCGGCTCGGTGCTGGCGTACACCGTGGATTCGCTACAGCACACGAGGAGAAGGTCCTCCGGGACCCGCAGGCCGTAGCGGCGGGCGGCGGCCAGCAGATCGGTGCCGTTCGGGTCGAAGAGTCCGTAGACCGCATCCGGCCGGTCCGGGCGGGCGAGCAGCCGGTCGGCCGCGACGGCACCCGCGCACGGGTCGTGGGCGGGGTACGCCTCGTACACCGGGTCCTGGCCCACGCGTTCGCACCAGTGAAGGTATGCGGTGGTGGAGAGGTGGGTGTAGGTGTCGGTCGTGGTGCCGGTCAGCAGGCCGATCCGGCGGGCGCCTGCGTCGGCGAGGTGGTCGAGGATGCCGAGCACGGCGGCCTCGTGGTCGTTGTCCACCCACGCGGTGACCGGCAGCGCGCCACCCGGGCGGCCGTCCGAGACCACGGGTAAACCCTGCCGGACCAGCTCACTGACCACCGGGTCCTGGTCGGACGGATCGACGACGACCGTGCCGTCGAGGGCGACGTTCGACCAGACGTCGTGACGCGAGGTCGCGGGCAGGATGACCAGGGCATAGCCGCGGGCGAGCGCGGCGGAGGTGGCGGCCCTGGCCATCTCGGCGAAGTACGCGAACTCGGTGAAGGTGAAAGGTTCATCCCCGTACGTCGTCACGGTCAGGCCGATCAGTCCCGACTTGCCGGTACGGAGGGTCCGGGCCGCCGCCGAGGGGCGGTAACCGAGCCGCTCGGCGACCTCGCGGACATGGCGTCGGGTGGCATCGGGAAGTCTGCCCTTGCCGTTCAGTGCGTCGGAGACGGTCGTGATGGACACTCCGGCGGCGGCGGCCACGTCTCTGATGCCCGCCCGGCCCGGCCGGCTGCCTCGACGTGAGGTTTCCGCGCGGCTCACCTGGTGCTTCCCTGCTGCTGTCATGGCGAGCCGATAGTAGGGCTCATGCGGTGGGGTAGTGCGGGCGCATATGCACCCGTTGACAGGCACGTTTCTGCAAGGTCGTTCGGGAGTAAATGCCTTGGAATGTAAGGGACTTGGCGGCTCGTGGTGCAGTACGTGACTTGTCGGCGAGCGCCCGCCTGCCAAGTGCTCGATGTTTCGAAGAGGTCTCAACTCACCTTCACGGGGGATGCGCGCCACGGCGTGAGCCACCGGCGCATAGATATATGTGAGGCGCCCCCCGGATTCGTACATGTTCGTACGGTGATGCCCCTGATGCCGGTGTGACGGGTGAGGCCGACTCGAACGAATCGCGGAGAGCCGGTGAACGTCGGGGACAGGTGCGGCACCGGGCGGTAATCGCGGCGGGCCAGGGATCTTGGTCGCCACGCAACCCGGAGGCCATGACCTCACCCCCGACCGTTACACAGTGCGGCCGAAGCCTCCTAAGGTGTGGAGCAATGGATGCCGGGGGCCAGGGACGGGCCGCCGGTGGTCGCGAGGAGGACCGTGGTGACCGAGACGAGCCCCAGACTGCGCGCTGTGCTGGAGGGGATCCCCACCTACAAGCCGGGGAAGCCGGCCGCTTCCGGGTTGCCGGAGGCGTACAAGCTGTCCTCCAACGAGAACCCCTATCCCCCGCTGCCCGGGGTGCTGGAGCGCGTCACCGCCGCCGTCTCGTCCTTCAACCGCTACCCCGACCTGGCCTGTACGGGGCTGATGAACGAGCTGGCGGACCGGTTCGGGGTGCCGCTGACGCATCTGGCGACCGGTACCGGCTCGGTCGGGGTCGCCCAGCAGCTGGTCCAGGCCACGGCGGGCCCCGGCGACGAGGTGATCTACGCCTGGCGGTCCTTCGAGGCGTACCCGATCATCACGCAGATCAGCGGTGCGCGCCCGGTGCAGGTGCCGCTGACCGGCGGCGAGGTGCACGATCTGGACGCGATGGCCGACGCGATCACCGAGCGGACCCGGCTGATCTTCGTCTGCAACCCCAACAACCCCACCGGCACGGTCGTGCGGCGGGCCGAGCTGGAGCGGTTCCTGGACCGGGTGCCCGGCGATGTCCTGGTGGTGCTGGACGAGGCGTACCGGGAGTTCATCCGCGACCCCGAGGTGCCGGACGGCGTCGAGATCTACCGGAACCGGCCGAATGTCTGTGTGCTGCGGACCTTCTCCAAGGCGTACGGGCTTGCCGGGCTGCGGGTCGGTTTCGCGATCGCCCATGAGCCGGTGGCGGCGGCGCTGCGCAAGACGGCGGTGCCGTTCGGGGTGAGCCAGCTGGCGCAGGAGGCGGCGATCGCCTCGCTGCGGGCCGAGGACGAGCTGCTCGGCCGGGTCGGGTCGCTGGTGGGTGAGCGCACCCGGGTCGCCGAGGGGCTGCGCGCCCAGGGCTGGACGGTGCCGGAGACGCAGGCCAATTTTGTGTGGTTGCGGCTGGGGGAGCGCACGGTGACCTTCGCGGAGGCGTGCGAGCAGGCCGGGGTCGTGGTGCGGCCGTTCGCGGGCGAGGGGGTCCGGGTGACCATCGGCGAGACCGAGGGCAACGACATCTTCCTGAAGGTCGCGGAGGCGTACCTCAAGGAGGGGTAGGGCTGCGGCGGCTGTAGGGTGCGGCGGCTGTAGGGCCCCGCGAGTGATACGTACGGCGGTCAGCTGGCCGGCACCGGTCCGCCCCCCCCGCCGCCCCCCGGCCCCCGCCGCCCCCCGCCTCCGTCCCGGCCACAGTCACAGGGCACGACGCCACAGGTGTCGTGCCCTTCCGTATGCCCGGCCGAGGGCCTCCGCCGGACGCCCCGCGCCCCTTGCGACCCCAAGGGGTACCCCCTGTCAAGAGTCGAAAATCGGTACGTCATAATGGCTTGTGAATGTGAACGCGTTCACAAGCGTGTCCCGGTTGCTCCCAGGTTGGGTGTGACGTAAGGGGCAAACTGCCACTGTGTCCACGGCGATTTAAGGAGACCGACGACGTGGAAATGGCTTTGGCGCCAGAGACCCTGGCGCGTTGGCAGTTCGGCATCACCACCGTCTACCACTTCCTGTTCGTCCCGCTGACGATCTCGCTGTCGGCCCTCACGGCCATGCTCCAGACCGCCTGGGTGCGCACGGGGAAGGAGAAGTACCTCAGGGCCACCAAGTTCTGGGGCAAGCTCTTCCTGATCAATATCGCGATGGGCGTGGTCACCGGCATCGTGCAGGAGTTCCAGTTCGGTATGAACTGGTCCGACTACTCCCGTTTCGTCGGTGACATCTTCGGAGCGCCTCTGGCCTTCGAGGCATTGATCGCCTTCTTCTTCGAGTCGACCTTCATCGGCCTGTGGATCTTCGGCTGGGACAGGCTGCCGAAGCGGATCCATCTGGCCTGCATCTGGATGGTGTCGATCGGCACGATCCTGTCCGCGTTCTTCATCCTCGCGGCCAACTCATGGATGCAGCACCCGGTCGGCTACAAGATCAACGGAGAGCGGGGCCGGGCCGAGCTGACCGACTTCTGGCTGGTGCTGACGCAGAACACCGCGCTGGCCCAGGCGTTCCACACCCTGTCGGCGGCCTTCCTCACCGGTGGCGCTTTCATGGTCGGTATCGCCGCCTTCCATCTGCTGCGCAAGCGGCACATCCGCGAGATGCGGACTTCGCTGCGGCTCGGCCTGGTCACCGTCGCGATCGGCGGACTGCTCACCGCGATCAGCGGTGACACCCTCGGCAAGATCATGTACGAGCAGCAGCCGATGAAGATGGCCTCGGCCGAGGCCCTGTGGGACGGCGAGGCACCGGCGCCCTTCTCGGTCTTCGCCTATGGCGACGTCGACAAGGGCCACAACACGGTCGCCCTGGAGATTCCGGGACTGCTGTCCTTCCTGGCCCACAACGACTTCAGCTCGTTCGTCCCTGGCATCAACGATGTCAACAAGGCCGAGCAGGAGAAGTACGGGCCGGGCGACTACCGGCCCAACATTCCGGTCGCCTACTGGGGCTTCCGCTGGATGATCGGCTTCGGGATGACCTCGCTGGCCATCGGTCTGATCGGACTGTGGCTCACCCGCAGGAAGTTCCTGCTGCCACGGGCGCACCGGACGGGCGAGGACGAGGTGCCGCATCTGGTGCTGTTCCACAAGCCGCTCGGCTCCCGCCTCAGCAAGTGGTACTGGCGACTGGCCGTCTGGACCCTGGCCTTCCCGCTGATCGCCAACTCCTGGGGCTGGATCTTCACCGAGATGGGCCGCCAGCCCTGGGTCGTCTACGGACTGTTCCAGACCCGCGACGCGGTCTCCCCCGGGGTGTCCCAGGGCGAGGTCCTCACCTCGATGATCGTCTTCACCTCGCTGTACGCGATCCTCGCCGTGATCGAGGTCAAGCTGCTCGTCAAGTACGTCAAGGCCGGGCCGCCCGAGCTGACCGAGGCCGACCTGAACCCGCCCACGAAGATCGGCGGCGACTCCCGTGACGCCGACAAGCCGATGGCCTTCTCGTACTAGGCCGAGGGAGCTGCACAGTCATGGAACTGCACGATGTCTGGTTCGTCCTGATCGCCGTCCTGTGGATCGGCTACTTCTTCCTGGAGGGCTTCGACTTCGGGGTCGGGGTGCTCACCAAGCTGCTGGCCCGCAACCGGCCCGAGAAGCGGGTGCTGATCAATACGATCGGCCCCGTCTGGGACGGCAATGAGGTGTGGCTGCTCAGCGCGGGCGGCGCGACCTTCGCCGCCTTCCCCGAGTGGTACGCCACCCTGTTCTCGGGCTTCTATCTGCCCCTGCTGATCATCCTGGTCTGTCTGATCGTCCGGGGCGTGGCCTTCGAGTACCGGGCCAAGCGACCCGAGGAGAAGTGGCAGCGCAACTGGGAGAGCGCGATCTTCTGGTGCTCGCTGATCCCGGCGTTCCTGTGGGGTGTGGCCTTCGGCAACATCGTGCGCGGCGTGAAGATCGACCAGAACTTCGAGTACGTCGGCAACTTCTGGGATCTGCTCAACCCGTACGCCCTGCTGGGCGGTGTGGTGACGCTGACCCTGTTCACCTTCCACGGCGCGGTGTTCACGGCGCTCAAGACGGTCGGGGACATCCGGGAGCGGGCGCGCAAGCTGGCCCTTCGGGTCGGTCTGCTCACCGCCGTGGCGGCGCTGGGCTTCCTGCTGTGGACGCAGGTCCGGGACGGCAACGGCGAGAGCCTGGTCGCCATGATCGTGGCGGTCGTGGCGCTGGTCGCGGCGCTGGGTGCCAATCAGGCGGGGCGTGAGGGATGGTCGTTCGCCCTGTCCGGGGTGACGATCATCGCGGCCGTGGCGATGCTGTTCCTCTCGCTCTTCCCGAACGTCATGCCCTCCTCGCTCAATGCGGACTGGAGCCTCACGGTCACCAACGCCTCGTCGAGCCCGTACACCCTGAAGATCATGACCTGGTGCGCGGCGATCGCCACACCGATCGTGCTGCTCTATCAGTCGTGGACCTACTGGGTGTTCCGCAAGCGGATCGGTACGCAGCACATCGCCGACCCCGCGCACTAGGTCAGGCACAGGGGGGTGTTTCACGTGAAACGCCCCCCTGGCACCGATCGGACCGACTGGCGCCGATCAGACCGATCAGACCGATCAGACCGATCGGACCCGAAGGGCCTGTTTCACGTGAAACCAATCGATCCGCGTCTTCTGCGTTACGCCCGTGCCACCCGGCTCTTCCTGGTGGCGATCGTCGGCCTCGGCGTCCTCGGGGCCGGTCTGGTGATCGCCCAGGCCATGCTGATCGCCGAAGTGGTGGTCGGGGCCTTCCAGGGCGGAATGCCGGTCGCCGAACTGCGCACCCCCTTGCTGCTGCTGGTGGCCGTCGCGCTGGGCCGGGCGCTGGTCTCCTGGCTCACCGAACTCGCCGCGAACCGGGCCGGCGCGGCCGTGAAATCGGAGCTGCGCGGCAGGCTGCTGGAGCGGGCCGCCGCGCTCGGTCCCGGCTGGCTCAGCGGCCGTCGGACCGGCTCGCTGGTCGCGCTCGCCACCCGTGGTATCGACGCGCTGGACGACTACTTCTCGCGCTATCTGCCGCAATTGGGGCTCGCGGTGGTGGTTCCGGTGGCGGTGCTGGCGCGGATCGTCACCGAGGACTGGGTGTCCGCCGCGATCATCGTGGCCACGCTGCCCCTCATCCCGGTCTTCATGGTGCTCATCGGCTGGGCGACCCAGTCCCGGATGGACCGTCAGTGGGAACTGCTGTCCCGGCTGTCCGGGCACTTCCTGGACGTGGTGGCGGGGCTGCCCACGCTGAAGGTCTTCGGACGGGCCAAGGCGCAGGCCGAGTCGATCAAGCGCATCACCGGCGAGTACCGCCAGGCGACCATGCGGACGCTGCGGATCGCCTTCATCTCCTCGTTCGCCCTGGAACTGCTCGCCACGATCTCGGTCGCCCTGGTCGCCGTCACCATCGGCATGCAGCTCGTGCACGGCGAATCGGACCTGTATGTCGGTCTGGTGATACTGATCCTGGCGCCGGAGGCGTATCTGCCGCTGCGGCAGGTCGGCGCGCAGTACCACGCGGCGGCCGAGGGGCTGGCGGCGGCCGAGGAGATCTTCGCGGTGCTGGAGACTGCGGGGCCGGAGGGGGGTACGGGGGGCGGTACCGGCTCGGTGGGTTGCGGTGTGGCCTCCGGGGAGATCGGTACGGCCCCCGGAGAGATCGGTGCGGCCCCCGGGCGTGGGGGAACGGCCCCGGCGGCCACCGGTACCTCCCGGGCGGACGCCGATGCCCTCCCCGTGGGCACCGGTGCCTCCCCGGCAGACGCGCTGTCCTTCGAGGACGTCACCGTCCGCTACCCCGGGCGGGCCGTCGACGCGGTCTCCGGCGCCTCCTTCTTGGTGGCGCCCGGTGAGACGGTCGCCTTGGTCGGACCCAGTGGCGTCGGCAAGTCCACCTTGCTGAACGTGCTGCTGGGCTTCGTCCGGCCGGTCGAGGGGCGGGTGCGGGTCGGGGACACCGACCTCGCCGACATCGACGTGGCCCGGTGGCGGTCCCGGATCGCCTGGGTGCCGCAGCGCCCGCACCTGTACGCCGCGAGCATCGCGGAGAACGTCCGGTTGGCCCGTCCCGACGCGGACGACACCGCCGTACGGCAGGCGCTCGCGGACGCGGGCGCGCTGGAGTTCGTCGACGCGCTGCCGCAGGGCGCCGACACCGTGCTCGGCGAGGACGGGGCCGGGCTGTCGGCGGGGCAGCGGCAGCGGCTCGCGCTGGCCCGCGCCTTCCTCGCCGACCGGCCCGTACTGCTGCTGGACGAGCCGACGGCCGCGCTGGACGGCGAGACCGAGGCGGAGGTCGTGCACGCGGTACGGCGGCTGGCGGCCGGGCGGACCGTGCTGCTGGTGGTGCACCGGCCCGCGCTGCTGGCGGTGGCCGACCGGGTGGTGCGGCTGGCGGAGACGGCGGCACCGGAGCCGGTGGCCAAGATCGCCGAACCGACCGCCGAGCGGCAGCCGGGCGAGGAGACTCCGGTCACCGAGGCGTGGCCGTTCGACGGGGTTCCGGGCGCGGAGCAGGCGGTGACCGAACCCGGCGACGCGATGGCATCCGCCGACGGTTCCGAGCAGGCTCCGGCGCATGTGCTCGCGCGGGTGCGGGCGATGTCGGGTGCCCGGCGGGGGCGGCTCCTGCTCGCCCTGCTGCTCGGGAGCCTCGCGCTCGGCAGTGCCGTGGGACTGATGGCGACCTCCGGGTGGCTGATCTCGCGGGCCTCGCAGCAGCCGCCGGTGCTGTATCTGATGGTGGCCGTCACGGCGACCCGCACCTTCGGCATCGGCCGGGCCGTGTTCCGCTACGCCGAGCGGCTGGTGTCGCACGAAGCGGTGCTGCGGATGCTCGCGGACACCCGGGTGGCCGTGTACCGGCGGCTGGAGCGGCTGGCGCCCGCCGGGCTGCGCCGGACCCGCCGGGGCGATCTGCTGTCGCGGCTGGTCTCCGACGTGGACGCGCTCCAGGACTACTGGCTGCGCTGGCTGCTGCCCGCCGGTGCCGCCGTGGCGGTCTCCGCCGCGTCCGTCGGCTTCACGGCCTGGCTGCTGCCCGAGGCGGGCGCGGTGCTCGCGGTGGGGCTGCTGCTGGCCGGCGCCGGGGTGCCGCTGATCACCGGGGCGGTGTCCCGGCGCGCGGAACGCCGGCTCGCCCCCGCCCGTGGCGAACTGGCCACGCGCGTCACCGACCTGCTCACCGGCACCGCCGAGCTCACCGTCGCGGGCGCCCTGCCCGCCCGGCTCGCCACGACCCGCGAGGCCGACTCGGTGCTCACCCGGATCACCTCGCGCGCCGCCACCGCCACCGCGCTCGGCGACGGACTGACCGCGCTGATCACCGGCCTCACGGTGGCCGCCGCCGCACTGGTCGGCGTCCAGGCGGTCGCCGCCGGACGGCTGGACGGGCTGCTCCTGGCGGTCGTCGTCCTCACCCCGCTGGCCGCCTTCGAGGCCGTGCTCGGCATGCCGATCGCGGTGCGGTTCCGCCAGCGGGTGCACAAGAGCGCCGAGCGGGTGTACGAGGTGCTGGACGCGCCGGAGCCGGTACGGGAGCCGGAGCGGCCCCGGCAGGCGCCCGCGTCACCGTTCCCGGTCGTCCTCAAGGGGCTCACCGCCCGGTACGCCGGTCAGGAGCGGGACGCGCTCGCCGGGGTCGACCTCACCCTCGGCGAGGGGCGCCGGATCGCCGTCGTGGGCGGGTCCGGGGCGGGCAAGACCACGCTGGCCCAGGTGCTGCTGCGGTTCCTGGACGCCGGGTCCGGCGCGTACACGCTGGCCGGGGTGGACGCGTACGCCCTCGACGGGGACGACGTACGGCGGCTGGTCGGGCTGTGCGCCCAGGACGCGCACCTCTTCGACAGTTCCGTGCGGGAGAACCTGCTGCTGGCCAAGCGCGACGCGACCGACGCCGAACTGTGTGACGCGCTCGCCCGCGCCCGGCTGCTGGAGTGGGTAAAGGGCCTGCCCGACGGGCTGGAGACGATGATCGGCGAGCACGGGGCCCGGTTGTCGGGCGGCCAGCGGCAGCGGCTCGCGCTGGCCCGCGCGCTGCTCGCCGACTTCCCGGTGCTGATCCTGGACGAGCCCGCCGAGCATCTCGACCTGCCCACGGCCGACGCGCTCACCGCGGATCTGCTGGCCGCGACCGAGGGCCGTACGACCCTGCTGATCACCCATCGGCTGGCCGGTCTGCAAGCCGTCGACGAGGTGGTCGTGCTGGACGCGGGACGGGTGGTGCAGCGCGGGACGTACGCCGAGCTGACGGCCGTGGAGGGGCCGTTGCGGGAACTGGCGGCGCGGGAGGCGGAGACGGAGGTGCTGGTGGGGGTGGGGCGGTAGGGGTGGGGCGGTATGGGTGGCCAGGCTGTGGGTGGGCGTGGCGGGTCAGGCACTGTTGCGGGTCGCAGGGTCCCGACCGTAAGGCGGCCCTGTGTTGGGCCGCAGGGTTTCGTCCGCATGGTCCCCTCCTCGGCCAAGCGTTCCGATTTTCTGACTCCTCCCATGAGTCCGACTTTCCGTGACAAGTGGGACTAATTACCCTCGGGGCATGACTGCCCTACCGCCCGCCGGTCCCGCCGATGACGGGGATCCCGGCGACGCGTCCCCCTGGGACCTGCCCAGTGGCCCCGATCCCCGGGTCGCCCGGCTCCTGGAGGCGATGCGGGCCGTCGGCAGCGGGCTGGAGCTGCATTCCACGCTGCACCGGATCTGCACGACCGCGGTCTCGCTGACCGACGCGCGTTACGCGGCGATCGGTGTGGTCGCCGAGGACCGGGACGGGCTGGTCGATTTCGTCTACCACGGCGTGGACGAGGCGACGGCCCGGCGGATCGGGCGGCTGCCCGACGGGCACCGGGGCCTGCTCGGCGCGCTCATCCACCACCCCGACCCGGTGCTGCTCGCCGACCTTGGATCCGACCCGCGCTCCTGCGGATTCCCGCCGCACCACCCGGCGATGCACAGCTTCCTGGGCGTCCCGATCCGGGTGCAGGGCGAGATCTTCGGCAATCTGTATCTGACCGAGAAACGCGGCGGCGAGCCGTTCCACGCGGACGATCTCGGGATGGTGCGGCTGCTGGCCACCGAGGCGGGCATCGCGATCGGCAACGCCCGGCTGTACGAGGCCGCCACGCAGCGCGAGCGCTGGATCGACGGATCCGTGGCCGTCACCACCGCGTTGCTGTCCGGGCAGGACGCCGATGACGCCCTCCAGGTCGTCGCCGAACAGGCCCGCAGACTGTCCGGATCGGCGGCCGGGTTCGTCCTGCTGCCCGCCGAAGAGGGCGGTCTGGAGGTCGTCGCCGTGGCGGCCTCCGAGCCGGCGTCCAGCGCGCTCGGTCTGGTCGTCCCGCCGGACAGCCGGATCGTCGCCGAACTCCTCGACGGACGGGCGGTGTTCGTCGAGGACGCCGCCACCGACGGCCGGATGGTCACCCACCTCGCCCGTGCGTACGGCCCGACGATGCTGCTGCCGCTCCAGAGCGAGGGCCGGATCCTCGGCACCCTGGTGCTGCCCCGGGCGCGCGGCGAGCGCCCCTTCACCGAGACCGAGCGCACGCTCGCGATCCAGTTCGCCTCGCAGGCGGCGCTCGCGCTGATGATGGCCGAGGCCCAGCGGGACCGGGAGCGGCTCGCGGTGTTCGAGGACCGCGACCGGATCGCCCGTGACCTGCACGATTTGGTAATCCAACGGTTGTTCGCGACCGGCATGATGCTGGAGAGCGCACAGCGCGGGTCGGTGGTGCCAGAGGTCCGCGACGGTGTGGGCCGGGCGGTCGACGAACTCGACGTCACCATCCAGGAGATCCGTACGGCCATCTTCGCGCTCCAGCAGGGCCCGGCCGAGGCGCCGGCCGGGCTGCGCACCCGGGTGCTGCGGGAGATCAACACGGCCGCCGTACCGCTCGGTTTCAAGCCCGGACACCGGTTCGTCGGTCCTGTCGACGCCCTGGTGGGCGAGCTGACCGGCAAGAACCTCATCGCGGCCCTGCGCGAGGCCCTCTCCAACGCCTTCCGGCACGCGGGCGCGTCACGGATCGACGTGGTCGTGGACACGACGGTACGGCTGCCGGACGGCCGGGCGGGTGTCCGCCTCACGGTCGCCGACGACGGTGTCGGCATCCGCGAGGGCGGTCGGCGCAGCGGCCTGAGAAACCTCGGACTCCGCGCGGAGTCCCTGGGCGGCGCCAGCTGGTACGGGCCGGGGGTCGGGGCGGACGGGGGCGGGACGACGGTGGTGTGGGAGGCGCCGTACTAGGTCCGGCCGTCTCCTTTGCGGCTGCCCGGCGACGCCTTGCGGCGTTCCAGCGGCGCCACTCGGCCCCCATGGCCGTGGCGCATCCTGTGTCGGTTACCGACCCGGTCCGGTCCCTGGCGCACCGAGTCTCGGTTGCCGATCCGGTCCCCGTGACGTACCTGGTCCCCGTGACGTACCTGGTCCCCGTGACGCACCCGGTCTCCGTGGCGTACCTGGTCCCCGTGACGCACCCCGTCTCGACTGCTGACCCCGCCCCGCTGACGACTCAACCCCGCACGCCAACTCCCCACACCGGCCTCGAAAGGCACGGACCGCCACCGACACGCCGACCGTGGCACCCGTCCGCAGCAACCCGTCCCCCACCCGTACGACGTGAACATGCGGCCGTACGCCCGCGCGGGACACGATCGCTGACATGCGCTCACTTCGTCGCCGCCCCTTGCTCGTTCCGGTGCTGCTGTGTGCCGCCGCCGTGCTCGCGGCTCGGCCGACCGGGCCGTCGGAGAGCGGCGGCGGCGCGGACGGTGGGACGGCCGCGCGGGTGGCCCGGTTGTACGAGGACGCGGCCGACACGGCCCGGCGGTACGAGGAGGGCCGGCGCGGGGCGGAGCGGCAGCGGACGCAGGCCCGGCGGCTGGAGGGGCTGCTCGACGAGCGACGGCGGGAGATCGCCGTACTCCACGAGGATCTGGGGCGGATCGCCCGCGCCCAGTACCGCGATGGCGGCGGGCTGCCGACCGCCGCGCGGATCCTGCTCGTGGTCAGTCCGGAGGAGCTGATGCGCAATCAGCGTGTTCTCGCCCAGACGAACACGGCCGTCGGCAACGCCATCGACAAGAGCGTCCGCGCGGAGCGACGGCTCGCCGCCGACGAGGCGAGGGCCGCGGCGGCCTGGCGGGAGCTGGAGGAGCACACCGCCGAACTGGCCGAGCTGAAGCAGGACATCGAGGCGAAGCTGGAGCGGGCGCGGGGCCGGTTGCAGGGTGAGGCCGACGCGTCCGCCGCCGCGGGCAACTGCCGGGGCGCCGTACGGCTGGACCAGCCGGAGGAACGGCTCGCACGGGAGTGGGTGGCGCCGGTGGAGACGTACGAACTGTCGGCCGGGTTCGGCAGCGGCGGGGCGCGCTGGGCCAACCGGCACACCGGGCAGGACTTCGCGGTGCCGATCGGCACGCCGGTGCGGGCGGTCGGGGCTGGCCGGGTGGTGCGGGTGAGCTGCGGCGGCGCCTTCGGCATCCAGGTCGTGCTCCAGCACCCCGGCGGCTACTACACGCAGTACGCCCATCTCGCGTCCGTCGCCGTCGACCAGGGCGAACGGGTGGTGCCGGGCCGGTGGATCGGCCAGGCCGGCACGACCGGCAACTCCACGGGGCCGCACCTGCACTTCGAGGTACGGATCACCCCGGAACTGGGCTCGGGCGTGGACCCGATGCCGTGGCTCGGGGCGCGCGGGGTGGGGCTGTGAGACGCGCCGGCCTGCGGGCGGCGGGGGACAGGAGGCGGAGGCAGGGCGGCCCGCTACCCCACCCGCTCCGCCAGCATCCGCTCGATCACGACGGCCACCCCGTCCTCGTTGTTCGCGACCGTCCGTCCCGACGCGGCGGCGATGACGTCCGGGTGGGCGTTCCCCATGGCGTACGACTGTCCGGCCCAGGTCAGCATCTCGACATCGTTGGGCATGTCACCGAAGGCCACGACCTCCCGGGGCGATATCCCGCGCTCGGCGCAGCACAGGGCGAGGGTGCTGGCCTTGGAGACGCCGGGGCCGCTGATCTCCAGCAGTGCGCTGGGGCTGGAGCGGGTGACGTTGGCGCGGTCGCCGAGGGCGAGCCGGGCGACCGTGAGGAAGGCGTCGGGGTCCATCGCGGGGTGGTACGCGAGGATCTTGAGCACCGGCTCGGCGGACCCTTGCGCGCCCCCGGCCAGCAGTTCCTCGGCCGGGGCCAGCGTGTCCGGTATCTCCAGGTGCAGCTGGGGATAGTCGGGCTCCTGGTTGAAGCCGTACGTCTGCTCCACCGCGTACACCGTGCCGGGCGCCGCGTCCCGCAGCAGTCCTACGGCGTCCAGCGCGTTCTCCCGCGCCAGCGCGCGCACCTTCACGAACCGGTGGCTGCCCGGCCCGCCGTGCAGATCGACGACGGCGGCGCCGTTGCCGCAGATGGCGAGGCCGTGCCCGTGGACATGGTCGCTGACGACGTCCATCCAGCGGGCGGGGCGGCCGGTGACGAAGAAGACCTCGATGCCCGCCTCCTCGGCCGCCGCGAGGGCGGCGACGGTCCGTGGGGAGACCGATTTGTCGTCGCGCAGCAGGGTGCCGTCGAGGTCCGTGGCGATCAGGCGGGGCGGCGCGGCGGCGGCCGGGAGGTCGGGCTGTCGAGTCGCTGAGGTCACCCGGCCATTGTCGCGCATATGCCAGTACGACCGGGTGGGAGTCGACGTATCCGCCTCATGGCCGCCCCACCCGGGCGGATACCGGCCGACGGGGCCGCTGTCCGAGCTGCCGACGGGGCCGCTATCCGAGCTGTGCCACCGCCTCCATCGCGATCTGCTGAAAGACCTTCTCGTCGGCCGCGAAGTCCGTGTCCGGGATCGGCCAGTGGATCACGATCTCGGTGAAGCCGATCTCCTGGTGGCGCCCGGCGAAGTCCACGAACGCGTTGAGCGACTCCAGCGGGCGCTGCCGGTCCGGGGTGAACCCGGTGAGCAGGATCTTGTCCAGCCCGATCACGTCCCGGCCCAGCTCGGCGCAGGCGTCCGCCAGCCGCTCGGCCTGCTCCCGGATGGCCCGTACCGACTGCTCCGGGGTGCCGTGCTCGAACAGCTTCGGGTCCCCGGTGGTCACCCACGCCTGACCGTGGCGGGCGGCGAGCCGCAGCCCGCGCGGCCCGGTCGCGGCGACGGCGAACGGCAGCCGGGGGCGCTGCACACACCCCGGGATGTTGCGGGCCTCGTGCGCCGAGTAGTAGTTGCCCTCGTACGACACGGAGTCCTCGGTGAGGAGCCGGTCGAGCAGCGGCAGGAACTCGCCGAAGCGGTCGGCGCGCTCCTTCGGCGTCCACGGCTCCTGCCCGAGCGCGGTGGCGTCGAAGCCGGTGCCCCCGGCGCCGATCCCGAGCGTGAAACGTCCGCCGGAGAGGTCGTCGAGCGAGATCAGCTCCTTGGCGAGGGTCACCGGATGCCGGAAGTTCGGCGAGGTGACCAGCGTGCCCAGGCGCATCCGCTCGGTGACCCCGGCGGCGGCCGTCAGCGTCGGCACGGCACCGAACCACGGGCCGTCGCGGAAGCTGCGCCAGGACAGATGGTCGTAGGTGTACGCGGTATGGAACCCGAGCTGTTCGGCCCGCTCCCAGGACGCCCGGCCCCCCTCCTGCCAGCGGCGATGCGGAAGGATCACGGTGCTCAGGTGCAGGCTCATGCCTCCGAGCGTAAGCGGCCGGGGCCTGTTTCACGTGAAACAGTCACCGTACGCGTCCGCTCAGCCACGGTGTGAGGCTGATCATCGTGACCGCCTCCTTGTAGGTGCGGTCGCCGGGCAGGGGCACGATCAGGAAGTAGCCGGGCGGGAAGAAACGGCCCTTGACATAGGCCAGGCCGCCGAATATCGAGCGGAGGAAGCCGGGCACCTCGTCGCGCGGGACGTCGTGGAACTCCACGCCGTCCACCTTGATCAGCGCGTCGTCGTCGGGAAAGAGGCGGACGTCCACCACGGGGGAGCCGCCGAACTCGACGTATGCCTCGTGCGGCAGCGAACCGTCCGGGTCGGTGGTGACGCCGACGCCCGACGCGCTGCGGCGCGAGGTCTGGTCGGCGCCGATGTCATGGCTGACCTCGATCTCACGGGCGTACTCCGCGGCGATGGCCCGGAGGGCGGTGACGGCGGCCTCGGTGGTGGGAAGGTGTTCCATAGGACGATCATGCGACGAAGAGCGCGGCTTACGCGACTGTCAGTGTTTCCGGGTGCCCGGGTGTTCAGGGCGCCCGGAAGTCGCCGCGACCGTCGGTGTGCACCGGAAGCCGCAGAACCCTGACCGTCACCCTGGCCGTCACCGCGTCCCAGGGAACCGCAGATACTCCGGCGGCACCCTCTTCGTCAGCCACACCCCGTTCGCGCTGACGTGGAAGACATGCCCGTCCCGATGCATGGCCCCGGTGTCCACGGCCAGCACGACCGGCCGTCCCCGGCGCGCGCCCACGCGCGTGGCGGTCTCGCGGTCGGCCACAGGTGCACGTCGTGCCGGTTCATCGGCCGCAGTCCCTGCGCGCGGATCGCGTCCAGATGGCGGGCGACGGTGCCGTGGTAGAGGTACGGCGGTGGGGCGGCCGGCGGGAGGCCGAGGTCCACGTCGACGCTGTGGCCCTGGCTGGCGCGGATCCGGCCGTCCTCGATCGCGAACCGCTTCTTGTCGTTCGTGGCGACCACCTGGTCCAGTTCCTCGCGGGTGAACCGGAAGCCATGGGCCGTCGCCGCGGCCATCAGCGCGTCGATCTCGACCCAGCCGCCCTCGTCGAGGACCAGCCCGATCCGGTCGGGCTGGTGGCGAAGGTGCTTGGAGAGATACTTCGACACCTTCACCGTGCGTCTTTCATCCATCGCACCAGAGTGCCGGGCGAGACCTGAATCACGCAGATGATTTTGCGGGCCAGGTTTGATCCACAACCAACTGTAGTTATCCACAGGGGAATTGGCGGTTCTGTGGACAACGGCCTCTCGTTTCCACGGCTTTCGCGAAGAAAGCGCGGATACAAGCGATTTGGCGAAATCTGATCCAGGTGGGCTGAGTTACCCAACTCACCGCCCTATATGGGCGGTTCCACCCGTGCCAGCGCCCGCAGCGCCCTCGGCATCACTCGCGCCAGCAGCCGCGCCCCACGCGCCTCGGGCGTCACCGCGACCACCGCCTCATTGCGCACCACGGCCCGCAGGATCGCGTCGGCGACCTTCTCCGGCGGGTAGTTGCGCAGTCCGTACAGCCGCGCGGTGCGCTTTCGGCGGCGCTTCTCCTCCTCCTCGTCCACCCCCGCGAAATGCGCCGTGGAGGCGATGTTGGTGTTGACCAGACCGGGGCACACCGCGGTGACTCCGATGCCCCGGCCCGCGAGTTCGGCCCGCAGGCACTCGCTCAGCATCAGCACGGCCGCCTTGGTGGTGCCGTAGGCGGACAGCACCTTGGACGGCTGATAGGCCGCCGCCGAGGCGATGTTGACGATCTGGCCGCCCTGTCCGCGCTCGGCCATCTGCCGACCGAAGAGGCGGCAGCCATGGATCACGCCCCAGAGATTGATGCCCAGGACCTCGCGCCAGTCGTCCGTGGTGGTGTCGAAGAACGAACCGGACAGCCCTATACCGGCGTTGTTGACCAGCACATCCACCACGCCGTGCTCGGTGGCGACCTGCTCCGCGAGCCTCTCCATGGCCCGCTCGTCGGAGACGTCGACCGTCTTCGCCCAGGCGCCCGGCGCGCCGATCACCCGGGCCATCTCGGCGGTCCCGGCGGCGGTTTCGGCGTCCCGGTCGACCACGATCACCCGCGCGCCCGCCGCGGCGAACGCCAACGCCGTCGCCCGCCCTATGCCGCTGCCCGCGCCCGTGACCAGCACCAACTGCCCGCCGAACCGGTCGGAGTGGCGGCCGGTGGCCTTGTGCGGCCTGGTCCGGCCGCCCTCGACGCCCATGACGAACTCCTCGATCCACGCGCTCAGTTGATCGGGCCGGGTGCGCGGGATCCAGTGCTTGGCGGGCAGCGTCCTGCGGGTCAGCCGCGGAGCCCACCGCTCCAGATCGTCGTACAGCCGCTCGGACAGAAACGCGTCGCCCAGCGGCGTGATGAGCTGCACCGGCACGCGCGCGTAGGCGTCGGGGCGCGGCCTGCCCAGCCGCCGCCGTACGTTGTCCCGGTACAGCCACGCGCCATGGGCGGCGTCCTGGGGCAGTGACGGGGTGGGGTAGCCGTCGCCGGGGATCTGCTCGACGCGCTCCAGGAGTTTCAGCCAGCGCCTGCCGAGCGGGCCGCGCCAGGCCAGCTCCGGCAGCACGGGCGTGTGCAGCGCGTACACGTACCAGGACCTGGCGCCCTGGCCGAGGAGCTGGCCGACCCGGCGCGGGGTGGGGCGCTTCAGACGCCGGTCGATCCAGTGGGCGAAGTGATCGAGCGACGGGCCCGACATCGACGTAAAAGAGGCGATACGTCCCTCGGTGCGCGCGACGGTCACGAACTCCCACGACTGCACCGAGCCCCAGTCGTGCCCCACCAGATGCACCGGCCGGTCCGGGCTGACCGCGTCCGCCACCGCCAGGAAGTCGTCCGTGAGCTTCTCCAGCGTGAATCCGCCCCGCAACGGCTGCGGCGCCGTCGAGCGGCCATGGCCCCGGACGTCGTAGAGCACCACATGGAAGCGGCCGGCGAGCCGGACGGCGACCTTCGACCACACCTCCTTGCTGTCCGGGTATCCGTGCACCAGTACGACTGTCGGCGCCGCGGTGTCGCCCAGCTCGACGACGCACAGCTCGACGCCGCCGGTCGCCACCCGGCGCTCCCGCGCCCCTTCGAGGGAGGCCATGCCTCCGTCACCCTGCGCCATTTCTCCGCCCGCCGTCCTCATGGAATCCCCGCCCATCGGTCGCGGTACGTGGTCGTCACCTGGCTTCGCCGAATCTCGCAGTTGTTAGAGCACGGGTCAACAAGGGTGATGCCGGCCGGCCACTCCCCGGCTCTCTGGGGTGGCCCTCTCGGGGTGGGTCCCGGACCCCCCTTCAGGGGGACCTTAGGGATCCCCTACTACTCCAGAGTGACGAGAAGACGGCTCTCCGGTCTGACGACTGGCGTGGCCCGGATCACTACCTTCGTACCTGTGACTGTGATCGCGACCGAAAGCCTGAGCAAGCGGTTCCCCAGGGTGACCGCTCTTGACCGGCTCTCCGTGGACGTCGGGCCCGGTGTGACCGGACTCGTCGGAGCCAATGGAGCCGGCAAGTCCACACTGATCAAGATCCTGCTGGGTCTGTCCCCCGCCACCGAGGGCCGCGCCGAAGTGCTCGGCCTCGACGTCGCCACGAAGGGCGCCGACATCCGCGAGCGTGTCGGCTACATGCCGGAGCACGACTGCCTGCCGCCCGACGTCTCGGCCACCGAGTTCGTCGTGCACATGGCCCGGATGTCCGGCCTCCCACCCACCGCCGCCCGCGAGCGCACCGCCGACACCCTGCGTCATGTCGGGTTGTACGAGGAGCGCTACCGCCCCATCGGCGGCTACTCCACGGGCATGAAGCAGCGCGTCAAACTCGCCCAGGCGCTGGTCCACGACCCGAAGCTGGTCTTCCTCGACGAGCCGACCAACGGCCTCGACCCGGTCGGCCGCGACGAGATGCTCGGCCTGATCCGCCGCATCCACACCGACTTCGGCATCTCCGTCCTGGTCACCTCCCATCTGCTGGGCGAGCTGGAGCGCACCTGCGACCACGTGGTGGTGGTCGACGGCGGCAAGCTGCTGCGCTCCAGCTCCACCACCGACTTCACCCAGATCACCACCACCCTCGCCATCGAGGTCACCGACACCGACACCCACCCCGATGGCACGCGCACCCTGCGCGAGGCACTCACCGCCCGCGGGCTGGAGGTCCACGACGGCAGCGGCCTGCCCGGCGCCGGCCACACCCTGCTGCTCACCGCGCGGGGCGAGGAGACATACGACGTGGTCCGCGACCTGGTGGCAGACCTCGGCCTCGGCCTGGTGCGCATGGAGCAGCGCCGGCACCACATCGCAGAGGTCTTCAAGGACGACGCGGCAGACATGGCCGACGTGCCCCGGAGCGAGCGGAAGGAGGCGGTCGGCCATGGCAATTGAGCACCCCGTCGCCCCGCCCGGCGACCAGACCCGTATCCACAACATCGGATACCGCAACTACGACGGCCCCCGCCTCGGCCGCGCCTACGCCCGCCGCTCGCTGTACTCGCAGTCCCTGCGCGGCGCCTACGGCCTCGGCCGCTCGGTGAAGTCCAAGGTGCTGCCGATGCTGCTGTTCGTGGTGATGTGCGTGCCCGCGGCCATCATGGTCGCCGTCGCCGTCGCCACCAACGCCAAGGAACTCCCCCTCGACTACACCCGCTACGCGATCGTGATGCAGGCCGTGATCAGCCTGTACGTCGCCTCGCAGGCGCCCCAGTCGGTGTCGCGCGACCTGCGCTTCAAGACCGTCCCGCTGTACTTCTCGCGGCCGATCGAGACCTCCGACTACGTGCGCGCCAAGTTCGCGGCGCTGGCTTCCGCGCTGTTCGTCCTGACCGCCGCCCCGCTGCTGGTGCTGTACGTGGGCGCCCTGCTGGCCAAGCTGGACTTCGCCGACCAGACCAAGGGATTCGCACAGGGACTCGTCTCCGTGGCTCTGCTCTCCCTGCTGTTCGCCGGCCTCGGCCTGGTCATCGCCTCGGTCACCCCGCGCCGCGGCTTCGGTATCGCCGCCGTCATCGCCGTCCTGACCATCTCCTACGGCGCGGTCTCCACCCTCCAGTCCATCGCCGAGGTCCAGGGCAGCACCGGGGCCGTCCCATGGATCGGGCTGTTCTCCCCGATCACCCTGATCGACGGCGTACAGACCGCGTTCCTCGGTGCGACCTCGGCGTTCCCCGGCGGCACCGGCCCCTCCACGGGAGCGGGCGTGGTCTTCGTCCTCGCCGTCCTCGGCTCCATCGCCGCCTGCTACGGCCTCCTGATGCGCCGCTACCGAAAGGCCGGACTGTGACCACGCTCTCCATCGACCATGTCTCCCGCTGGTTCGGCAACGTGGTCGCCGTCAACGACATCACCATGACCATCGGCCCCGGCGTCACCGGCCTGCTCGGCCCCAACGGCGCCGGAAAATCCACCCTGATCAACATGATGGGCGGCTTCCTGGCCCCCTCCACCGGCACGGTCACCCTCGACGGCGAGCCGGTCTGGCGCAATGAGCAGATCTACCGGCACATCGGAGTCGTCCCCGAGCGCGAGGCGATGTACGACTTCCTCACCGGCCGCGAATTCGTCGTCGCGAACGCCGAACTGCACGGCCTGGGCGACAAGGAGGCGCAGCGGGCACTGGCCACCGTCGAGATGGAGTACGCCCAGGACCGCAAGATCGCCACCTACTCCAAGGGCATGCGCCAGCGCGTGAAGATGGCGTCCGCCCTGGTCCATGAGCCCTCGCTGCTCCTGCTCGACGAGCCCTTCAATGGCATGGATCCCCGCCAGCGGATGCAGCTGATGGACCTGCTGCGCAGAATGGGCGACGAGGGCCGTACGGTCCTGTTCTCCTCCCACATCCTCGAAGAGGTCGAGCAACTCGCCTGGCACATCGAGGTCGTGGTCGCCGGACGCCACGCGGCCAGCGGTGACTTCCGCAAGATCCGCCGCCTGATGACCGACCGGCCGCACCGCTATCTGGTGCGCTCCAGCGACGACCGCGCGCTGGCCGCCGCGCTGATCGCCGACCCGTCGACATCCGGCATCGAGGTCGACCTCGCCGAAGGCGCACTGCGTATCCAGGCCGTCGACTTCGGCCGCTTCACCACCCTGCTGCCGCGGGTCGCCCGCGACCACGGCATCCGTCTGCACACGGTCTCGCCGTCCGACGAGTCGCTCGAATCCGTGTTCTCGTATCTCGTCGCGGCGTAGGAGGCCAAGATGTACGACCCCACAGTCGCCCGGCTCACCTACCGGGCCCTGCTCGGCCGGCGCCGGGCCCTGATCCTCGGCGCGCTGCCGATGCTGCTGATCGTGATCGCCGTGATCGTGCGCGCTCTGGTCGGCACGGACGATCAGACCACCAGCGACCTGCTCGGCGGCCTCGCGCTCGCCACGATGGTGCCGCTCATCGGAGTGATCGCCGGTACCGGCGCGATCGGCCCGGAGATCGACGACGGCTCGGTGGTGTATCTGCTGTCCAAGCCGATCAAGCGGCCGACGATCATCTTCACCAAGCTGATCGTCGCGATCGCCGTGACCATGGTCTTCTCGGCGCTGCCGACCCTGATCGCCGGATACATCCTCAACGGCAACGGACAGCAGGTGGCCATCGCCTACACCGTGGCCGCGCTGGTCGCCTCGATCGCGTACGCGGCGCTGTTCCTGCTGCTGGGCACGGTCTCCCGGCACGCGGTGGTGTTCGGCCTGGTCTACGCCCTGGTCTGGGAGGCGTTGTTCGGCTCCCTGGTGCCGGGCGCGCGCACCCTCAGCGTCCAGCAGTGGTCGCTGGCGGTCGCCCAGAAGGTCTCCGGCGGTGACCTGGTCACCTCGGACGTGAGCCTGACCACGGCGACGGTCCTGCTGGTCGCGGTGACGGTCCTCGCCACCTGGTACGCCGGGCAGAAGCTGCGCACGCTGACGCTCGCCGGGGAGGAGTGACAGCACCCTCGCGGGCCCGCCGGTGCGGCTCCCGGTCTTGACAGGGGCTTCACCGGCACCGAGGCACACTGGCGGGACGGGACAGCGGAGATGTCCCGAAAACGCCTGAATCCACGGGGGACACACGTCGGGAAGGAACGGGGATGGCAGACAAGACGCCGGCCACCGGCGACCACGAGGATGACCGTGCCGGGGATCGTGCCGGGGACTGGGACGACGAGGACCTGGTCCTGGACGAGGAGTTCATCCACTCCGCCGGGACGACCGAGCCGTCCGCCCGCGCCCGGATGCTGGCCGCCCGGTGGAGCCGCAAGGCGCCGGAGCCGCAGCCGTGGCGCTCGGACGAGCCGCCCGCGGGGTGGTTCTTCAGCAAGGGGCGTCGGCACAGGTGGCACCGGGAGTAGTGGGGGGCGGCTGTCCGCCCGGGGTGTGGTCCGGGTGCCGTCGCGGTGCCGACTTGGCGCCGACCCGTGCTGTCCCTTCCGCACCGGAATTCGGTGGCGTCCAACTTCCCGCACCGGCACAGTGGTTTATGTCCCGGATGCCGGATCGGATCGGCGCCAGGAACGGGGGTGGAGCCGGGCGATGTCCCTGCACGACAGTGCGTTCGGCTCCCGGGCGGTCGCTTCGAGCACGTGAGGCCAGGGGCTTCGCGTGGACCGCCCACCCGGGGGGATTGGTTCGGTGCGGGCGGGTGGGGGCTGGTCGCGCAGTTCCCCGCGCCCCTGGGGGGTTGGGGGTGGCGCCTGCTGACGAGTGATCGCTCTTGACAGCCCACCCCGCCCAAGCCCCACCCGCTCAGGAACCCTCCGCTCAGGAACCCTCCGCTCAAGAACCCCCCGCGGCCTCCCTCTCTTCTCTCGCGTCCGCGATGCGGTCCAGTTCTCGCATGGCCTCGGCGTGGGCGCTCAGCTGGCGGCGGAGGGAGCCGGTGGTGAAGAGGGTGGCGCCGGTGAGGGAGAGAGGGACGGAGAGGCCGAGGAGGGTGACGATCTCGGGCCAGTCGCGTTCGTCGGCGCAGTAGTCGCCGTTCTGGATGCCCTCGTTGGCCGTGCCGCGGACGGTGAAGAGGCGGGACTCGCAGTCGTCGGGGTACTGGTCGTCGGGGTGGCGGTCGGCGGAGTACGGCGTGACCAGCAGCACCGCACACCACGTCCACAGCACCCCCGCCACCACGAGCAGGGCGAGACCCCAGGCCCGTATCCGCCCGGCCCGGTCGCGGAAGTCCAGGTCGTACTCACGTGATCGCATGACGGGCGAACGTAGCCGCAGGGCCGGGCCCGTCTCAACCCGGCGCGACCGGGGCGCGCCTCGGTCCCGCAGCGCAGGGTCAGCTCAACCCGGCACGACCAGGCATGCTCACCTTCAACCCGGCAAGACCAGGCCCGCTCACGCTCAACCCGGTACGACCGAACCCGCTCAACCCAGCAGGCGTTCCAGGACCGCCGCGATGCCGTCCTCGTCGTTGGTGGAGGTCACCTCGTCGGCCACCGCCTTCAGTTCGGCATGGGCGTTGGCCATGGCCACGCCCCGGGTCGCCCAGCCGAACATGGGGACGTCGTTGGGCATGTCGCCGAAGGCGATGGTGTCGGCGGCCTTCAGACCGAGACGGCGGGCGGCGAGGGAGAGCCCGGTCGCCTTGGAGAGGCCCAGGGGGAGGAGTTCGACGACGCCCTCACCGGCCATGGCGACGCTGACGAAACCGCCGGCGGCCTGGCGGGCGGCCTCGGCGAGTTCATCGTCCGACAGTCTCGGGTGCTGTATGTAGATCTTGTTCAGCGGGGCCGTCCACAGATCGGACACGTCCGTGAACGGAACGGCCGGCAGGGCGCCGTGCAGGGCGTATCCGGGGCCGATCAGGACATCGCCGTCCAGGCCGTCCCGGCTCGCCGCCAGGAACAGCGGGCCGACCTCCGCCTCGATCTTCGCGAGGGCGAGGGCCGCGAGCTGCCGGTCCAGGGTGACGGAGGTCAGCAGGCGGTGCGCTCCGGCGTCGTACACCTGCCCGCCCTGGCCGCAGACGGCGAGGCCCTGGTAGCCGAGGTCGTCGAGGATGGAGCGGGTCCAGGGGACCGCGCGGCCGGTCACGACGATATGCGCGGCGCCCGCCTCGGTGGCGGCGGCGAGCGCGTCACGGGTGCGGCCGGAGACCGACCCGTCGGAGCGCAGAAGCGTTCCGTCCAGGTCGGTCGCGATCAGTCGGTAGGCGAGGGGAGCGGCGCTCACTTGGCCACCGGTTCCAGCAGCTCCCGGCCGCCCAGGTAGGGGCGCAGCACCTCGGGGACGCGGACGGAGCCGTCGGCCTGCTGGTGGTTCTCCAGGATCGCGACGATCGTGCGCGGTACGGCGCACAGCGTGCCGTTGAGGGTGGCCAGCGGGCGGACGGTCTTGCCGTCACGCATCCGGATGGACAGCCGGCGGGACTGGAACTCGGTGCAGTCGGACGTCGAGGTCAGCTCGCGGTACTTGCCCTGCGTCGGGATCCACGCCTCGCAGTCGAACTTGCGCGAGGCGGAGGCGCCGAGATCGCCGGAGGCCACGTCGATCACCCGGTACGGCAGCTCCAGCGAGGTCAGCCACTGCTTCTCCCAGTCCAGCAGGCGCTGATGCTCGGCCTGGGAGTCCTCGGGAGCGACGTACGAGAACATCTCGACCTTGTCGAACTGGTGTACGCGGAAGATGCCCCGGGTGTCCTTGCCGTGCGAGCCGGCCTCGCGGCGGAAGCACGGCGAGAAGCCGGCGTAGCGCAGCGGGAGGCGGTCGGCGTCGAGGATCTCGTCCATGTGGTACGCGGCGAGCGGGACCTCGGAGGTGCCGACCAGGTAGAGGTCGTCCTTGTCGAGGTGGTAGACGTCCTGCGCGGCCTGGCCGAGGAAGCCGGTGCCCGCCATCGACTGGGGGCGGACCAGGGCCGGGGTCAGCATCGGGGTGAAACCGGCCGCCGTGGCCTGCGCGATCGCCGCGTTGACCAGGGCCAGCTCCAGCAGCGCGCCGACGCCGGTGAGGAAGTAGAAGCGGGAGCCGGAGACCTTCGCGCCGCGCTCGACGTCGATCGCGCCGAGCAGCGTGCCCAGCTCCAGGTGGTCCTTGGGGGTGAAGCCCTCGGCGCCGAAGTCGCGGATCGTGCCGTGCGTCTCCAGGGTGACGAAGTCCTCCTCGCCGCCGACGGGCACGTCGGGGTGGACGAGGTTGGACAGCTGGACGAGGAGTTCCTGGGTCTCGGTCGCGGCGGCGTCGCGCTCGGCGTCGGCGGCCTTGACGTCCGCGGAGAGCTGGCTCGCCTGCTTCAGCAGCTCGGCCTTCTCGTCACCGGTGGCCCTGGGGATCCGCTTGCCGAGCTGCTTCTGCTCGGCGCGCAGCTCGTCGAAGCGAACGCCGGAGGACCTGCGCCGCTCGTCGGCGGCCAGGAGGGAGTCGACGAGGGCGACATCCTCTCCACGGGCGCGCTGGGAGGCGCGCGCACGGTCGGGGTCCTCACGGAGCAGGCGAAGGTCAATCACGCGCTCCAGGCTACCGGTGTGCGAGGACGGCTCACGACCCATAAAAGGGCGGTGCGGCTTACGGGCTGTTACGTACGGTTATGGGGGAATTGTCGCGCGTGTCAATAAAAGTCGCTGCCCTTCCCTGGAACGGGGGACCCCGGCGGTGCCCGGTTGACCGGATTTCCTTGCGGGGAAAGGGACTTGGCGGCTCGGTTGTCCACAGGGGTACGCGCTCGCGAGGAGTTATCCACAGGCTGTGTGGAAGATCTGTGGACGTTGGAATTGATCACTCCGAATCGTCCGGCCGACCTCCGGGATTCCCGGTTGAAACCTCACCTAAGCCCACGTTCGAGTGGAAATGAGTAACTCTCAAGAGTTGCCCGATGGAGAACAGTGGACGAAGGGTGACCTGCCCATCGGTGGACGAAGCGGGGGCCTGTGGGGCGATTTGTCGACCGGCCGGCGCCACAGTGTCGACTTGTCCCCAGGTCGAGAAGCCCACCTGTGGATAACTTCTGTGGATAACGAAAATCAGCAGGTAGGACTGGTGTGGCGAATGTGGCAGGCATGGCTGGTGTGGTGGGTACCACGGATGCGAAGGGCGTGACAGAGGGGACCGGTGGGATCAGGCCGACCCTGCGGCCCTCTGCGGCCCTCTGCGGCAGCCGGAGTACCCGGCGATACCCGGGCGGGACCCGGCGGGACCCGTAGGACCCGCCCCCGCGTTCTAGAACCGACCGTCCTGGCAGCGCGCGACCCAGTCCGCCGCCGCCATGAACTCGTCGTCGGACGTCCCGGGCAGCGGCGCCCGGAGATCCGCGGCAGTCACATCCGCACGCGGGTACGAGCCCAGGAACCGCACCTGGAGGCAGATTCGCTTCAGCCCGGTCAGGGCCTCGGCCACCCGGCGGTCGGAGATATGGCCCTCGGCGTCGATGCAGAAGCAGTAGTTGCCGATGCCGGCGCCGGTCGGGCGGGACTGGAGCAGCATCAGGTTGATGCCCCGGCTGGCGAACTCGCCGAGCAGATCGCGCAGCGCGCCCGGGTGGTCGTCGCGCTGCCACAGCACCACCGACGTCTTGTCCGCGCCGGTCGGCGCCGCGGGCCGGGCCGGGCGGCCCACCAGCACGAACCGGGTCTGCGCGTTCTCCGCGTCGTGGATCCCGGTCTCCAGCGCCTCCAGGCCGTACCGGGCGGCGGCGAACTCGCCCGCGAAGGCGGCGTCGTACTGACCCTCCTGGACCAGCCGGGCCGCGTCCGCGTTCGAGGCGGCCGACTCCCAGTGCACGTCCGGAAGGTTCCGCTTGAGCCAGTTGCGCACCTGGGGCTGGGCCGCCGGGTGCGCGGAGACCGTCTTGATGTCCGACAGCGTCGTACCGGGCCGGACCAGCAGCGCGAAGGCGATCGACAGCAGCACCTCGCGGTAGATCATCAGCGGTTCGCCCGCGACCAGCTCGTCCAGGGTGGTGGTGATGCCGCCCTCGACGGAGTTCTCGATCGGCACGAACGCGGCCTCGGCCTCGCCCGCGCGCACCGCGTCCAGCGCGGACTGCACGGACACATACGGGATCAGCTCCCGGGTGGCCGTCTCCGGAAGCGTCCGCAGGGCGGCTTCGGTGAAGGTGCCCTCAGGACCGAGATACGCATAGCTCGCTGGCATGCCCTCACCCTAATGGGCCCGGGAGGAGGGGGTGACCGGTCGGTCGCGTAGGCGCCACCCGGGCCCCAGCCCCCTCACCCTCCCCTCACGCCCCGCAGCGACCCCCGTCCCCGTCCCCGCCCCCGCAGCGCCCTCCGTCCCGCCCCCTTGACGACCCCCGTCACCCCTCCAGCAACCCCTGCCCCACATACCCCCCCTCCACCGCGCCCCCCGGCACCGCGAACAGCCCGCTCGCCTCATGACGGATGAACGCCGACAACGCGTCCCCCCGGTCCAGCTTCCGCTGCACCGGTACGAAGCCACGCAGCGGATCGGCCTGGAAGCACACGAACAGCAGCCCGGCGTCCGGCACCCCGTCGCCGTCGAAGCCGTCGTGGTACGAGAACGGCCGCCGCAGCATCGCCGCACCCCCGTTCTGATCGGGTCGGCTGATGCGGGCGTGCGCGTTGATCGGCACCACCAGACCGCCCTCGGCGTCGGTCCGGTCCAGCTCCATCTCGGTGGTCTCGGTCCCCCCGGACAGCGCCGCCCCGTCGGACTTGCGGCGCCCGATGACGTCCTCCTGGTCCTTGACCGGCAGCCGCTCCCAGTCGTCGAGGAGCATGCGGATCCGGCGTACGACGACGTATGAACCGTCCGCCATCCACTCGGGGTCCTTCGTGGGCGTGCCCGGCACCCAGATCCGCTCCTCGAAATCGGCCTCCGACGGCTGCGGATTGCGGGTGCCGTCGATCTGCCCCATGAGGTTGCGCGTGGTCATGGGCCGGGCGGTGGCCCCCGGCGACCGGTTGAAACCGTTCATCTGCCAGCGGACGCGGGCCGCGCTGCCCGCGTCCTTCTGGATCGCGCGCAGGGCGTGGAAGGCCACCAGGGAGTCGTTGGCGCCGATCTGCACCCATAGATCGCCGTTGCTGCGGGCGTTGTCGAGCTGGTCGGACGAGAAGTCGGGCAGCGGGTCGAGGGAGGCAGGCCGCTGCTGCTCCAGGCCGGTGCGCCCGAAGAAGCTGTGCCCGAAACCGAAGGTCACGGTGAGGGCGGACGGCCCGGCGTCACGGGCCACATCCGTGTCGTCCTGGGCGGCGGGTTCGCCCGCCATCAGCCGCCGGGCCGTCTCCGACCAGCGGCGCAGCAGCGCGGCGGCCTCCTTGCGTCCGGCGCCCGCCGCCAGGTCGAAGGCGAGGAGATGGCCGCACGCGTGCATGGCCGTGGTGATGCCGGGCTGATGTTTCCCGTGAAACATCGCCTCCTCGGCGCCGACCGAGGCCAGCGGGGTCGCCTCGGCGGGCGCGGCGGCATAGCCGACGGCTCCTCCGGCGGCACCGAGGACGAGCCCGGTGGCACCGGCGGTGCCGAGGAGGGTCCGCCGCGAGAAACCGCCCCGGGGGCGGGCCTTCGGGGCGGTGCCGTCCCGGAGGGGGGCCGCTTCCGTCCGGGCCCCCGGCACGGCCTGGTCGGCCCCGTCGCCTGCCCTGCCGCCCGCCCTGCCGTCGGCCGTGGCGTGCGTCCCGCCGTCGGCCGTGGCGTCCGTCCTGCCGTCCGCCCGGTCGCCGTTCGCCCCGCCGCCTTCCGCCTTGTCGTCCGTCCTGTGGTCAGCCGTGTGGTCCGCCGTGTGGTCAGCCATGATCTGTGCTCAGCCGATCTGCGCGTTCTTGGAGACGGTCACCTGGTCGATGTCGGAGGTCCGTACGGTCACGGCGATCTCCCATTCGCCCGCCATGGGGATCTGCACCCCGCTCGCCGACCAGTGCCCGGTGGTGATGTGGTCCGGGACCACGGGCAGCGGCCCGATGCCCTCGGACTTCAGGGTGAAGGCCAGCTTCACCTCGGGGAGGTCGAAGGCCCGTCCGTTGGGCCGTTCGCCATATACGTGCACGTCGTTGGCGCCGACCCGCGCGGGATCGAGGTCGACCCGTACGACGCCCTTGCCGTCCTCGCCGCCCGTGTCGAACGGCAGGTCGAGCGTCACCGCCCCGGTCGCCGGGGACGAGGCGGCCGAGGAAGCCGCGGCGGCCTTGGCGTCGAGTTCCGTACGGCCCGGTTCGGTCGAGGTCAGCGCGGTCGTCACGGCGAGTACGACGACGGCCACCCCGGCCTCGGCGAGCACCGAGCGGCGCAGCCCGAAGCGCTGGGGGTCGGCGTCCCGCAGCCGCTTCCGGGTGGCCGTCTCGGTGGCGGCCCGCTGCCGGGCGAGCTGCGCGGCCCGCTTGCTGGCGCCGGGCGACGAGGACGTAGCCGACGAAGCCGACGCAGCCGACCAAGAAGCCGACGAGGAAGCCGACGAAGAAGATGACGAGGCAGATGAAGCCGACGACGAAGAGGCGGCCCCCACCGCCCTCGATGTCGCCCTCGCCGTCACCTTCGCCGTCACCTTCGCGCGCCCCCCACCCCCGGCCGCCCCCTCCGCCAGCCGGGCCGTCCAGCGGCGGGACATCCACGCGACGCCCACCAGCACCGCCACCAGCCCCAGCTTGACCAGCAGCAACTGGCCGTAGCGGGTGTCGGTGAAGGCGGCCCAGGAGCCGAGCTGGCGCCAGGACTGGTAGATGCCGGTCACCACCAGGACGACCACACTGCCGAAGGCGACCCGGGAGAAGCGGTGGACAGCGGCGGAGTCCAGGGGCGTCTCGGCGGGCGCCCGGTACAGCGCGACGAGCAACGTGCACAGGCCGCCCAGCCAGGCGGCGACGGCGAGCAGGTGCAGCACGTCCACCGGCATCGCGATACCGGTCTGGATGCCGGTCGAGGCGTGCTCGGCCATCGCCCAGCTCGCCGCGAGCCCGGCGGCGACCACGACTCCGCCCACGGCCAGCCCGAAGGTCAGATCCCGCTTCTCCGCGTCCTCCCGCTTGTCGTACGCCCCGAAGAGCACGGCGATGAACAGCGCGGCGGCGGCGAGCAGCAGCAGCCGGGAGACCAGCGCGGCGCCGGTCTTGGTCTGGAGCACCTCGCCGAGCAGGTCCAGATCGAAGGTGTCCGCGAGCTTGCCGGACGTGGTGTACGTGCCGCGCAGGAGCAGCAGCCACAGCGTCGCCGCGGTCAGCGCGACCCACCCCGAGACCACCAGCCGCTGCACGGCCCGCACCCCGGACCCGCGCTGCCAGCAGACGAGGACGAAGGCGGCCCCACCGGCCAGCAGGACGAACCCGGCGTACGACACATACCGCCCGGTGTCGTACAGCGCACCGACGACCCCGCCGCCGTTGTTCTGCCCCTCGACGGAGGCCGAGGTCGCGGAAGGGGCGCCGATGGAGAAGGTGTAGGCGCCCGCGACGGGATGGCTGTCGGCGGAGACGACCTGGTAGGTGACGGTGTACGTGCCGTCGGGCAGGCCCGCGTGCAGTTTCACCACGTAGGTGGTGCCGCCGGTGTTGTCCGGCGTGCCCGTGTCAACGCGTGCGCCCTTGGGGTCGAGGACGCGCAGGCTGCCCTCGGGGGCGGAGACCGGCTCGGAGAAGGTCAGCGAGACCTGGGCCGGGGCCTGCTCGACCACCGCCCCCTGCTGGGGGTCGCTGCCGGTCAGCGCGGCATGGGCGGAGGCCGGTGCGGCGCCCAGGAACAGCGCGCCGGTGACCGCCACGAGCAGCAGCACCAGGCTCCGCAGACGGGGGGCGATGGAGTACGTCAAGGTGGTCCTTCCCTCACTCGCCGGACGCGGGGGTGTACGTCGCCGCCTTCACCGGCATCTCGACGTCGACCGGCGAGAGACCCGCGAAGTGCAGCTTCACGGCGACCTTCTCGCCTTCCAGGGGCTTGCGCGTCAGCTTTTCGAACATCAGATGGTTGCCGCCGCTGCTCAGCGCCAGCTCCCCGCCCGCCGGGACGGCGAGGGACTCGACCGCGCGCATCGAGCCCTCGACCGTCTCGTGCACGGTGACCTCGCCGACGTCGCTGGTCACGGAGACCAGCTCGGCCTGCTCGTCCCCGCTGTTGGAGATGGTCAGGAAACCGGCCGCCATGGAGTCCGACACGGGCTGCGGCATATAGGCGCCGGAGACGGACAGCTCGGCGCCGGCCGATCCGCCGTCGCCCGCCGAGCCGTCGCCGGACCCGCAGCCGGTCAGGAGCAGTACGCCGGTCAGCAGGGCGGCGGCCGTCGCCGTACGCCTCCCCGGGAGCCTCACGGGTTCTCCCCCTTGATCAGCTTGGGCAGGTCCTTGGTGTAGTCGTCGACGGTGGCGTCCTCGCCGTAGAGCACATAGCCGCCGTCGGTCTTCGGGGAGAACGCGATGACCTGGGTGCCGTGCGTGGAGATGACCTTGCCGTCCTTGTCCTCGGTGGGCGCCTCGATGGAGATGCCGAGTGTGCGGGCGCCCGCCTGGATGGTGGGGAAGTCGCCGGTCAGCCCGATCACCTGCGGGTCGATGCCCTTGAGCCACTCGCCGAGCGCCTCGGCGGTGTCCCGCTCGGGGTCGGTGGTGACGAACACGACCCGCAGCTCGTCCTGCTGATCCTGCGGCAGCTGCTGCTTGGCGACCGCGATGTTGTTCATGGTCAGCGGGCAGACGTCGGGGCAGTTGGTGTAGCCGAAGTAGATCAGCGTCGGCTTGCCCGCGGTCTCGGCGCGGAAGTCGTACGGCTCGCCCTGGGTGTCGGTCAGCACCAGATCCGGCTTCTCGAACGGCTTGTCGAGCACGGTCGCCGCCTGGTCCGAGCCGGCCTCCTCGGAGACCACGGAGATCGGCGAGCCGGAGTCGTCGCCGCTGCCGCAGGCGGAGAGGGTGAGGGTGGCCGCGGCGAGCAGGGCCGCCGCGGCGAGGGTGTTCTTGCGCATGAGAAAGATTTCCTCTGGATGGAGTTCCCGGTGGGCGACAGGACCGTACGGTCCCGCCGCTCACCACTGCTGGGACGGATGTCAGACCGAGGCGCCCGTACCGGGGCTACCGGCGCCGCCGTCGCGCCGCCGCCCCGCGAGCACGCCGTACGCCACTCCCGCCACGCCGACGGCGATCCCGACGACGCCGAGGACGCGGGCGGTGGTGTCGGTGGAGCCGCCGGACTCCTCGGACGCGGTGGAGGTGGTCGCGGAGGCGGGCTCCTGGTCGGCCTCGGAGCCGGAGGCGGCGTCGTGGTGGTCCTCAGTGGCGGCCGACAGGGCCAGCACCGGGGCCGGGTACTCCGGCTCCTCCTGGCCCTCCTGCGGCACCTCGATCCAGCGCACGACCTCGTCGTCGGAATACGTCTGGAGGGCCTTGAAGACGAGTTCGTCGGTGTCGTCCGGCAGGGCGCCGACGGACACCGGGAACTTCTGGAAGAAGCCGGGCTCGACGCCCTTGCCGGTGGCGGTCCACGTCACCTTGGTGACCGCCTCGGTGATCTGCTGGCCGTGCGAGTCGATCGGCTCGTCCAGCGTCGACCGGGTGACCTCGGCGTCCCAGCCCGGGACCGGCTCCGGCAGGACCGAGGACAGCGGGTGCTCCGCCGGGAAGCTGACCTCCAGCTTGGTGGTCGAGGCGTCGTCGCGCTCATTGGGGACCTTGAAGTCCAGGACCGCGTAGCCGCCCTTGGCGGCCGACCCCTCCGGCTGCACGCTCACATGCGCGAGGGCGGGGGAGGACAGGACGACGACGGCAGCGGCGGCGACGGCTCCGGCGGCGGCGATACGGGAAGCCTTCATGAGGAGAGGCACTCCACTTCGAATCAGAATCCGTCGAACGGGAAGTCGAACGGGAAGTCGAACGGGAAGTTGGACGGGAAGAGGGGTACGCGCGCGTGCGGGTGCCCTGAAAACACGCCCCTATAGAGGCTGCTTTCGCCGGAGAACCGGCAACAGGCACACGCGCGTGCCGCACGACAGCGGCAGCACCCGTCCCAGAGCACCCGTACGGATTCGTACGTCCCGCACAGGGCCGTACGCCGGTAGCGGTAGTGGTGGTGGTGTCGCGTCAGGCGGCGAGGGCGAACACGCCGCCGGGCGGCCCGCGCCGTACGACGGTGTGCTGGAGCGCCATGGTGGACAGCTCGGGGACCGCGAACTCGCCCGCGCGCACCGCACGCGGCCCGGCCTCCGGCGCGGCCCCGAGCCCCGCGCACAGGGCCCGCGCCAGCGCGAGCGCCGCCCACAGGGAGCGTACGAGCGTCCCCTCGGCCATGCCCCGCGCCGACAGCTCCACGAGCCGCAGCAGCGCCAGATCCCCGCGCCGCAGCAGCCAGCCCGCGGCGAGCGCCGCCAGGACGTGGCTCAGCAGCATCGGCAGGGACGGCAGCAGTACGGCGGACGAACCGGCGGAGTCGGCCAGCACTTCGGCGCGGTCGTGCGCGGCGGACGGCGCGCTGCCCGGCCCCGGTACCAGCCGGGCCTCGGTCAGCAGACGCTGCGCCTCGGCCGGGCTGAGCGCGGCGGCGGTGGTCCCGCACAGCAGCCGCGCGGCCCGCTCGACGAGCGAGCTGTCGGCGGCGGCGCGGGCGGCCTCGGCGGCGGCCGTCGCCGTACGGTGCTGGCCCAGCCCGAACAGGGTGTGCAGCGCGATCTGCCCGGCCGTGAGCAGCCCGGCGATCCCGCCCAGCGACCGCACCCGCCCGGCGAGCGGCACGGCGACCGCGAGCACCCCGGCGAAGCCCGTGCCCAGCGCCCACAGCGGCACCGCCGCGCAGGACGCGATGGCGTGCCCGACCGCGGACAGCACGACACAGACCGCGGCGAACACCGCGGCCCGCAGGATCCGGAGATCTCTCCCGGAGCGCGCCGTGCGCGGCTGGGGGGCAGTCATGGCGGGCTCATCATCGCACTGGCCTTACCCGCCCCCTACGGCAGGCCGTGGTCCGCATGGTGCCTCTACCACCCCACATACACCGACCGCCACCGCGGTCGCATCCGCTGTATGGGCGGAGTCACCGTGAAATCGCGATTGCGTACGGGCGTGGGCGGCAATACGTAACGTATGTCGAGCCGCGGCCAGGAGGCTGGAGCATGAGCATCTGGTGGTCACTCCATCTGCGGCGTGAAGCCGCGAGCGTTCCGCTCGCGCGGCGCCTGTTGCTCGGCACCATGGAGACCGCGGGCGTCGATCCCGACGTCTCGTACGACCTCTCCGTGGCCCTGAGCGAAGCCTGCGCGAATGCCGTCGAACACGGTGGCAGCACCGCCCCCGGCACCTTCTCGGGGGCCTATCGCGTCACGGCGTACCTCGACGGGGAGATGTGCCGTATCGAAGTCACGGATTCCGGTCCCGGCTTCACGGCCGACCGTCCGCCGCGCCCCGCGACCGCGGAGGACGCCGAGAACGGCCGGGGTCTCTACCTCATCCGGGAACTCGCCGACCATGTCCGCATCGTCAACAAGCCGGGCCGGGCCGGCGCGGTGGTCAGCTTCGACAAACTGCTCAAGTGGCGCAAGGACGCACCACTGATGGCCGTCTGACCTCGGCGCTCCCGGGGCGGGACCGGGCACCCGCCTTCGCGGCTTTCAGGCGAGGCTTCCAGGGGCGCGGGGAACTGCGCGACCAGCCACAACCCACCCGCGCCCGAGGAACGACATCGAACGACATCGAACGACCTCAGCCCCGCCCGAGCGAGGCCATCCACCCCTCCACCGCATCCGACCGCCGAGGCAGCGCAGCGCTCAGGTTGTGGTTCCCGTCCTCCGTCACCAGCACGTCGTCCTCGATCCGCACCCCGATCCCCCGGTACTCCTCGGGCACGGTCAGATCGTCGGCCTGGAAGTACAGCCCCGGCTCCACGGTCAGGCACATCCCCGGCTCCAGGACCCCGTCGACGTACGACTCGGTCCGCGCGGCGGCGCAGTCGTGGACGTCCATGCCGAGCATGTGCCCGGTCCCGTGCAGCGTCCAGCGCCGCTGGAGCCCCAGTTCGAGCACCCGCTCCACCGGCCCCTCGACCAGCCCCCACTCCACCAGCCGCTCGGCCAGCACCCGCTGGGAGGCGTCGTGGAAGTCCCGGTACTTCGCGCCCGGCCGGACCGCCTCGATGCCGGCCTCCTGGGCGTCGTAGACGGCGTCGTAGATCTTCCGCTGGATCTCGCTGAACCGCCCGCTGACCGGCAGCGTGCGCGTGACATCGGCGGTGTAGTACGTGTGGGTCTCGACGCCCGCGTCCAGCAGCAGCAGGTCGCCCGCGCGCACCGGCCCGTCGTTGCGGACCCAGTGCAGCGTGCAGGCGTGCGCCCCGGCGGCGCAGATGGAGCCGTAGCCGACATCGTTGCCCTCGACGCGGGCGCGCAGGAAGAACGTTCCCTCGATGTACCGCTCGGACGTGGCCTCCGCTTTGTCGAGCACGCGTACGACGTCCTCGAAGCCCCGGACGGTCGAGTCGACGGCCTTCTGGAGTTCCGCGATCTCGAACCCGTCCTTGACCAGTCGCTGCTCGGAGAGGAAGACCCGCAGCTCCTCGTCGCGCTCACCGGTGACCTTGTCGGTCAGGGCCGCCTCGATCCCGGCGTCGTAGCCGCGCACGACCCGCACCGGGCCGGTGGCCTCGCGCAGTGCGTCCGGCAGCGCGCGCACGTCGGAGGCCGGGATGCCGTACAGCTCGGCCGCCTCGCAGAGCGAGTGGCGGCGGCCCACCCACAGCTCGCCCTGCCCGGAGAGCCAGAATTCGCCGTTCTCCCGGTCGGAGCGCGGCAGCAGATAGATCGTGGCCGTGTGCCCCCCGGTCCGCGGTTCCAGGACGAGCACGCCGTCCTCGGTCTGGTTGCCGGTGAGGTACGCGTACTCCACGGAGGCGCGGAAGGGGTACTCCGTGTCGTTGGAGCGGGTCTTCAGCCGGCCCGCGGGGATCACCAGCCGCTCGCCGGGAAAGCGGGTGGAGAGCGCGGCGCGGCGGACGGCGGTCTCGGCGGCCTGCGCGATCGGCGCCAGGTCGTGCAGCTCGGTGTCGGCCCAGCCGGCCTTCATGTTCTCGGCCAGCTCCTCGGACACGCCGGGGTACAGCCCGTTCTTGCGCGGCTTGACCGGCTTCTCCGACGCGGTCTCCGCATCGAGTTCCGGATCGATTTCCGGGCTCTCCGGGGTCTTTGCGTGCTCCGGGGTGAGCTGGTCGGCCACGGCAATCCTCCTGATGGGACATGGGTACGGCACTGGACCCCGTCCATCGTACGGTCGTTCGGACGGGGGTCCAGTACCGGAATGCCCGTTACGTGCGGCGACGGGGTGCGTACTCCTCCCGGCGCCGTACGGGGCGCAGGCCCTATTCGAACCGCGCCGCCAGCATCACCACGTCCTCCGCGCCGTCCGTCGCGTCCAGCCCGTCCGGCAGGACGGCCCGCAGCACATGGTCGGTCAGCGCCTCGGGGTCCCGGCGGGCCGCCTTCGGGGTCCCGGCCGCCGCCGCGTGCAGCCGGGCGAACGCGCGGTCGACCGGATCGCCCGTGCGCTGGAGCAGCCCGTCGGTGTACAGCAGCACCGTCTCACCGGCCTCCGCCTGCACCTCCACGCTCGGCGCCTCCCAGCAGGCGAGCATGCCCAGCGGCGCGGACACGGACGTCTCCACGAACTCGGTGCGCCGCTCGCCGATCAGCAGCGGCGGGCAGTGCCCGGCCCCGGCGAGGGTGAGCTTGCCGAGCGCGGGCTCGCAGTAGGCGAACAGGGCGGTGGCCGAGCGCGCGGGCTCGGTGAGCCGCAGCAGCAGCTCCAGGTCCGACAGGACCGCCACCGGATCCTCGCCCTCCATCACCGCGTACGCGCGCAGGGACGCCCGCAGCCGCCCCATCGCGGCGACCGCGCTCGGCCCGGACCCGGTGACCGAGCCCACGGCGAGCCCGAGGGCCGCGTCGGGCAGCGGCAGCGCGTCGTACCAGTCGCCGCCGCCGCGTGGCCCGGTGCGGTGCCGGGCGGCGAGCTGTACGCCGGACACCCGCGGCAGCCGCGAGGGCAGCAGTTCCTCGGAGATGGTCTTCAGGCACGCGCGCGTGCGCTCGACCTCCAGCAGCCGCGCGAGCTGCTCGGTGGCGTACCGGGTGTAGAGGCCGGCGAGATGCCGCATCCGCTCCACCGGTTCGGCGGGCTCGTCATACAGCCAGACGGCGGCACCGAGCCGGCCGGCGCCCTGGGTGGACAGCGGCAGGGCATAGCTGGCGGCGTAGCCCAGGCGGGCGGCGACCTCGCGGTGGCGGGGGTCGAGCCCGTCCTCGGCGAACAGATCCGCGCGCACGATCTCGGCCACCCCGCCGGGCAGCCCGGCGGGCGTGTCGAGGAGTTCGCCGTACGGCAGCGAACCGCGCGGGACGGTCTCCAGATGGCCGAGATCGGCCGGGGCCAGGCCCAGGCCGACGGTGGAGCGGGGGCCGAGCCCGTCGGCCGGTTCCATTACGACCAGACCGCGCCGGGCGCCCACCAGGGCGGCGCCCGCGCGCAGCATTTCCTGGAGGGCGTCGGGGAGGGTGTCGGTGCGGGCCAGGCGTTCGGTCAGCTCGTGCAGGGTGGTGAGGTCGGAGACCCAGCCCGCAAGCCGGTCCTGGAGCAACGCGCCCGGACCGGATGTGCCGACGGGGCCGGAAGTGCCGGTAGGGCCGGTAGGGCCGGATGCGTCGGCTGAGGCGCCGGAGGTCGCGGGCGCGGGCGCGACAGTGTGTGCGGGCGAGGGAACCGTTGCATCGATTCCGGCCACTTTCGGAGGGTGCGGGGCGTTCATGGTGTCCGGCTTTCCGACCGGTGCTTACTGCTCAAAAGCATCGCAAACCCCCATGTCATTCTGCGCCGCTAGCAGTGTCTCCACATGTACACGCACTCGTGAGGGGATGTCCAGCATTGTCCTGCTGGGATTCCTGGTGTCCAGGGGGCTGACGTGATGAATCGTGGTTCCCCTTGCGTTAAGGCAAAGTTGGCTTAAAACTGCCCCATGTATCGGGTGATTGGGGTCGACTGGCCTTGCTCGACGGAGCGTCACAGCGGTCGTGATGGGTACGTACTCGGTGAAGGCCGGGGGTGGTTGGGGGCCACCCGGAACCTGGCGACGGACCCGGGCGTCTTAGCCACCGACGACCGTGCCCCATCCTCTCGTGGTGGCGGCGAAGAGTAAGAGCGCGACCCGAAAACGCCAGACTTCGCCACCCCCCGCCACGTCCGTGCTCCGGACAGCCGCAGTATGGACGGAACGGCAGCGGACGCAGCCAAACGCTCGACCCATAGGGGTTCCCCGTGCCCACGGCCGGGGTGTGATGCGCCCATAGGTACGCACAGTGAAGTGATCGACACATGGTGTGATGTGAACCCACGGTGTTGCCAGGCGTGCAACGGAAAGGAACGAGCGCTCATGCGCGAGATCCTCGGAAGGCGACGCAGGCTCCTGTCCAGGCGGAACGGCGGGAGACCTGAGGTGGTCGGCGCGGCTTTGACCTTCGCGACGCAGTGGCAGTGGCCCGTACTCCCGGGCGTGGCGGCCGACCCGCAGGGCCGGTCCCGCTGCGGCTGCCCCGACCCCGACTGCACGGTCCCCGGCGCGCACCCCTTCGACCCGGGCCTGCTCGCGGCCACCACCGACGAGCGCATGGTGCGCTGGTGGTGGGCGAACCGCCCCACGGCCCCGGTCATCCTTGCCACCGGCGGCAGCGCGCCCTGCGCGGTGAGCCTGCCGGCCCCGGCCGCTGCGCGCGCCCTCGACGCGCTCGACCGAGGCGGCATGCGGCTCGGCCCGGTCGTCGCCTCGCCCACCCGCTGGGCGCTGCTGGTGCGCCCGTACTCGATGGAACAGCTGGGCGAACTGCTCTACGCCAAGGACTTCGTCCCCGGCTCGCTCCGCTTCCACGGCGAGGGCGGCTATATCGCCCTGCCGCCGTCCACCACCGTGCAGGGCGAGATCCGCTGGGAGCGCGCGCCGCTGCCCGGCTCGGCCGCGCCATGGGTGCCCGATGTCGAGGCCGTGGTCGACGCGGTCGTCGAGGCGCTCACTCGTACGGGTGTGAGCGCGCCCGAGTTGTAGGGGTGTCGGGCGCCGCCGGAACCGGGCGCCCGTCCCCGCTCGTTATCGTCCCAGGCATGAACCCCCGTCTTGTCGCCCTAGCGGGCCTCGCGATGTGTGCTGTCGTACTGCCGCTGGCGGTGGCGTCCGCGGGGCCGGTGGGCGGGGAGGGGGACGGACATGGGGGCGGGGATGCCGGTGGGGGCGGACGGACGGTCGGTGCGGCGGGCGTGTCGCCGGGTGGACAGGGCTCTTCCGGCGACGGGACGGGCCCGGTCGTCGGTGACGAGGGCCAGGGTGGCCGGGGCCATGGGGACGGCCGGAACGGCCAGGACGGTCAGGCCGGTCAGGCCGGCCGGGACGATCTCCGGGCGCAGGATCGGCCGGGCGCCGGGCAGACGGCTCCTTCGAACTCCGAATCCGAATCCGATTCCGGGTTCGGGGCGGGGTCCGGGCCCGGATCCGCGTCTGGGGCCGGGTCGGCTTCGGGGGCCGGTTCCGGAATCAACTCCGGAACCGGCTCTGCCCCTGACACACCGCTGCGGCTCGGCATCGGGCTGGCCACCGCCGCCCGCTGTGGCCCGGAACTCACCTCGCCCGACGGCATCGAGGCGCAGACCTGTGTGCTGACCCAGGGCGAGGACACCTGGGCGCGCACCTACTACCGCAATGCGACCGGCGACGCCCTGACCGCCGTACTCACCCTGATGGGACCCGGTGGTCGCACGGTGACGTTGCACTGTGCGACGGACGCGGGCGACGAACCGGCGGAGTGTGAGACGCCGCGCGAGCGGACGCGGGGGGATCTGGAGCACTACTCGGCGGTCGCGGAGTTCGCGGACGCGTCGGGTCAGGGGCCGCTGCTGCTGCGCTCGGGGAGCAACTCGACGGTGTCGGCGGGGAGTTGACCGAGGCGCTGGGCGGGGCGATGACCTGCGGGGACGCGGGTCGGGTGCGGTAGCGCCACCGCCGTACGGACGGCCCGCTCGGGGCGGGGCGGGCGGTGGGCAGAGAAAGACCCGGTTGCTGGCGACGGGGGATGCACCAGCAACCGGGCTATGGGAACGGTAACAAGAGATCGGCGGTTAGCAAATTCGATCTCAGCATTTGCTCGGCTATCCGGACACCGACTGGCTTGTTGGCGACGGGAGTTGACGACCTCCGGCGGACGCGGTGCCCCGGCGCGTACGGCTGACCGACCAGTCAGCCGCCGCCCGGACGGTCCGGCGCGGTCAGCTGAGCGTGACCTGCCGGTTGGTGAGCCCGCCGCGCGCCCGCCGCTCGTCGGCGGAGAGGGGCTCGTCCGAGGCCAGCGCGGTGGTGAGCCGCTCGGCGAACTCCGCGGCCGGCTTCTCGATGTCCTCCGCGCTCATCCCGCTCGGCAGGTCCCAGACCGGCACGATGAGACCGTGGGCCCGGAAGGAGCCCACCAGCCGGGTGCCCTCGCCGAGACCGGAGCGGCCCGCCGCGTGCAGCCGGGCGAGCGCGTCCAGCAGCTTCTCCTCCGGGTGCGGCATGACCCAGCGCAGATGGTTCTTGTCCGGGGCTTCGCACCAGTACGCGGCGTCGACGTCGGTCAGCTTGACCGTCGGGATGGCGGCGGCGTTGGCCCGCTCCAGGGAGGCGGTCACCTCGGCCGACGCGTTGTCCGTGTCCGGCACCCAGAACTCGAACCCGCTGTGCACAACTGGCTCGAACGTGCCCTCGGGGTCGAGTACGTCCTGGAGCCGGGGCCCGTCGGCCGGCGCGCGGCGGCCCTGCACCGGCGTACCGGGCGCGGCGGTCAGCGCGGCGGCGAGGGTGTCGGCGAGATCGCGGCTGATGTCGCCGGACGCCGTGTCGTTCTGGAGGCCGATCAGCACCGAGCCGTCGTCGCGGCGCAGCGCGGGCCAGGCCATCGGCAGCACGGTCGCCAGCGTGACCGACGGCACGCCCTCGGGCAGCCCGCCGCGCAGGTGCAGTTCCACCGTCGCGGCCGGCACCAGTTCGCGCAGCGCCACCCAGTCGCATTCGCCGGGCAGGCCCTCGAACGGGCGTTGCACCAGCTCGGTCACGGCCTGCGCGGCGGCGCGGCCATGACAGGCCTTGTAGCGCCGGCCACTGCCGCAGGGGCAGGGCTCACGCGCGCCGACGACCGGGACCTCTCCGTCCGTGAGCTGCGGGCGCGCGCCCTTTGTCTGGGGTCGCTTCTTGGCCATCGTGGGTGTCTCCCGGTTACGGCTCTTCTGGTACGGCGCGAGCCTAGCCGCTCGGGGGTGGGGGGACGGGAGGCGGCGGTCCATGAGGCGGTCCATGACGACGATGCATGGCGACCATCGAGGGCGATGATCGATGGTGACGGTCCATCGCGACGGTCCATCGCGACGGTCCATCGCGACGGTCCATCGCGACGGCCCATCGCGACGGCCCATGGTGACCGTCCATGGCGGTCCGCCGGTCCGGACCGCCACCGGTCCCGTGATCCACCCCGGGGCGGTCCCACCCTCGGACTCCCGGCGACTCCCAGGTGATCCCCTGGTGATCCCTGCTGATCCCTGCTGATCCCGGGTGATCCCTGGTGATCCTTGGGCGCCCGTCCCCGGGCTAATCCAGGTCGTCGAACGCGTCCGTGAAATCCAGGTCCGGGATCGCGGACAGGGCCGGAGCGCCGACCCGGGCGGCGAAATCGTCGCGGCGATGGCCGGACCGCCGGTCCCGTACGTTGTCGTGGACCACGACCCACACCGTGACCTCGCCCCGGGCGTCGTCCCGGACGCCCCAGTCGTCGGCCAGTGCGGTGATGATGTTCAGCCCGCGACCGCCGTGGGCGGTGACCGACGGGGTGGCCGGAGCCGGGCGGGTGGGTCCGCCGCCGTCCGTGACCTCCACGATCAGCCGCCCGCGCGCGTCCACCCGCCATGCGGCTCTGACGTCCCCGTCGCCGGCCAGGGCGTCGCCCAGTGGTCGGCCGTGTTTGCAGGCATTACTCAACAGTTCGGAAAGGATCAACACAGCATCGTCAATGACCGATTCAGCCACACCGCCTGTGCGCAACTGGTCACGCATCCGGTGCCTTGCTTTCCCCACGCCCGCCGGGCCATGGGCTACGGCCATGCTCGACGACGTGGGCACTTCTTGTGCCACCACCAACGCCACCCCCGAGACCTCCTTCGCCCCACGCCACGGTGTGGATGCCCCATTGGCCTGTACCGGAAACCGGCCAATCCAGGTGCTGTGACGCACTCACCTCGATCGAACACGGACCGAACGCGCCGGTGCACACCCTGTGACGAGGCCGTCAGAAGGCTGTCAGGAGACTGTCAAGACATCGTGCATGTGTGGCTGGAACTCGATGGCGTGGCCGAGACCCGGAGAATGGCGGGAGATCGAGGGCGGGGTCAAGGGCTCCGACGGTAAGGACGCCGGAGGCGAGGGCCGCGGGCGAGGGCCGGGGCGAGCGGAAGGGAGAAGCCGGAGTCCGGGCTCATGGGCGGCGGCGGCCGAGTTGCCGCAGCACCTCCCTGGGACGGTTGGTGATGATCGCGTCGATGCCCAGTTCGACACAGAGGTCGACATCCTCGGGTTCGTTCACGGTCCAGACGTGCACCCGGTGGCCGGCGCGCTGGAAGCGTTCGACGTACGCGGGATGGTTGCGCACGATCCGGAGGGAGGGCCCGGCGATGCCGACGCCCGCGGGCAGCCGTCCGTCGCGCAGCCGGGGCGAGGCGAACTGCATCAGATAGACGGTGGGCAGCGTCGGCGCGGCGGCCCGGACGCGGTGCAGGGAGCGCGCCGAGAAGCTCATGACCCGTACCGGGGAGTCCTCGGGGGCGGCCGGGGCGTCGAGCCCGAAGCGCTTGAGGAGGGTCAGCAGCCGTTCCTCGACCTGACCGGCCCAGCGGGTGGGGTGCTTGGTCTCGATCGCCAGTTCCACCCGGCGCCCGGCGTCCGCGACCAGCTCCAGGAGCCGTTCCAGGGTGAGTACGGAGGTGTCCGCGGGGTCCTCGGGGCGGTGCTCCCAGTCGGGCTCCTCGTCGCGGGTGCGGTAGTCCTCGCTCCGCTTCCAGGAACCGAAGTCGAGGGCGGCGAGTTCGGCCAGCTCCAGCGCGGAGACGGCGCCGCGGCCGTTGGACGTACGGTTGACGCGGCGGTCGTGGACGCAGACGAGATGGCCGTCGGCGGTGAGACGTACATCGCATTCGAGGGCGTCGGCGCCGACCTCGATCGCCTTCTTGTAGGCGGCCAGTGTGTGTTCGGGCGCGTCCTCGGAGGCGCCCCGGTGGGCGACGACCTGGATGCGGCGCTGCGGTGGGTGGGTCACCGCGTCATGGTGTCACCGTGGGGTGTCCCGGCGCCGCCGCCCGGATACATCCATTAAGAGCAATAAGTCGAATACGCTCCATGTAGTCCAATATAAAGAACAGTCCGGAGACACACAGGCTTGGCTTATGGCGCTCTGACAGCCAGTGGGAAAAGCTGATGGCATACAAAAGCAGAGGAACAGCCGCAGCGCACCGGGTCGTCGGCGGACCTGAACAGGCTGACCGAGTGGGACCTACAACGACAGCCGTGGATCGAGGAGAAGAGCTGTGAGCACCGAGAACGAGGGCACTGCGGTACCACCGGCCCCGTCCGCACCTCCCGTGCCGGTGGACACGCCCGCAGCCTCGCCACAGGCCCCCGTGCCCACGACACCCCTCCCCCCGGCCCCGGGCGAACCCCCGGCGACGTCTCCGTACGCCGCTGAGACGCCCCCGCAGTCCCCGACGTACCCGGCGGATGCGGGCACCTCGGCGCCGGACGCGTCGTGGCCGCCGCCTCCGCCGCCCACGGCGGCGTTCGGCACCCCGGCGGGCGACCCGGGCAACCCGGGTGACCCGGCAGGTCCAGGTGGTCCAGGTGGTCCGGGAGATCCGGGCGGGCCGTGGGGAGAGACGTACCAGCAGCAGCCGCCCGCGCCGAAGTCCGGCCGCGGCCGGGGCGGTCTGTTCGCGGGCGTCCTGGTGGCGGCGCTGCTCGCGGGCGGCCTCGGCGGCGGCCTCGGGTACACGCTGGCGAAGAACGACGACGACACCAGTTCCACGACCGTCTCCGCGTCGGACAGCGGCGGCGATGTGCAGCGCGACCCGGGCACGGTCGCCGCGGTGGCGGCGGCGGCGCTGCCGAGCACGGTCACCATCGAGGCGGCGTCCAGCAGCGGCGAGGGGGGTACGGGCACGGGCTTCGTGTTCGACACCGAGGGCCACATCATCACCAACAACCACGTGGTGGCCGACGCCGTCGACGGCGGCACGGTGAGCGTGACCTTCCCGAGCGGCAAGAAGTACGACGCCGAGGTGATCGGGAACGCGCAGGGGTACGACGTCGCGGTCATCAAGCTCAAGGACGCCCCGTCGGACCTGAAGCCGCTGACGCTGGGCGACTCCGACAAGGTGGCGGTCGGCGACTCGACGATCGCGATCGGCGCCCCCTTCGGGCTGTCGAACACGGTGACGACGGGCATCATCAGCGCCAAGAACCGCCCGGTCGCCTCCAGCGACGGCAGCGGCACCAACGCGTCGTACATGAGCGCGCTCCAGACCGACGCCTCGATCAACCCGGGCAACTCCGGCGGCCCGCTGCTGGACGCCCAGGGCAATGTGATCGGCATCAACTCCGCGATCCAGTCCTCGGGCAGCGGCCTCGGCGCCACCGGCCAGTCCGGCTCGATCGGCCTGGGCTTCGCGATCCCGATCAACCAGGCCGAGTACGTCGCCCAGGAACTCATCGAGACGGGCAAGCCGGTGTACGCCAAGATCGGCGCCTCGGTCTCGCTGGAGGAGGGCACGGGCGGCGCGAAGATCACCGACACCGGCGCGGGCGGCGCCGACGCAGTGGAGCCGGGCGGCCCGGCCGCCGACGCCGGCCTCGAGCCCGGAGACGTGATCACCAAGCTGGACGACCGCGTCATCGACAGCGGCCCCACCCTGATCGGCGAGATCTGGACCCACAAGCCCGGCGACAAGGTCACCCTCACCTACGAACGAGACGGCAAGACCGACACGGTCGACGTCACCCTCGACTCCCGAGTGGGCGACAGCTGACCCGCCCCGCACCGAACCCGGTTACTCTTGTCCCCGCGCAGCGGATCACCACTGACGCGGGGTGGGTTGCCCGAGCGGCCTAAGGGAACGGTCTTGAAAACCGTCGTCGCAGCGATGTGACCGTGGGTTCAAATCCCACACCCACCGCAGCAGTAGGGCAGTTGCTTGCAGGTCAGAAGGGGTGCCACTCTCCGGAGTGGCACCCCTTCTGCGTGGTCCTGGACTTCGGCGTGCTTCTGGACCCGCCTACGCGGCCCCTGCCGCCCGGCCCGCTACGGCAGCGGTACCGACGCGTTCACCCGGTGCAGGTGGATCAGGACGTCGAAGGAGCGGGAGAGGGCCACCGGGGCGGGCTCGTTGGGGTGGGAGCCGGGGACCACGAAGGTGGGGCGGGGGGTGGCGAGCCAGGGGCCGGCCTTGGGGTGGTGGGTGAGGGTGCGGAGGTCGACGTAGTAGTCGCGCGGGCGGGCTCGGTCGAGGGTGTGTTCGTTGCTGCCGGGGGCCGCGCGGCCGGTGTCGAAGACCTCGTACTGGCCGGTGGCGGTGTTCATCGCGCGGTAGGCGCCGCTGTGGATGCTGGTGCCGATGGCCAGGTACTTGTCGCCGATCAGGTCGCGCAGGAACGCTCCCTCCATCACCGGGTGGGTCTCCGGGTTCGGGGACTCGTAGGCCAGGTGGGCGTTGTGGGCGGAGGCCAGGACGCGGTCGCCGGTCTGGCGCTGCCACCAGACCGTGTTCTCGGCCATCGCGCGGTCGCGGTGGAGGTTGATGGCGGCCTGCTGGTCCGGCGCGTAGACGTCGTACGTGTACATGGTCGTCATCTGGGTGATCATCCGGGCCTCCTGGAGCACCCACGGGTCCGTGGCGCCCGTGCTCTCCAGCGCCTGGTACGCGGCCTTCGCGTCCGCGTCGTACGCGCGGCGCTCCGTCAGCGGCGCGTTCGACAGGGTGGTCATGCGCTCCTGCATCGAGTCGGGCAGGGCGAGGAGGCCGGCGTAGCGCCGGTGCAGGTCGGGGGCCAGATCGGGGCGGTTCTCGGCCGCCCAGGTGAGGATGCGGTCGTACTGGGAGCGGTGCACGTCCCCGATGTCGTTGCCCATCACCCGGACCTGGTCGTCGGCCGGCGCCCCGGTGTTGTGCTCGCGCATCCAGGAGAACAGGGCCAGGAACTCCTCGTTGTTCCAGTCGCCGTACGGGCCCTGGAACTCCTCCCGCATGAGCTGGCGCAGATCGCCCTCGCCGGTCCGCACATACGCGTCGATCCGTGTCCCCGCCGACCATGACATCTCCAGCGCGAAGACCCGGAAGCCCTCGCCCTGCACGAGGTGCCGGAAGAGGCGGTCCTTGAGCTGGAACAGTTCCCGGGAACCGTGCGTCGCCTCGCCCACGCCGACCACCGTCGCGCCCTTCGTCATGCGGGCCAGGGCGGTCAGGTCGCCGGTCGCGGCGGCGTCCGGTCGTGTGGTGCGCAGGGGCTTGGCCCGCTGGTCGATCGCCGTGATCACCTGGCGTTCGGTCGTGGTGTCCGGGGCCGGGGCCGAGTGGCCGGGGCGGTCCGCTGCGTACGCCGGGGTCAGCGGGGCGGCCAGGGCCAGCGAGGTCAGCAAAGTGATGCCGGTGACGCTCAGCAGGGTCGCGGTGCGCAGCCGGGGCGTCCGTGAGTTCGAGGCGGGCACAGAAGTCTCCCTCGGGTGTGGTGGGTACGGGATCGGTGCTGCTCGTGGCCACGAGACGCGGCTCCCGGGCGTCCCCTCGCTTCCGGTGCCTTTTCTCATCCTCAGGGAACTCACAACCACATAAAAAGAGGCACTTCTTTCACCCTGCGCTAAATTCTGGTCATGAGGGCGCGGGAGCGAGGGCGCGTGGTGGGGGAGCGAGGGGGAGTGGTGAGAGCGGCGGCCGTGTGCCGGTGATCTGTGTGCTCGTCGGTGACGGGGTTCCCGGTCACCAGCTCACCGTCGCGCCGATGGTCTTCACGACCGCCGCCCGGGAGTTCCGTACCGTCGACTACGACGTACGCGTCTGCGCCGCGACCGGCACCGTCGCCACCGGCGAACCGGTTCTGCGCTTCGCCGTGCCCTGGGGGCTGGAGACACTGGACGGGCTGGGCGACGGCGACACCGTCCTCGTCACCGGCCACCGCGCCTACCGCGAGCCGCCCGCCCCCGCCGTCGCCGACGCCCTGCGCTTCTGCGCCGCCCGGGGCTGCCGGATCGCCGCGATCGGCACCGGCGCCTTCACCCTCGCCGCCCTCGGGCTCCTCGACGGCCGCCGCGCCACCACCTCCTGGCCGCAGCTGAGCGAGTTCGCCGCGCGCTTTCCCCAGGTGGAGACCGTGCCGTCGGGCGAGCCCTCCGTCGCCGACGGCCCCTTCCTCACCGCCGCCGGTGTCTTCGGCGGCATCGACCTCGCCGTCGACCTGCTGGAACGCGACCACGGCGTACGGGTCGCCGCCGAGGTCGCCCGGCGTATCCTGCTGCCCTTCCACGAGCAGATCGCCGCCGACCACGAGGAAGCCGAGCGCGAGGTCGCCGACCGCACCGACATCGGCCCCACCCTGCGCTGGCTGGAAACCAACCTCGAACGCCCGCTCACCCTCGACGAGATCGCCGTTCACGCCGGAGTCAGCGTCAGCAGCCTGAACCGCCGCTTCCGCGCCCAGACCGGGCAGCCCCCGCTCCAGTACCTGCTCGGCGTCCGCCTCCAGCAGGCGCAGTCCCTCCTGGAGAACGGCGAGACGCCGATCGAACAGATCGCCGCCCGCACCGGCTTCGGCTCACCCGCCAATCTCCGGCACCACTTCCAGCGACGCACCGGCACCAGCCCACGCGCCTACCGGAGCGCCCACCGCGCCCTCACGGGGCTCGCGGCGCGGCGGCCGGGGGCGGGGGAACGGGGTGGGGAGGGGGAAAGGGGGAAAGGGGGCAGGGGGGAAACGGGGGAGGCCCCTCCGCGGTCCCTCCAACCGCCCCCTGCACCCCCTGCACCCCCTGCACGCCTTGCACCCCCTATGGCCCCCGCCGATCCCCCGTGAGCCGCTCCGCCGACGCGATCGTCGCCCGGGCCTCCCGCTCCGACAGGCCCGTCGAGACCGCCGCGTCGATCAGGGACGGGGTGAGGGACTGGCCGATGCCGTTCTCGTACGCCCGGCAGGCCGCCCAGAACAGGCGGGTGTTGCGCTGCCCGGCGTGCGCCGCGGCCACGAACTGGACCAGGCCCTGGCCATTGCCCCCGGAGGGCGCGGCGTGGCGGGGACCGGACGTCGGCGGCGGGAGCAGCAGCCGCAGCAGCGTCGGCGGGCAGGGCGCGGGCGGCAGATGGGCGGTGCCCGGCGTCGTGGCGTACACACCGAACTCCGTACGGGATCCCGGGCCCACCAGATAGCCGCCCGCGCCGCGTACGTCGATACCGGGGGCCAGCCGGCTCGCGGAGTTGGGCACGACGACGTCCGGCGGGCCGCACAGCCACAGGTGCCGGCCGCCCGACGGGGTGAGGACCACCACCGTCGGCGGGATGGTGAACAGATGGCGCAGGGCCAGTTCCCGCAGGGCGGCCGTCGAGTCCGTGCCCGACTTGGTGTCCAGGTCGATGCCGATGAGGTGGTGCGGGGGCAGTCCGCACGCGATGCCGTAACCGGTCGCCCAGGGCGCCGCGGCGAACATCTCGCGGATGCGGAACGGGTCGGTCGAGGCGTCGTACACCCCGTGCCCGAAGCGCCCGCACTCGCCGTGGCAGGGGGTGGAAACAGGCGCGGATACGGGCGCGGAGGACGCCGTGGTCGCGGGGGCGTCGCGGTGCGGGGACCGCAACGCCGGGAGCTTCGTCCCGGACAGCGGGAGGACGGCCAGGCCGCGCTCCGCGGCTGACAGGGCGTGTGCGAGGGCCAGGGCCGTGGCCTGCCGGTCGATGGTCGCCATGCCTCCATGTTCGTACGCATGTTCGAGAAAGGGAAGAGGGGGCGACCCCGACGCGCCCGGCTTGGGGGATTGACCGGAAATCTGCCGAAACGCTTCACCCCTTCCCGCGCTTGGGTCGTGTCGTCCCGCGTGTCCTGACCTGGGAGGAGAGTGTGAGGAAAGGGGTTTATCGACTTGTCATCACGCTTCAGAGGGAATCAGTGCTTCCGGCCTGGTTCGCCGGGGATTCGGTGGGCAACTCTGATCTCGCGACGTCGTGCACAGCACCGAGGCGGATGGCCAACTGCCTTGGAATCAGCCGTACTTCACTCATCGCGGCTCACGAAGCCGGGTGTCCCCGTTCCGGAGGAAATACACATGGCAAGCATCCGTACCGCTCGCGTCATCGCCGCCGTCTCCGCCCTCCCGCTCGCCGCCGCCCTGTTCACCGGCGTCGCGGCGGCCGACAACGGTGCTCTCGCGAACGACGGATCGAGCGCGACCGTCACCAACGCCATTCAGGGCAGCCTCGGCAGCGGCGTCGGCGGCGACAACAGTGGCAACTCGGCCACCACCCAGCAGCAGGCGATCGGCGACGGCGCCTCGAACCAGAGCAACACCGCCCAGGTCGACGGCTCCGCCTTCACAGCCGTCAACCAGGGCAACGACAACGTGGCGGTCAGCTTCACCCCGCTCTTCTGGTGAGGTGAGGGCGGCCGGTCCGGCCGGCCGCCCGTCGTCCCTTCTGTGTGGGTGTGCTCTGTGGGGAAACAGCGTCAGCGCGGCGATGCTCCGGCATCGCCGCGCAGTCGTTTTCGGCGGTCTTCTCGCCGGCCACGTCCGGTACCGGGGTACCAACGTCGGCGCTGGTCCTGGGGAGGCACGGATGAGGCCCCCGCCACAGGACACCCATTACCTCCCCCCCCCAGCCCCCACAGGCCCCCCGCCTGCACCCTTGCCTCCGCAGGTCCCCCCACCCACCTCCACCCCCACCCAGGCAGCTCCCCCCCGCCCCACCCCTGAAGCCTCCACCCCACCCCCGAGCCCCCGCCCCACCCCTGAGGGGAAACCCCAGTACCTCTCCACCCGCAGTCCACCTCTGGGAGGTGCAGCCACCCCCACCCCTACAACCTGAGGGGGACTTCGCTTCGGCACCTACGGGCGATCCGCGTGATGCCGTCTCACTCCTAGCGTGGAGCCATGACCACACCCGTCTGCACCAGCGCTTCGGACGCCGCCCGGCGGCCCTCGCCGCATGCGGCCTACCCGTCCTTCTCCTCATACGTACGGGCCCGCCGGCCGGTGCTGCTGCGCACCGCGCGGTCGCTCACCGCCAACCCCAGTGACGCGGAGGACCTGCTACAGACCGCGCTCACCAAGACCTATGTCGCCTGGGAGCGCATCGAGGACCACCGTGCCCTCGACGGCTATGTCCGCCGTGCCCTGCTGAACACCCGCACCTCCCAGTGGCGCAAGCGGCGCGTGGACGAGTTCTCCTGCGACGAGCTGCCCGAGCCGGAGGCGGAGCCGTCGGGCGACGACCCGGCCGAGCGCCAGGCGCTGCACGACGCGATGTGGCGGGCGATCATGCGCCTGCCGGACCGGCAGCGCGCGATGGTGGTCCTCAGGTACTACGAGGATCTCTCCGAGGCCCAGACGGCCGAAGTGCTCGGCGTCTCGATCGGCACGGTGAAATCGGCGGTCTCCCGCGCCCTGGGCAAGCTGAGAGAGGACCCTGAACTGGTGCTGGTCCGCTAGCGTGAGGCTATGGATCGCCCGGATCTAGTGACATACCGAGCGGTACGTGAGCAGAATCAGCGCAAACGTTACCGCCGCGTAGGCAAAGTCGCCCCGGGAGGACGCCGTGCTGAGCACCATGCAGGACGTACCGTTGCTGATCTCCAGGATCCTGACCCACGGAGCCGCGATCCACGGCACATCACAGGTGATCACCTGGACCGGCGAGGCCGAGCCGCACCGCCGCTCCTACGCCGAGATCGGCACCCGCGCCGCCCAGTTGGCGCACGCCCTGCGCGACGACCTTGGCGTGGCCCCCGACGACCGGGTCGCCACGCTGATGTGGAACAACTCCCCCCACGTCGAGGCGTACTTCGCGATCCCCTCCATGGGCGCCGTCCTGCACACCCTCAATCTCCGGCTGCCCCCCGAGCAGCTCGTCTGGATCGTCCACCACGCCGCCGACCGCGTGGTCATAGCCAACGGCTCGCTGCTCCCCCTCCTCGCCCCCCTCCTCCCCCACCTCAAAACCCTCCGGCACGTCGTCGTCTCCGGCCCCGGCGACCGCTCCGCCCTCATCGAGGCGGCCACGACAGCGGGCGTCCAGGTGCACGAGTACGAGGAGCTGCTGGCCGGCAAGCCGACCGCGTACGACTGGCCGGAGCTGGACGAGCGGCAGGCCGCCGCCATGTGTTACACCTCCGGCACCACCGGCGACCCCAAGGGCGTGGTCTACTCCCACCGTTCGGTCTATCTGCACTCCATGCAGGTCAACATGGCCGAGTCCATGGGCCTGACCGACCGGGACACCTCCCTGGTCGTGGTCCCGCAGTTCCATGTCAACGCCTGGGGCCTGCCCCACGCCACCTTCATGACCGGCGTCAATCTGCTGATGCCGGACCGTTTCCTCCAGCCCGCCCCGCTCGCCGAGATGATCGAGCGCGTCCAGCCCACCCACGCCGCCGCCGTCCCGACCATCTGGCAGGGCCTGCTCGGCGAGCTGACCGCCCACCCCCGGGACGTCTCCTCCCTCACCCAGGTCACCATCGGCGGCTCCGCGTGTCCGCCGGCCCTGATGGAGGCGTTCGACCGGCTCGGCATGCGGGTCTGCCACGCCTGGGGCATGACGGAGACCAGCCCGCTCGGCACGGTGGCCCGGCCCCCGGCCCACGCGGCCGGCACGGACGAGGAATTCGCCTACCGCATCACCCAGGGCCGTTTCCCGACCGGCGTCGAGGCCCGGCTCACCGGCCCCGGCGGCGAGCGCCTCCCCTGGGACGGGCGATCGGCGGGCGAGCTGGAGGTCCGTGGCCCCTGGATAGCCGGCGCGTACTACAACGGCGTCGACGGCGAACCCCTGCGCCCCGCCGACAAGTTCACCGCGGACGGCTGGCTGAAGACCGGCGACGTCGGCACGATCAGCCCCGACGGCTTCCTCACCCTCACCGACCGTGCCAAGGACGTCATCAAGTCCGGCGGCGAATGGATCTCCTCGGTGGAGCTGGAGAACGCGCTGATGGCCCACCCCTCCGTCGCCGAAGCCGCCGTCGTCGCCGTCCCCGACCAGAAGTGGGGCGAGCGCCCGCTGGCCACGGTCGTCCTCAAGGAGGGCGCCACCGCCGACTTCGAGACCCTCCGCGCCTTCCTCGCCGACGAGGGCAAGATCGCCAAGTGGCAGCTCCCCGAACGCTGGACGATCCTCCCGGCCGTCCCGAAGACAAGCGTCGGCAAGTTCGACAAGAAGGTGCTGCGCAGGCAGTACGCGGACGGGGAACTGGAGATAACGGAGATCTGACGGACGGGGGGGGGTGTCTCTACAGGCTTCGTTCGTCAATACCTAGGGTCCCTAGGGACCGTAGGGACGAAACCCGTAGGGCACCCCCACCCCGCGTCAGTTCGTCCCGATCCTCGCCAGCAGCTCCACGATCCGACTCTGCACCTCCGTACTGGTGGACCGCTCGGCCAGGAACAGCACCGTCTCGCCGGAGGCCAGCCGCGGCAGATCCGCCTGGTCGACGGCGGCCGTGTACACGACCAGCGGGGTGCGGTTGAGCTGCCCGTTGGCCCGCAGCCAGTCCACGATCCCGACCTGCCTGCGATGCACCTGCATCAGGTCCATCACCACCAGGTTCGGCCGGAACTGCCCCGCCAGCGCCACCGCGTCCGCGTCGCTCGCGGCCCGCGCCACCTGCATCCCGCGCCGTTCCAGCGTCGCGGTCAGCGCCAGCGCGATCTCCGCGTGCTCCTCGATCAGCAGCACCCGGGGCGGATGCTGCTCGCTGTCCCGCGGCGCCAGCGCCTTCAGCAGTACGGCGGGGTCGGCACCGTACGCCGCCTCGCGCGTCGCCTGTCCCAGCCCGGCCGTCACCATCACCGGCACCTCGGCGGCCACCGCCGCCTGCCGCAGCGACTGGAGCGCGGTCCGGGTGATCGGCCCGGTCAGCGGGTCGACGAACAGCGCCGCCGGGAACGCCGCGATCTGCGCGTCCACCTCCTCGCGCGAGTGCACGATCACTGGCCGGTAACCCCGGTCACTGAGCGCCTGCTGGGTGGAGACGTCCGGCGCGGGCCACACCAGCAGCCGCCGCGGATTGTCCAGCGGCTCCGGCGGCAACTCGTCGTCCATCGGCTGCGGACGCGGCGGATCCGGCACCTCGACGGCTCCCCCGGGCCCGTCCAGCGGCTCGGGCCCCTCGGCCGCGTTCTCGTCCGGAGCGCCGATGGCGTACGACCGTCCGGCGCCCTCGGTGTGCTGCGCCGCCCGCGACTGCGGCGCGGAGGGGGCGGCTACGGGAGCCTGCTCGGCGGCGGGATGCGGGCGGGCCTGCGGCTCCTGCGCCCCGGCCGGCTCGTTCCGGGTGCCCAGCTTGCGCCGCCGGCCGGAACCGGAGGGGTTGTGGGGCGCCGGGGTGCCACCACCACCGGCCGCCGGAGCCTGAGGCTGGGCCTGGACATGCGCCTGCGCCGGTACGTGCCCCTGCCCCTGCCCCTGCGGATGCCCATGTACGTGCCCCTGCGGCGGGACCTGCCCCGGCATCTGCTGGTGCTGGACCTGCGGTTGCTGGCCCTGGGCCTGCTGAGCCTGGGCCTGCTGGACCTGTGCGGCCTGCCGGTTGAAGGGCACGCCCTGCCCCAGTGTGCGGACGCTTATGGCCCTGCCCTGGGTGGAGTCGGGGTCGACCGGCGCGACGGGTGGCGTGGGAGCCGCCGCCTCGGCGGGAAGCGGCTGGGCGGCCCGCTGCGCAGGCGCGGTCTCCGGCGGGAGAGGGGTGCCCGGGGCCGGGGTCGACGGGCCCGCGGCGGGTGCGGATGCCGATGGGGACTGCGTCACCGGCCGGCCACCGGGCCGTACGGCCTCACCCGCCGGAACGCCCTGCGCGGGCACCGGCACATGACCACCCGTGTGCCCCCCCGGCACCGAGCCGACCGGCGCGGGAGCCTCACCCGCTCCGGCCCCCTGCCCCGTCTCCAGCCCGGGCGGGGCGACGGCCCGCCGCCGACGCCCGGTGGGCACGCCCGCCGGAGCCCCGGAGGGATGCGGCTGCGGCGGCGTGTGGTCATCGGCCTGATCGTGGGGTACGGCGTCATGCCGCCCGTCCGGAACCCCTTGCGCGGGCACGGGCATGGGCGAGGGCGCAGCCGGAGCCACCGGCATGGAGCCCGGTACCGGAACCTGAACCGGAACCTGACCCTGAACCTGCTGCGGAACCTGCGGAACCTCCGCCCCGCGATCCGCCTCGGCGGGCGGCAGCGCGAACACCGTACGAGGAGCCGCCTCCTGAGCCACCGCCCGTTCCTGCGCGGCGGCGAGCGCACGACGGCGCCGGCCGGAGGGATCCCCGCCCTCGGTGTCGTCCGACCCGGCGGCCGACCCGACGGAACCGCCGGTACCGGCCGCAGGAAGCGCGGGCGGCAGCGCGGCGGGCGCTTCCCCACCGTCCCCACCGCCCCCACCGGCCCGCCGGGCCCGTCGCCCGGAGGCCCCAGAGGCCCCGGCGGGCACCCCCTGCGGCGGTACGGTCCCGCCCAGCCCCGACCCCGAGGCGGCGGCCCCGGCCGCGTGCTCGGCGGCGGTGACGACGGCACCTTGCGAAACCCCTGGCCCGAGCGCGTGAGGAGCATGCCCCTGGGCGGCCACCGGCTCGACTGCGGCGGACGGCGGAGCCATGAGCGCGGGAGCGCCCGGCGCTCCCGCCGAGCCCGAAGGGTGCACGTCGGCGGGCCGCCCCCGCCGCCGCCCGGTCGGAGCGGCCCCGTCGTTCCCGCTACCAGTCCCGCCCCCGCCCCCGCTACCGCCGCCGCTCTCGATCTCGGCCGGAGCCGCGCCTGCCGCCTGCTCCCCGTCCCGGGCCTCGGCGTCCTCGGCCGCGCGCCGACGCCGCCGTCCGGTGGGCGTGGGCCCGTCGGCGTCACCGCCCGCCCCCGGCACCTCGCTGTCGAGGAAGGCGTCGACGGAGGACCGCCGGGCCCGTCGCCGGCCACCGCCGGAGGTGTGATCGGCGCCAGGGTCGGCATGCTGATCGGCGGGGCTCTGGGCGCCGGAAGGCAGCCCGGAGGAAGACCCGGAGGACAGTTCGGGGCGCGGCGGCGCGGCCACCGCCCCGGCGCCACCCCCGATGGGCACCTCCAGCACATACGCGCTGCCGCTCATCCCCGGCACCACATGGGTCTGGAGCACCCCGCCATGGGCGCGCACGATCCCGCGCACGATCGGCTCGTGCACCGGGTCGCCCCCGGCGTACGGTCCGCGCACCTCGATCCGTACGACCTCACCGCGCTGTGCCGCCGCCACGACGACGGTGTTGTCCATGTACCCGCCCGCGGAGACGGGCGAGTTGCCGGTGGAGTCGACGCCGGCCACATCGGCGACGAGATGGGCGAGGGCGGTGGCGAGCAGCACCGGATCGACCTCGGCCTCGATGGGCGGCGCGTGCACGGCGAACTGCACCCGCCCCGGCCCGATCAGCTCGACGGCCCCGTCGACCCCGGAGGCGACGACGGAGTCCAGCATGACCTTCGTACGGGTGACGGAGTCGGTGCCGCTGTCCAGCCGCTGGTAGCCGAGGACGTTGTCGATGAGGGTGGTGATCCGGGAGTAACCGGCGGACAGGTGGTGCAGCACCTGATTGGCCTCGGGCCAGAGCTGACCGGCGTCGTCGGCGGCGAGGGCGGACAGATCACGGCGGAGTTCGTCGAGCGGGCCGCGCAGGGAGTCGGCGAGCAGCGTGAGGAGCTGTTCGTGCCGCCCGGCGAGGGCCTCGTAGCGGTCCTTCTCGCGCTCGGCGAGGGCGGCGTAGCGGTCCTCACCGGCCGCCAGTTCCTCCGTGTGCGCCTCGCGCAGTTCCTCGATCTCGGTGACCTGCCGCTGGCGCAGCGCGGTCAGATCGGAGGCGTGCTCCTCGGAGAGCCGCTCCAGCTCCTCGGCGTGCCGCTGCTCGACACCGTCCTTCTCGGCGGCGAGCGTGTCGTAGGCCCGCCGGTCGGTGAAGGCCATGACGGCACCGACCAGCTGATCCCCGTCCCGCACGGGCGCGGTGGTCAGGTCGACCGAGACCTTGTTGCCGCCCTTGTTCCACAGCACCTGCCCGCGCACCCGGTGCTTGCGCCCGGACCGCAGGGTGTCGGCGAGCGGCGACTCGTCGTACGGGAACGGCGACCCGTCGGCCTTCGAGTGCAGGACGAGGGTGTGCAGCTCCTTGCCGCCCAGTTCACCGGCGCGGTAGCCCAGGATCTGGGCGGCGGCCGGGTTGACGAGGACGATCCGTCCGTCGGTGTCGGTGCCGACCACGCCCTCGGCGGCGGCGCGCAGGATCATCTCGGTCTGCCGCTGCGAGCGCGCCAGCTCGGCCTCGGTGTCGACGGTCCCGGACAGATCCCGTACGACCAGCATCAGCAGTTCGTCGGGGGCGGAGGTGTAGCCGTATCCGTCGTACGCCTGCTGGCCGTTCTCCAGATGGGCGCTGGTGACCTCGACGGGGAACTCGGATCCGTCGGTGCGGCGCGCGACCATCCGGGTCGGCTTGGTCCGGGCCCGTGGGTCGATGTGATCGGGCCGGCGCATGCCGCCCGGGATCAGCTTGGAGTCGAACTGCGGCAGCAGATCCAGCAGGCCGCGTCCGACGAGTGCGGTGCCCGGGGCTTCGAATGCCTCCAGCGCGATGGTGTTCGCGTTGACGACGGTCCCGTTGGCGTTGACCAGGAACAACGCATCGGGAAGCGCGTCGAGTATCGCTGCGAGGCGAGCAGCGCCTCGGGATGGCCTGCTGCTCACGAGACGCTTCCTCCCTGTTACCGCACCTTGCCGACCGCTCGGGCCATCTTGCCAACCTGCCCGCTACGTGTCACGCGAGGGAGTCTAAAGGCTGGGCTCGCGCTCGCGACGCCGGATGGGAGAGAGGTCCCACGACCCGGTGACGGGGTACGGGGCGGGGCGCAGGTACCGGCAGGGCCGCCCAACCGGCACATCCGGCCACCTCCACCCCTCACCCGCATCCCCTACGGCAAACCCTTACACCCCAGGTACGAATACCCAGAAAGGGGTAGGAAGGGGGATCGCGCCCGGGCCCGCCGGCTAGCCCCGCGCCTCGGGCAGCAACGGCACCAGCCGGTTCCATCGGTCGATCTCACACCCATTGGTCCGCTCGAACCGCGCGTCGACGCGCCGCCCGGACCAGGTGCCGGTGACCTGGGCGGTGGCCGTCCCGCCGTAGAGCATGGTGCAGACGCTCCCCTCCGCGACCGGCGCGAACGGATCCCGCCCCGCCGTGACCTCCCGCTCCACGGCCCCGCACGCCCCACGGACATCGGGATGACTGCCCCCATCGGGCTGACAGGAGACGTCGTACGAGGTCTCCTTCCCGTCGGTGTCCCGGAGCGTGACCTCCAGCTGCCCACTGGTGACCCGGTCCTCCAGCCGGATGGGCGGCGGCAGCGCGGGGGAGGGGGCGGCGACGACGGAGGGAGCGCCGGAGAGCGCCCCGACGGTGAGGAGGAGGACGCCGACGCGGAGGACGCGACGCGCCCCGCCCGGGGACGTGACCTGTGACCTGACATTTGACCTGACATTTGACATGGCCTGCGACATGACCTGATTAACGCCGGGACGGCCGCGACGTTGCGGACCACGGCCCGCCGGCCGCACCCCCGCGAACGCCTTTGCCCTGTCCCCCGCCCGCCTAGTACGGTGGGGGCGATTGGTGACACCCCGCTCGTCTGTGTCATCATCTGCACGCGCCATTCGCGCTCGCGCGAACGGTTGTGCTGGAGGCGTCGCCTAGTCCGGTCTATGGCGCCGCACTGCTAATGCGGTTTGGGCCTTAAAGCCCATCGAGGGTTCAAATCCCTCCGCCTCCGCACCGAGAATCAGGGAGCCCCGCCGAGTCAGGCAGGGCTCCCTGATTCGTTGCGCGACCCGCCCGGCAGTCCATGCCCTTCTGGCATCGTTTTCGCAGGTCATACAGGGTGCGGGCAATGGATTTCACATGACGGCGGCAGTCATGTACTGTTCTTCCTGTCGCCGCGAGCGGCCCTCACGGACCCAAAGCAGAGACAAAAAAACAGCACACAAGCACTCGTAGCTTAACGGATAGAGCATCTGACTACGGATCAGAAGGTTGCAGGTTCGAATCCTGCCGAGTGCACAGGTCAAAGCCCCTCCGGGATCATCCCGGAGGGGCTTTTTCAGTTGGCCCCGGGCCCGTCAGCCCAACGGCAAGGACAGTTGCGCCGGTTCCTCGGACAAGGACGTGATGGTCGTCCTGCTGCCTTCCGTGTCCGCGGCCGAGTACAGCTGGTCCTTGCTGTTGAGGACCAGCATCAGGCGGTGGCCGGGCGGGAGGTCGTAGGCGGTGGGCTGGAGGGGCCAGGTGACGTGGTGGTTCTCGTGGGGGGTGAGGGTGGGGAGGGTCAGGGGCTCGTGGGTGATGATGCGGGCCGTGTTGTCGGGGGCGAGGTCGAAGAGGTAGGCGATCACGGTTGCCGACGTGGCCGTGTTGCGGAGGGTGAGAGTCAGTTCGGGGATGCCTCGGATGCGGCGGGAGGGGCCGTCAGGAGTGGGGGAGTCCGGGGGTTCGGGGGTGGTCCAGACGGCCAGGTGCTGGCGGTCGAATTTGTCCGTGTCGTAGGTTTTCGGGTTGCCCGTCCATTCCGCCTGGCCGGTGGTGATGATCGCGTCCACCGCGGTCGCGTCCGTCAGTTGGCCGGTGGTGAATTCGCGGGTCCAGCCGGTCTCCAGGGCCGGGGCCAGGCCGCCGTCCTGGCCGGTGGGGGACCCCTCCGTGAGGTACCAGCGCTCCGTTGCCGTGGTGATGGACGACCAGGTCGGGCTCGGCTCGCGGATCGCCGGGGTCGTGATCACGTTCTTGCCGGTCGACGGGTCCGTGCGGGTCTCGTAGGTGAACATCACCTGGCTGGTCAGCGCGGGCCAGGAGGGCACGTCGTTCTCGGCGTCCAGGAGGTAGTGGTCCAGCCAGGCGAACGCCTCCTCCAGTGGGACGTTCGGGCCGCTGAACGGGATCGTCAGAGCGGCGCCCTCGGGGGCCGCGTGATCGCCGATCCAGAGGTTGAGGTGCTTCGGGGCCGTCAGCTCGTCGTACCGGCGGACCAGCTGGCCCGCCGGGAACAGCGTCTCGTGCCAGGTGTTGGAGAAGAAGGTGGGGATTCGGCGGGTGTTGGTGCGGTCCAGGTATGTGGACGGGGAGCGGGTCTCGGCCCAGTCCACCACCCGGTCCAGGTTCTCGCCCGCCTCGAAGTCGTCCAGGATCCGGCGGGTCTCCTCGTCGAACTTGCGTTCCTTCGGGCCGCCGGTGAAGTTGATCAGGGACGTCACCGCCGCCAGGTGGCGGGTGTCATGGTGGTACAGGCTCTCGGCCAGGTCGCTCCAGGTGCTCAGGGCCACGACCGCGGCCACCCGGTTCCTCTCGTCGTGCGCCGCCACCAGCTGGCTGATGCCCGAACCGTACGACTCGCCCAGGAACCCGACCCGGCTCGGGTTGAAGTGCTGCTGGGCGTAATCGATCACCGTCGAACCGTCCGCCCAGTCCTTCTCGCCGGCCACATCGATCGTGCCCCCGGACGTGAACGGGCCGTCGATGTACGCGCCGCCCGGCACCTGGATCGTGGTGCCCAGGCCCCTCGGGGTGTAGGCGAGGACGTGGTAGCCGCGGTCCGCCAGCAGCAGATACGCCCACTCGAAGAGCGCCCAGCCGAACGGGGTCCAGCCCGCCGGGACGATCACCACCGGGCGGCGCTCGTCCGTGTTCAGCCTGATCGTGTGCGCCGACAGTTTCACGCCGTCCCCGGTGGTGATCCAGGGGAAGCCGATGGTCGCCTTCTGCCGTACCCGGTCCACCAGTTGCTGGAGGTCGGCGGGGAGCAGCGGTTCGCCGGCCAGGCCCTTGAGCGTGGCGATCAGGGCCTCGGCCACCTGGCCGGCCGCCGGGGTCAGCGCGCTGGGGGCCGAGTACAGGCCCTGCTCGGCGACCCGGCCCACCTCCGCCGCGGTGACCGTCTCGATCGCGTCGTCGTCCTGCGGGTTGCTCACGAAGCCCTGCCTCTCGCTGCCGCCGGCCGCCTGCTCGTGCGAGGCGGCCGGTACGCCCGTCTGCCGGAGGCCCCGGCATCTGCGGGATCCTTTCCGTCCCCCGGCCCTCTGCCCCGGGCGTGCGGAAGCCCGGGTGGGCAGTGGGGGTGGCTCGTGCGCCGTGGTGGGGAGCGTGCGCGCCGGGGGCTCACTCGCACGTCATGCCGGGTCCAAGGGCTTGCGCTACGTCCCCCACGCCCGCACGTGGTCCCGCAACCGGCGTGCCACCTGGCCCATCACCGCGTCCACGCCCGGCTGGTGGCCCGCCGCCACCCGCGATTCCGTGAGCGCCGCCACCGCGTAGCGCCGGCCGTCGGTGTGCTCCACCACCCCCGCCTCGTGCCGGAGGTTGAGCAGCGTGCCGGTCTTGGACGACCAGGTGGCCGCGTCCGAGGCGAAGTCGGGGGCCAGCCGGTGGCGCAGGACATTCGCGGCGAGGAGGGTCCGTACGGCCGTGGCCACCTCGGGTGGGAGGGATGGGTGCCAGATCGCCTGGAGGAGGTCCACGAAGGCCCTGGCCGTGCCGGTGTTCGCGTGGGAGATGTCGAGCTGGGGGACCCGGTGGCCGCGGCCCGGGGTGCCCGCGTCGATGGCGAGGGCGTGGGCGAGGTGGAGATCGGAGGCGGTGAAGCGTTCCGCCGGGGTGTCGGTGAGCTGGTCCATGGTGTGGCGTACGGCGATCCCGGTCACCCCCAGGTCCGCGAGGATCGCCGCCACCTGGCTGGGCGGGGTCAGCGTGAAGAGGGCGTCGGCCGCCACTCCGTCACTGATGCAGGTGCTCAGATACACCAGGTCCGCCACCGCCACCCGCGCCGGATGACGGAAGCGGCTCATGCCGGTCGGGCCCGGGATCGTCATCCGGCCCGGCTGCACCTCCACCGGCATGGCGGCGTCCAGTTCGCCCCGGCGGACGCGTTCCAGGGTCGCCAGGGCCAGCGGGATCTTCACCAGGGACGCCACCGGGAACTCGATGTCCGGGTCGATGCCCACCTCCTCGCCCGTGTCCAGGTCCCGTACCAGGAAGGATCCGTGCAGGCCGCTCTCGCGGAGGGTGGCTCGGAGGTCGGTGAGGAGGGATGCGGTGTTCTTCATGGGGTCCTGATCTTCTTGTTCTTCTCGTTTCTCTCGTCCGTCTGCTCCGCGTACAGGCAGGCGGCCATCGGCCTCCCGCATTCACTGCGGAGGCGGTCCGTCGTCTCCGTGTCGCCCTCCTCCGCCGCCACCAGTGCGTACCCGCGCGTCAGACCCGCGTGTGGTCCCTGATGCAGTTCCCCGATCTCCCGCCAGCGCAGGCCCAGCGCGTCGGCCTGTCCCCTTGCGCAGACCAGGGCGTCCCCGCCGCCCGCGAGCACCTCGGCGGCGGCTGCCGTGAGGTGGGGGGCCACCGCCAGCTGGGCCGGGCGCAGGCCCAGGGCGTCGCGGAGGCGGGTCAGCCGGTCGCGGATGTGCGGTACGTCGTCCTCCGGCTGGAGCCAGACACGGCGTGCGCGCCGGTCGCCGTCCGCGCGGGCCGGGCGCAGGGTGTCGAGGTAGATCGGGCCCGCACCCGGCGCATCGGTGACCGCGAGGCCGAGCGGTACCGTCCATGCCGCCGCGTCCGGCGCCACCGCGAGCAGCGCCGCCCGTACCTCCCGTGAGCCGACCAGTTCGGCCCGTTCGGCGGGGCCGGCCGGGCGGGGGTCCAGGGGGATGCCGTGCCGCTGGGCGGCGGCGATCAGCCGGGCCAGCGCGCCGGTGGGGAGGTCGGGCGGGACGGCGAGCCGCAGCGGGCGGTGCCGGGCGGCCGCCGCCTCGTGCTCCAGCCGGTCCCCGAGCCGCACGAACCGGCGGGCCAGCGGCAGTACGTCCCGGCCGAACGGGGTCAGCGCCACCGTACGCGACGATCTCGACAGCAGTCGCTCGCCGAAGTGCCGTTCCAGCGCGGCCACGCGGCGGCTGGCCACGGGCTGTGCCATCCGTGCCGCCGCCGCTCCCACCGTGAAACTCCCGTGCTCGCTCACATGGACGAACGCACGGCATGCCCCCAGAAGATCCACAGCTCTCACTATGCCAAAGCGGCTCCGCGGGACCGGGGCCGCGCAGTGGGCCACGGGCACCACGACCGCTATGCCGAAACGGCATGGATACGTACGGGTGCGTCTTGGACGGCCGGGGCGGGTGGGGCTCAGGGTGAGGGGCGAAAGGCCGTTCCGGCCCGGGGGTCACCCCGCTCGCTCTCTGGAGGTCATGCCATGACGTCGTCCGTGCTTCGGGTCCGCCGGGGTGCCGCCGCCGCGGCCGGGGTGTTCGTGCTCGCCGCCCTGCCCGCCTGTGCCCAGGGGGAGAACCAGGGGGCGGCGGGGCAGCGGACCGTGGGCGCGCAGGCCGCCGCCGACCATGAACAGCCGGACGCCCAGGCCGTGAAACGGGAGTTCCAGGCGCTGGAGAAGGAGTTCGACGCCCGTGTCGGGGTCTACGCCCTCGACACCGGCACGGGACGTACCGTCGGGCACCGGCCGGACGAACGGTTCGCCTACGCCTCCACCTTCAAGGCGCTCGCCGCCGGTGCCGTGCTGCGCGAGCACGGGGTGGCGGGGATGGACAAGGTCGTGCACTACACCCGCGAGGACATCGTCGAGAACTCGCCCGTCACCGAGAACTTCATCGAGACCGGCATGAGCCTGCGCGAGCTGTGTGCCGCCACCCTCTGGTACAGCGACAACACCGCCGTCAATCTGCTTCTGGAGGACCTCGGCGGGCCCGACGCGCTGGAGGCCGTCCTGGCGGAACTCGGCGACGACGTCACCGAGATGGACCGCTTCGAGCCCGATATGAGCGAGGGCACGCCGGGGGACATCCGGGACACCAGCACGCCCCGCGCCCTGACCGGCAGTCTGCGGGCGATGCTGCTCGGCGAGGGGCTGGAGCGGGACGAGCGGGCGTTGCTGCGGACCTGGATGCAGACCAACACCACCGGCGAGACCCTCATCGCCGCCGGAGTGCCGGACGGCTGGACCGTCGGGGACAAGAGCGGCACCGCGGGCTACGGCGGCCGGAACGACATCGCCGTGCTGTGGCCCGACGACGGCGGCAACCCGATCGTGCTGTCCGTCCTCACCTCCCGTGACCAGGAGGGGGCCGAGCGGCGCGACGAAGTGGTCGCCGAGGCGGCGGCTGTGGCCATCGAGGGGTTGGGGAGGGGTTAACGCCCCCCGGGGGGCGTTGTCCCCCGTCCCCGGCCCGTTGTCAGTGGTCGCCTCTACGCTTCGGGCAATGGGTCGGTCATGGCGTTGCTCGGGACTGCGGTGGTCGGTACGGGGTCCGGGGCTGGAGTGGGACGGGGGTCGGCGGTCCGCGCTGACCTGGGGGAAAAGGGTGGCCTTCGGGGTCGGTACGGGGGGTGGGCGGACGTGTGTCGGAGCGCGGGGGAATCCGTGTCCCGTGCGGGCGGCGGTGTCGGGGCGCAGTACCGGCGTGCGGTGCGAGGAGTGCGCGCGGCTGGACCGGGCGCACTCGGTGGCCGCCGACACCATCGCGGACGACCCCCGGCCGTACCACGTGTATCTGGCGTGGTTCGGGCCCGGCATGACCAAGGTCGGGATCACCGGTGTCGCGCGGGGGCCGGCGCGGCTGCTGGAGCAGGGGGCGGTCTGTTTCAGCTGGCTGGGCGCCGGGCCGCTGATGGCCGCGCGCCGCGCCGAAGAGCTGTTGCGGGCGGCCCTGGGCGTGCCCGACCGGATTCCGTACGCCGCCAAGCGCGCGGTGCGTTCCGCGCTGGCGGGGGGCGAGGCGGAGCGGGCGGCGGAGATCGGGGAGCTGCACGCGCGGGCGGTGGCGCTGCCCGCCTGGCCCCAGTCGCTGACGCGGGCGCCGCTGGGGGTGGTGGATCACGTCGGGGTGTTCGGGCTGGCGGGGCTGCCGGATGCCTTCGGGGAGGTGAGTGAGCTGGTCGCGGGCGGGACGGTCAGCGGTGAGCTGGTCGCGGCCGCCGGGCCGGATCTGCATCTGCGGACCGGGCGGGGGGTGGTCGTGCTCGACACGCGGCTGATGCGGGGGTGGGAGCTGATGCCGGTGGCCGCCGACGGGGGTGGCGGGGGGCTCGGGGAGGTGTCCGTGCCGGTGCGGGAGTTCGCGAAGGAGGCGCATCGGCAGGACGGGCTGTTCTGAGGCGGCCTTCCCAGGGCCGCCCCGCAGCCTCTCCATGGTGAGGTGGCCTCCCCATGGCCGCCCCGCGGCCTTCCCATGGTCGCCCTATGGCCGTTCCATGCCGCATGGCCGCTCTATGGCCGCTCTGTAGCCGCTCGATGGCCGCCCTGCGGCCGCCCTGCTGCCTCCCCGCCCTCTCGCCACCGGCCCTTTTGCCACGAGCCTTTGCCACGAGCCGTCCCACCCTTCCTCACCCCCTGCCCCAGCCCTTCCTTGGACCCCGCTGTGGATTTCTCAGAGAAATCACAGGTTCTGGAAAGGGCCCTCTAAGAGGCCGCGGAAAAGGTGTCCGGTATGACCACGACCTCGCCCCAAGGGCGCACCGAACTGCTGAGGCCGGACGGGAGCCCCGTCCGGGTGCTTGTGGTGGACGACGAGCAGTCGATCACCGAGCTGCTGTCCATGGCCCTGCGCTACGAAGGATGGCAGATCCGGAGTTCCGGCGACGGCCAGGGGGCCGTGCAGACGGCGCGCGAGTTCCGGCCGGACGCCGTGGTGCTCGACATGATGCTGCCCGACATGGACGGGCTGACCGTGCTGGGGCGGCTGCGCCGCGAACTGCCCGAAGTACCGGTGCTGTTCCTGACCGCGAAGGACGCGGTGGAGGACCGGATCGCCGGGCTGACGGCCGGCGGGGACGACTACGTCACCAAGCCGTTCAGCCTGGAGGAGGTCGTCGCACGGCTGCGCGGGCTGATCCGCCGCTCCGGCGCCGCCGACCGCCGCTCCGACTCCGTCCTGGTCGTCGGTGACCTCACGCTGGACGAGGACAGCCACGAGGTGACCCGCGCCGGGCAGGGCATCCATCTGACCGCGACCGAGTTCGAGCTGCTGCGGTTCCTGATGCGCAATCCGCGCCGGGTGCTCAGCAAGGCGCAGATACTCGACCGGGTGTGGTCCTACGACTTCGGCGGTCAGGCCAATGTCGTCGAGCTGTACATCTCCTACCTGCGGCGGAAGATCGACGCCGGGCGCGAGCCGATGATCCACACCCGGCGCGGCGCGGGATATCTGATCAAGCCCGCCACGTCATGACCCCATGGCGACAGCCGCGACCGTGGCGGCGCCCGGCGGGTCAGCCCCGGACGCTGCGGTCCCGGCTGGTCGTCGCCTCCGTGGTGCTGATCGCCGTGGTGTGCGCGGTGATCGGCACCGTCACCACGGTCGCCCTGCGCTCGCATCTGTACGCCGAACTCGACGCCCGGCTCGGGGAGTCGGTCGCGCGGGTGGTCGGGCCGGGGCCGTACGTAGACGGACTGGGCAAGTCGGTCAAGAAGGACCCGGCCGATCTCGTCGACTTCGTGACGCGCGGCCCGCAGCCGCAGGGCACCATCGGCGCCGAACTGGTGGGCGGCACCGTCGTCAGCGCCGTGGTCGGCGACCGGTCCGCCGACTACACCCAGCCCCAGAACCTGAACCAGTCGCAGATAGCGGCGCTGGACTCCGCGCCCCGCGACGGGAACCCGCACACCATCGACATTCCCGGACTCGGCGAGTACCGGGTCCAGTTCGGCACCAACGCGGACGGCTCCCGCGACTACTACGTGGCCATACCGACCACCGACGTCAGCAACACCCTGCGCACCCTGCTGCTGATCGAGATCAGTGTGACCGCCGCCGGGCTGATCGCCGCCTCGCTGGCCGGCGTGGTGATCGTCAACGTCGCCACCCGCCCGCTGCGCCGGGTCGCCGCCACCGCCATCCGGGTCTCCGAGATCCCGCTGCACAGCGGCGAGGTGTACCTCGACGAGCGGGTCCCGGAGTTCCAGACCGACCCGCACACCGAGGTCGGCCAGGTCGGCCTCGCCGTCAACCGGCTGCTCGACCATGTGCACGGGGCGCTGCACTCCCGCCAGCAGAGCGAGATGCGGGTCCGGCAGTTCGTCGCCGACGCCAGCCATGAGCTGCGTACCCCCCTGGCCTCGATCCGCGGGTACGCCGAGCTGACCCGGCGCGGCCGCGAGGAGGTCGGCCCCGACACCCGGCACGCGCTGCGCCGCATCGAGTCCGAGGCGGCCCGGATGACGCTGCTGGTCGAGGATCTGCTGCTGCTGGCCCGGCTGGACGCCGGCCGGCCGCTCCAGTTCGAGCAGACCGATCTCGTACCGCTGGTCGTGGACACCGTCAGCGACGCGCGCGCCGCCGGGCGGGACCACAACTGGCGGCTCGCGCTGCCCGAGGAGCCCGCGCTGGTCAGAGCGGACGCGGCCCGGTTGCAGCAGGTGCTGGTCAATCTGCTGGCCAACGCCCGCACCCACACCCCGGCCGGTACGACGGTCACCGCCCGGGTGCGGTGCGGTGCGCCGGGGCTGTGCGTGGACGTGCAGGACGACGGGCCCGGCATCCCGCCCGAACTGCTGCCGCATGTCTTCGAGCGGTTCGCGCGCGGCGACTCCGGGCGCACCCGGCGGGCCGGTTCGACCGGCTCGACCGGCCTGGGCCTGGCCATCGTGGAGGCCGTGGCGACCGCGCACGGCGGTGCGGTGAGCGTCGACAGCAGGCCCGGACACACGGTGTTCACGGTCCATCTGCCCGCGCTGGAAGGGCCCCAGGCGCGTGCAATGAACTGGCAACACCAATCACAGCCACAGCACAGCGCCACCACATGGGTGCGACAGGGCACGTGACAACAGTCGTTCCATGCGAACCGACTCTCGGGCGCCTTCAAGCGGCGCCCAACCCCCCACGCTGCCGGCCCGGGAGCATCTCCCGGCCACGGCGGCCGGAGCGCCGGTCCTCGACGTCGTGATTCCCGTATACAACGAGGAGAAGGATCTGGAGCCGTGTGTGCTGCGGCTGCACGAGCACCTCACCCGTACCTTCCCCTACCCGTTCCGCATCACGATCGCCGACAACGCCTCGGCGGACACCACCCCCGAGGTGTCCGCCCGGCTCGCGGACACCCTCACCGGGGTCCGCGCGGTGCGGCTGGAGCAGAAGGGCCGCGGCCGTGCCCTGCGCACGGTGTGGTCCGGCTCCGACGCCCCGGTCCTCGCGTACATGGACGTCGATCTGTCCACCGACCTCAACGCGCTGCTGCCGCTGGTGGCGCCGCTGATCTCGGGCCACTCGGACCTGGCGATCGGCTCCCGGCTGGCCAGAAGCTCCCGCGTGGTGCGCGGCGCCAAACGGGAGTTCATCTCCCGCTCCTACAACCTGATCCTGCGCGGCTCGCTCCAGGCCCGGTTCTCCGACGCCCAGTGCGGCTTCAAGGCGATCCGCGGCGATGTCGCCCGGGCGCTGCTGCCGCTGGTGGAGGATACGGGTTGGTTCTTCGACACCGAGATGCTGGTGCTCGCCGAGCGGGCGGGCCTGCGCATCCACGAGGTGCCGGTGGACTGGGTCGACGACCCCGACTCCACCGTGCACCTGGTGCGGACCGCCACCGACGACCTCAAGGGCGTCTGGCGGGTGGGCAAGGCCCTGGCCACCGGTTCGCTGCCGCTGGACCGGCTGACCCGCCCGTTCGGCGACGATCCGCGCGACCGTCAGCTGACGAACGTACCCAAGGGGCTGGCCCGCCAGCTCGTCGGGTTCTGTGTGGTCGGCGCGCTGTCCACCCTCTTCTATCTGCTGCTGTACACGGCCTTCCGGGGTTTCACCGGGTCGCAGGTGGCCAACGCGCTGGCGCTGCTGGTCTCCGCGCTCGGCAACACCGCCGCCAACCGGCGGCTCACCTTCGGGGTGCGCGGCCGGGCGGGTGCGGTCCGGCACCAGGCGCAGGGGCTGGTCGTGTTCGCCATCGGCCTGGTGCTGACCAGTGGTTCCCTCGCCGCCCTGAACGCGGCGAGCGGCGACCCCGGGCACTCCACCGAGCTGGCCGTGCTGATCGCCGCCAACCTCGCCGCGACCGTGCTGCGGTTCCTGCTCTTCCGCATCTGGGTCTTCCCGGACCACCGCGAGGGCCCCGGCCACGGCGGTACGACGATCGTCGCCGGGCACGACCCGCGCCTCGCCCCGAGGCCCCCGCAGGGCCCGCACTCCCCGACCGCCCCGACCACCCCGACCTACGCCGGCCAATCGGGGGCGGGGGGATGGCAGCCGTATCCGGGGCCACCGCCCCAGCGGCCGTACGACACGGGCGGCCGGTCGTACGACGGGAGCGGTCGGACAGGTGACGGGAGTGGCCGGTCGTACGACGGGAGTGGCCGGTCGTACGACGCCGGCGGCCGTACGTATGACCCGAGCGGTCGGTCGTACGACGCCAGTAGCCGTACGTATGACGCGAGCGGCCGGACGTATGACGCCAGTGGCCGGACCCCCTACGACAGTGACCCCTTCCGCCCCCGGCCGGGCGACCCGCAGGACACCGATCCGACGGACCCGAGGAACCCCCGATGACGTCGACGACCACGCCCCATGAGCCGGCCCCCGTGCCCGGCACGCAGCCCGCCGCCCCGCACCGCAAGCCGCCCTTCCTGCACCGGGTCCGGCGCGGGCGGCCCGAGGACCCGCGCTGGGTGCGCCCGGCGTTCCTCGCCACGCTGGTGGTGATCGGCGCCCTCTACACCTGGAACCTCACCTCGTCCGGATACGCCAACTCCTTCTACTCGGCGGCCGTCCAGGCGGGCAGCGAGTCCTGGAAGGCGTTCTTCTTCGGCTCGCTCGACGCGAGCAACGCCATCACCGTCGACAAACCACCGGCGTCCCTGTGGCCGATGTCCCTGTCGGTACGGCTGCTGGGGCTGAACTCCTTCGCGATCCTCTTCCCCGAGGTGCTGATGGCGGTCGCCACGGCAGGCGTGCTGTACGCCGCCGTCCGCCGCCGGTTCAGCGCCGGGGCCGGGCTGATCACCATGGCGGTGTTCGCGCTGACCCCGGTCGCCGCGCTGATGTTCCGCTTCAACAACCCGGACGCCGCGCTCGCCCTGCTGATGGCCGCCGCCGTGTACTGCACCCTGCGCGCGCTGGAGCAGGCCCAGACCAAGTGGCTGATGTGGGCGGGCGCGGCGATCGGTCTGGCGTTCCTGGTCAAGACCCTCCAGGCGTTCCTGATCCTGCCGGTGCTGGCCCTCATCTATCTCGTCCTCGCGCCGACGAGTGTGCGCAAGCGGATCGGCCAGGTGCTGCTCGGCGGGCTCGCGGTCATCCTCGCGGGCGGCTGGTGGGTCGCGATCGTCGAACTGTGGCCGGCGTCCTCCCGCCCCTACATCGGCGGCTCGCAGACCAACTCCTTCCTGGAGCTGACCTTCGGCTACAACGGCCTCGGGCGGCTCAACGGCGATGAGGCCGGCAGCGTCGGCGGCGGGCGCGGCGGGGACACGGTCGGCTGGGACCGGATGTTCACCTCGACCGTCGGCGGCCAGATCTCCTGGCTGATCCCGGCCGCGCTGATCCTGCTCCTCGCGGCGATCTGGCTGCTGCGCAGGGCGCCACGCACGGACACCGCCCGCTCGGCGTTCCTGCTGTGGGGCGGCGCGATGCTGATCACCATGGTGGTGTTCAGCTTCATGCAGGGCATCTTCCACGAGTACTACACCGTCGCCCTCGCCCCTTACATCGCCCCGCTGATCGGCATGGGCGCGACGGTGCTGTGGGAGGAGCGCGGCCGGGCCTGGGCCTCGCTCACCCTCGCGGGCGCCGTGACGGTGACGGCGGCCTGGGGATACGTGCTGCTCAACCGGTCGGCCGACTATCTGCCGTGGCTGAAGTGGCTGGTGCTGATCGGCGGTCTGACCGCCGCGCTCGGTCTGGTCTTCGTCACCCGGCTGAGCCGTCCGCTGACCCTCGGCGTCCTCGGACTCGGCGCGCTCGCCGTGCTCGCGGGTCCGACGGCGTACACCCTGAGCACGCTCGACGTGGGACACACCGGGTCGATCGTGACGGCCGGTCCGGCGGTCACGGCAGGCCGGGGCGGCGGCGGTGGCGGTGGTGCCGGGGGTGCCGGGGGCGGCACCCGCGCCGGTGGGCTCCCGCCCGGCACCCAGGGCCAGCAGGGCGGCGGCCAGACGGGACAGCCCCCCGCCGGTGGCGGCTTCGCCGGCGGAACGCGCGGCCAGGCCCCGGGCGGCGGCACCGCGCAGGGCGGCGGCACCGGTGGCGGTACGGGCGGCGGTACGGGCGGTGGCGGCGCGATGGGCGGACTGCTCGACGGGGCCGCCGTGAGCGACGAGGCCCAGCAACTGCTGGAGGACTCGGACGGGTTCACCTGGTCGGCGGCGGCCGTCGGCGCCCAGAACGCCGCGAGCTACCAGCTGGCCACCGGCGATCCGGTGATGGCCATCGGCGGCTTCAACGGCACCGACCCGTCGCCCACGCTGGCCCAGTTCCAGCAGTACGTGGAGGAGGGGCAGATCCACTACTTCATCGTCTCCGGCGGTTTCGGCGGGGGCGGTGACGGCGGCACCGCGGCGGAGATCTCCACCTGGGTCCAGCAGAACTTCACCGAGGTCACGGCCGGGACCAGCACGTTCTACGACCTGACCCAGCCCGTGAGCCCGGCCGCGGGCTGAGGACCGTATCCATATCCATGGCCCGCACGCCATGAACAGGTGCCCCGCTTCATGAACAGGTGCCCTGCTTCATGAGCGGGTGCCACGCACCATGAACAGGTGCCCCGGAGCGAGCTGCTCCGGGGCACCTGTTCATACGGCCCATACGGCCTATGCGGCCCAAGTCGCCCATGTGGCCCCCCTCAGGATGCCGGGACGCCCACCCCGGCATCCAATGAGAGCGTGTCAAGCGCCCTGAGCCGGGCGAGATCCGGCCTCCTGCAACGGCTCGGGGAATGGTGCGCCCGCCATTTCGTGATCGTCATCGTGGCGTGGCTGGCCGCGATGGCCGGGCTCCAAGTCCTCGAACGCACCTTCGGCGGCACCTACGCCGACAACTTCGAGCTGCCCGGCGCCCAGTCCCAGCACGGCAGCGACATCCTCAAGCAGCACAGCCCGGCGGCCGGCGGCTACAGCGCCCAGATCGTGCTGCACGACGCCGGACAGCCCCTGACCGCGCTCGGCACCGAGATCGCGCAGACGGTCGGCGACCTCCAGAAACTCCCGCACGTGCAGTCGGTGCAGAACCCGCTGACCACCCCGTCGGCCGCCCCGGGCACCGGCCCGCTCGCCACCGACGGCAGAACCGCCTACATCACCGTCCGCTTCGACGTGATGCCCTCCAACCTGGGCGAGAGCTATCTGCACGGCGTCGACGACTCCGTACAGCCGCTGCGGGCGGCCGGGGCGCAGGTCGAGTACGGCGGATCGCTGGGCGAGCTGGCCCGGCCCGTGGCCAACGACCGGATCAGCGAGCTGATCGGGTTCGCGGTGGCCGTCGTCGTACTGCTGATCGGCTTCGGCAGTGTCATCGCGGCCTTCATCCCGCTGCTCACCGCGCTGATCGGGGTGATCGGCGGACTGGCCTGTCTCGGACTGCTCGCCGCCGCCTTCACCTTCGCCACCGTCTCCCCGACCCTGGCCACGATGATCGGGCTCGGCGTCGGCATCGACTACGCCCTGTTCCTGATCACCCGGTACCGCCAGCGGCTCATCGACGGTGCGAGCCCGGTGCGCGCGGCCGGGCTGGCGAGCGCCATCAGCGGCCGGGCCGTGCTGGTCTCCGGCTGCACGGTGATCGTGGCGCTGGCGGGCCTGTACGCCTCCGGCGTCTCCTTCATCGGCAAGCTGGGGGCCGCCGCCGCGGTGACCGTGATCTCGGCGGTGCTCGGCGCGCTGACGCTGGTCCCGGCCCTGCTGGGGCTGATCGGCAATCAGATCGACCGCTGGCATGTGCGCCGCCCGGTCGCCGAGACCGACGCCCCGCCCGGCGAGGCACCGCAGGGGATGTGGCACCGGTACGCGCGGCGGGTGCAGCGCCGGCCGCTGCGCTATCTGGCGGCCGGGGTGACGGCCATCGTCGTCCTCGCGATCCCCGTCTTCTCCATCCAGCTCGGCCATATCGACGACGGCGCCGACCCCACGTCCTTCACCGACCGGCGGGCGTACGACCTGATGACCGACGCGTTCGGGCCCGGCTCCAACGGCCCGCTGACCGTCGTCGTCGACCAGACCGCGGTGCCCGCGGGCCAGCGCCAGGCCGTCGCCGCCCAGGCGCAGCGGACCCTGAACGCCGTACCGGGCGCGGCGACGGTCACCCCGCTGATGCCCGCCGGGGACGGGGACGTCCTGCTGGCCACGGTCTATTCGTCGACGTCCCCGCAGAGCGCCGACACCACGGCCCTGACCAACCGGCTGATCCACGACACCCTCCCCGCCGCCCTGAAGGGCACCGCCGCCAAGGGCTATGTCACCGGTTCCACGGCCGCCCAGGTCGACTTCCGGGACATCGTGGCCGAGCGGCTGCCGCTGATCATCGGGGTCGTGGTCGCCCTCGCCTTCCTGATCATCCTGGCGGTCTTCCACGGCCTCCTCGTGGCGGTGAAGGCGGCCGTCCTCAACGTCCTGTCCATCGCGGCCTCGTACGGGGTCGTCGTGGCCGTCTTCCAGTGGGGCTGGGGCGGCCCGGCCCTCGGCGTCTCGGGCACGGTCCCCATCGAGAGCTACGTCCCGATGATGATGTTCGCGATCATCTTCGGCCTGAGCATGGACTACGAGATCTTTCTGCTCTCCCGCGTCCACGAGGGCTGGCTCCGCACGGGCGACGCCAGGGCCGCGGTCGCGCACGCCCTGGAGATCACCGCCCGGGTCATCACCTGCGCGGCCCTGATCATGGTCAGCGTCTTCGCCGCGTTCATCATCAGCGACAACATCGTGGTCAAGATGCTGGGCCTGGGCCTGGCCGTGAGCGTCCTCATCGACGCGACCGTCGTACGGCTGCTGCTGGTCCCGGCGGTGATGACCCTGCTCGGCCCGCACGCCTGGTGGACCCCGAAGTGGCTGGACCGGCTGCTGCCGCACATCGACGCGGAGGGGGAGAAGGTGGGGAAGGGCTCCGCCCAGCCGCCGCAGTCCCAGCCCGAGCCCCAGCCCGAGCCGCGCCAGCCCGAGCCGCGCCAGCCCGAGCCGCCGCAGTCCCAGCCCCAGCCGCAGCCCGGCGTGCGGCCGACATCTGCCACGCCGCAGCCCGAGCCCCAGCCGCAGCCCCAGCCCCAGCCGCCCGTCGTCGGCCGAGGGCCCCGGGGTGCTTCTGGTGATCCGTCAGAAGGACCCTAGCCTTGTCGGCAGTGCGGGACTGCCGAGGAAGGTGCGCGGATGGCCAAGGCCGAGGACGGTGTGCGGGTCAGCGTCTGGCTGACGGAGCGGGACGCGCGGCGGGGCGGCCGAGGCGGCGGAACCGGGGGAACCGGGGGCAGCGGCGGAACCGGGGGAACCGTTGGGACCGGGGGCGGCGGCGGAAGCGGGCCGCGGCCGCCGCACCTCGACCGGGACCGGATCACCGAGGTGACCGTCCGGCTGCTGGACGCCGAGGGGCTCGGCGGGTTCTCGATGCGCCGCCTGGCCGCCGAGCTGAGGGTGACCGCGATGTCCGTGTACTGGTACGTCGACACCAAGGACGACCTCCTCGAACTCGCCCTGGACGCCGTCCACGGCGAACTCGACCTGCCCGACGCAAACGCCCCTGACGCCGACTGGCGTGCACAGTTGCGCGCTCTGGCCACCCAGTACCGGGGGCTGCTGGTCCGCCACCCGTGGCTGTCCCCGCTGGCCGGCCGCCGCTACCTCAACATCGGCCCGAGGTCCCTGGCCTTCTCCCGGCAGGTCCGGGGGGTGATGCGCCGCGCCGACGCTGGAGTGCGCCGGGTCGATGGTCCCCGGCCCCGGCGGGGGCAGCTCGGTGCCGCCCTGCCGGGCCAGCGTCAGGGGGCCGAGTTCGGCCCGGCCGCTCGCGGTGACGATCACGCTGCGGGCCTCGGGCACGTACCCGACCGCCGTGACGATCACGGTGTACGCCCCGGGCGCCAGCGCGGCCGGATCCCGCACCGCGCCCTCCCCGTCCGCCTCGACCCGCAGCACCTGCGCGCCGGCTCGGTCCATCACCGTGACGACCGCGTGCGACACGGCCCACCCGTCCCGCGTACGGATCCGCGCGGTCAGTCCCATCCCGTTCTCCCCACAAGGTCGTGCGCAACGGCCGTTCGCCGGGTCATTCGCCGGGGTGGCCGAGGCTGATGTCGTGGTCGTCGACACCGGGTCCGGAGACGGTCAGCGAGGTCGCCACCGGGGGATGGCCCGTCGCGATGACCGTGTACTCCCCGCTGTCCAGATCGGTGAAGGCGTACGCCCCGTCCGCCCCGGTGGTCGCGGTGCCGGCCACGTTCCCGGCCGCGTCGACCAGGGTGACCCGGGCATCGGCGAGCGGCCCGTGCGGGACGCGGACGACCCCCTGGACCCGGGCCCCCGCGTCCAGTTCGACCTCGATCCGGGTGACCCCGGTGCCCCCGACCTCCACAGGCAGCGCCCGTGGCCGGAAACCGACGGCGGTGACGGCGACGGTCACCGCCCCCGGCACCAGCTCCCCGAGCGCGAACTCGCCCTGCTCGCCGGTGCTCCGGGTGGCCAGCAGATCCCCGCGCACATCGGTCACGATCACCATCGCGTCCTCGACCGGCACCCCGCTCGTGGCGGCCCGCACCACCCCGGTCAGCCCACTGGTCCCACTGAGCAGGATGTCGTACGAGACCGGCTCACCGTTCACGACGATCGTGGATGCCTGTGGCTGGAACCCGTCGGCGGAGGCGATCAGGACGTATGATCCGGCGCCGGGCGCGTCCAGCGCGTAGGAACCGTCCCCCTGGGCGATCGAGCGGCCGAGCTGCCGCCCGCCCAGCGAGATCAGCGTGACGGCGGCCTGCGGCACGGGCACGCTCTCGGCCCCGTGCACGGCCCCGCGCACCGGTATCCCACCACCGGAACCGAAACCGGCGGCGACCATGACCGGCACCCTCACCTCGGCGACCGCCGCCCCCTCACTCCCCACCGGACCAGCCGCCCCCTCGGCGGCGGCCTGGGCCAGCGCCCCCTGGGTGCGCAACGGCACCTCCTTGATGAACAGGGAGCAGAGCAGGGCGAGCAGGGCGATGGGCGCCGCGTACAGGAAGACATCGGCGATCCCGCTGCCGTAGCTGCTCTCCATGAGGGTGCGGATCGGGACGGGCAGGGCGTTCATGTCCGGGAGGGCGCCGTTGGTGTCACCGCTGCCGGCCAGTTCGGCGGCCGACCGGGGGTCGAGGGAGGCGGCGCCCTGTTCGACGTAGTGCGTGATCCGGTGGGTGAGGACCGCGCCGAGGGCGGAGACGCCGACGGCGCCGCCCAGGGAGCGGAAGAAGTTCACGACCGAGCTGGCGGCACCGAGGTCGCTCGGGGCGACCTGGTTCTGGGTGGCCAGCACCAGGTTCTGCATCATCATGCCGACGCCGAGACCCAGCAGGGCCATGTAGACCGCCACGTGCCAGTAGGCGGTGTCGTACTCGATGGTGCTCAGCAGCCCGAGTCCGGCGCTCACCAGGACACCGCCGATGAGCAGCCAGCTCTTCCAGCGTCCGGTGCGGGTGATGATCCGGCCGGAGAGGGTGGAGGACAGGAACAGGCCCATGATCATCGGGATGGTCATGACACCGGACATGGTGGGCGACTTGTCGCGGGCGAGCTGGAAGTACTGGGAGAAGAAGATCGTGCCCGTGAACATCGCGATGCCGACGAACAGCGAGGCCAGCGAGGCCAGCGAGATGGTCCGGTTGCGGAACAGCCGCAGCGGGACGATCGGCTCGCTCGCCCGGGACTCGGTGAACACGAACAGCAGCAGCAGCGCGAGCGTCCCGCCGACCATGGCGTACGTCTGCCAGGACACCCAGTCGTACCTGCTCCCGGCGAAGGTGACCCAGACCAGCAGCAGACTGACGGCGGCGGTGATGAGGAAGGCCCCGGCCCAGTCGACCTTCACCCGCCGCTTGACGACCGGCAGATGCAGGGTGCGCTGGAGCACGACCAGGGCGACGATCGCGAAGGGCACGCCGACGTAGAAGCACCAGCGCCAGCCGAGCCAGGAGGTGTCGGTGATGACACCGCCGATCAGCGGGCCGCCGACCATGGCGGTGGCGAAGGTGGCGCCGAGATAGCCGTTGTACCGGCCGCGCTCGCGCGGGGAGATCATCGCCGCGAGGATGATCTGGGCCAGCGACGACAGCCCGCCCATGCCGATGCCCTGCACGGCACGGAAGGTGATCAGGGTCTCCGGGTTCTGCGAGAGTCCGGCCGCCGCCGAGCCCAGCATGAATATCACCAGGGCGATCTGGACCAGCAGCTTCTTGGAGAACAGATCGGAGAGCTTGCCCCACAGCGGGGTGGACGCGGTCATCGCCAGCAGCGAGGCGGTGACGACCCAGGTGTACGCGCTCTGGCCGCCGCCGAGGTCGGTGATGATGTCGGGCAGCGCGTTGGAGACGATCGTCGACGACAGGATCGCCACGAACATGCCGAGCAGCAGCCCGGTCAGCGCCTCCATGATCTGCCGGTGCGACATGGCTTCGCCGTGGGAGCCTCCCCCGTGCTTGGCGTGGGCCCGCACACCGGCCGGTGTGGTTGTTGCCATGGGCTTCCTTTTCTTCTTCCAGATACGCAGATGTACGGGTGTCGGGGCTGCCCGGGATGGGGGGTTTGAACTGGCGTTCGGCAGTCAGCTGTTCGCAGTAGCACTCGGCCGGTGCTCGCAGAAACTCGCCCGCAGCCGGGTCATCAGCCGGGTCAGCTCCCCGATCTCGCCCTCGGTCCAGCCGCTCAGCCGCTCGGCCAGCAGCGCGGCGGTACGCCGCTGCATGTCGTCGAGCACCTCGTGCCCGGTGGGGGTCAACCGCAGAATGCGGGAGCGTTTGTCGGCGGGGTCGCAGATGCGTTCGATGAGCCCACGGTCGGCGAGATGGGCGACGTGCCGGCTGGTGACGGACATGTCCACGACCAGCGACTCCGCCAGCTGCCCGATCCGGATGTCCCCGTGCTGGTCGATCACCATCAGAGCGGCGATCGATCCGGCCGGACAGGAGGGGGGCAGAGTCCGTGCCAGATCCCGCTTCACCGCGCCAACGGCGGTGAGCTGCCGCGCCAGTTCGGCGTACTGCGTCGCCTCCGCCATCCAGCCCTCCCCAATATCGTTGCTTGGGGCAACCTTAAAAGCGGATGGTTGTTGCAGGCAAATAAAGAGAATGCTGAGACCAGCAAAACTTTGGCAAAGGCAAGTGTTGGCGGATGTAAAGAGGCAGGTGGGGCGGGGGATACGGCAGCGAGGCGCGCGGATGGCCCTGCTGGCACGGATGGACGAGGGCCGGTCGGCATCCGCTCGGCCCGTCCGGCGATCGGCGAGGACCGGTCGGCACCCGCTCGGCCCGTCCGGCGATCGGCGAGGGCCGGTCGGCACCCGCTCAGCCCGTCCGGCGATCGGCGAGGACCGGTCGGCATCCGCTCAGCCCGTATGGCGCTCGGCGAGGGCCGGTCCGCACCGTCTGAGCCCGTCCGGCGATTGAGGACGAGGCCGTTCAGGCCGAAAGGGGGGTCTGGGGGCAGAGCCCCCAGAAGACCGAACGCCGGTTCACACCACAAGCCCCGGTCACGGAACCCCCGCTTGGGCCAGCGCCAGCGACTTCGCTAGGGTCTCGACCCATGGCCAACTCCCAGAACCCCCAGGGCACCCCGGACCCCGCGGGCAGCACCCAGATGTTCCGCGCCTTCGTCGACGACCCCCAGACCAGCCGCCCCCAGCAGACCTCCTCGGGCCCCAGGCTGGGCCTGATCCTCGGCGTGGTCGCGGCGGTCGTGATCGTGGCGGCGGTGGCCTGGCTGGCGCTGAAGTAGGGGGAACCCCCACGTCCGTAGGGGGAACCCCCACGTCCGTCCGGCGCCGCCGATGCCGTACCCCCTGCGAAGGCGGCGCCACCGACGGCGTACGCGGAAAGCGGTGCCGCCTTGGCTGACGGCACGCCAGAAAGAAGCCGTGCGGGGGCCGAACCCCCGCAAGGTGACCTCGGCCGGAGAGCCGGCGCCTAGTCCGAGATCAGGCCCTCGCGCAGCTGGGCCAGGGTCCGGGTGAGCAGCCGGGAGACGTGCATCTGGGAGATGCCGACCTCCTCGCCGATCTGGGACTGGGTCATGTTGGCGAAGAACCGGAGCATGATGATCCGGCGCTCGCGGGGCGGCAGCTTGGCCAGCAGCGGCTTGAGGGACTCGCGGTACTCGACGCCCTCCAGCGCGGTGTCCTCGTAGCCGAGGCGGTCCGCGAGGGAGCCCTCGCCGCCGTCGTCCTCGGGTGCCGGGGAGTCCAGCGACGACGCGGTGTAGGCGTTGCCCACGGCCAGGCCGTCGACCACGTCCTCCTCGGAGACACCGAGGACCGCGGCCAGTTCGGTGACCGTCGGGGAACGGTCCAGCTTCTGGGAGAGTTCGTCGCTGGCCTTGGTGAGGGCCAGCCGCAGCTCCTGGAGCCGGCGCGGCACCCGCACCGACCACGAGGTGTCCCGGAAGAACCGCTTGATCTCACCGACCACGGTCGGCATGGCGAACGTCGGGAACTCCACCCCGCGTTCGCAGTCGAACCGGTCGATCGCCTTGATCAGCCCGATGGTGCCGACCTGGACGATGTCTTCCATCGGCTCGTTGCGCGAGCGGAACCGGGCCGCCGCGTACCGCACCAGCGGAAGGTTCAGTTCGATCAAGGTGTCCCGGACATAGGCCCGCTCGGGGCTGTTCTCGTCGAGGGCGGCGAGCCGCAGGAACAGCGAGCGGGACAGGGTGCGGGTGTCGATGGCTTCCGAGGCGGCCGGTGCGGCCGGGGCCGGAACGGCCGGGAGAGCCGACGTGGTGTCGATGACGTCGATGGGGCCGAGCGTGTCGAGCGCCTCGGGCGCATCGCTCTTCGTCAGCGTGAGCACCTTCGAGCTGCCCTGGTCTGCGGACATGCCACCCCCTTTGGGTCGCGGGACGGTCGTGGCCGCTCCTCTGCCGAGGAGCGCAGCCTTCACCTGAATACCGGAGCCGGAGCCACGGCAAACGCGCTTCCCGCAGAATGTCACATGTCGGCAACACGCTGTAGTGACATGTCGACATGCGAGACGCGAATCGGCCCTGGAAAAAGGGGGTGTGACGGTTTTTCACCCCGATTCCGCCACCAACATCCCTGCTGAGCGATTCGCTCGCGGAGGTGACAGATCGCTCTCGCTTTCGGTTGTGCGCCGGTCCACTCACCGGTCTGGTCCGGTCCGCCCGCAGGGCTCATCCGGACCGGCCACCGCCGCCCCGGCCCCCGCGCGGCCCACCCGCTCCGGATACGTCCCTGCCGCCCAGCCGGTCACGCGTCACCGGACGCTCCGCTTCCGGCCCGGCGCGGGCCGCTTCCGGCCACCCCGGGCCGGCCGCGGCCGGGTCAGGCGTCGATGCGGTTCGCCGTCCGCAGCCGCTGGAAACTGCGCGCCAGCAGCCGGGAGACATGCATTTGCGAGACGCCGAGTTCCGCGCTGATCTGGGACTGGGTGAGATTGCTGTAGTACCGCAGCAGCAGAATTCGCTGTTCGCGTTCCGGAAGCTGCACCAGCAGATGCCGTACGAGATCCCGGTGCTCGACCCCGTCCAGGGCCGGGTCCTCGTACCCGAGCCGGTCCAGCAGCCCGGGCAGGCCGTCGCCCTCCTGGGCGGCCTCCAGCGAGGTGGCGTGGTACGACCGCCCGGCCTCGATGCAGGACAGCACCTCGTCCTCGGAGATCCGCAGCCGCTCGGCGATCTCGGCGGTGGTCGGGGAGCGCCCGAAGGCGGTGGTCAGGTCCTCGGTCGCGCTGTTGACCTGCACCCACAGCTCATGCAGGCGACGCGGTACGTGGACGGTGCGGACGTTGTCCCGGAAGTAGCGCTTGATCTCCCCGACGACCGTCGGCATGGCGAAGGTGGGGAACTGCACGCCCCGCTCCGGGTCGAACCGGTCGATGGCGTTGATCAGCCCGATGGTGCCGACCTGGACCACGTCCTCCATCGGCTCGTTGCGGGAGCGGAAGCGGGCGGCGGCGTAGCGCACGAGTGGGAGATTGGCCTCGATGAGCGCGCCGCGCACCCGGTTGTGCTCCGGCGTGCCCGGCTGATGCTGCTTCAGCTCCCCGAACAGCACCTGGGTGAGCGCCCGGGTGTCGGCCCCCCGGGTGCTGCGCTGCGGGGTGGCGGGGGCGGGGGCGGGGGGCTGCGGGTCCGCCGGGGGCTGTGGGACCGCCGGGGGGTGCGGGTCTGCCGGGGACTGTGGCTCCGCGCGGGGCGGTAGGTCTGCCGGGGACTGCTGGGGTGCGCCCATCGGGGGCCGCCGGGGCGTGTCCGCCGGGGAGCCCTGGGGCGGTGCTTGAGGCGCAGTACTGGCCGGCACGGTCAACTCCACCTCGTAATCTGTCAACTCATCCGTCAAAAGCGGTCATAGCATCACAAGACATGTGCACTGTGTGCAAGCACCGTATTACTCCGTGTTGAGGGTGAATTGCTTCATACGTGGATTCATACGTGGGTTCATGTGACGCAAAGGAGCCCTCCGCCATTGCGGCGAAGGGCTCTGTGTGGGCTTTTGGGTGGGCTCTGCGTGGGCTCTGCGGGCCGGTCCGACCAGGCGTTTCTCAGAACTCGTAGTCGGCGACGACCCAGGTGGCGAACTCGCGCCACAACGCCACGCCCGCCTGGTGATCGGGGTGGTCGAGATAGCGTTTGAGGGCGTCGGCGTCGTCGACCGCCGAGTTGATCGCGAAGTCGTAGGCGATGGGTCGGTCGCTGATGTTCCAGCCCACCTCCCAGAAGCGCAGTTCCCCGATCGTGCCCCCGAGCGCGGTGAACGCCTCGACACCCGCCACGACGCGGGGGTCGTCACGCTCCACGCCTTCGTTGAGCTTGAGCAGAACCAGATGGCGGATCATCACTTACCTCCGTTGGCGGCCCAGGTCATGAAGTCACCGACAGCACTGGCGGCGTCCGATATGCCTTCGAACACTATCTGGACGTAGTCAGCGGCCTTCGCCGGGTCCGTGATGATCAAGTACAGCGCGAAGACCACGAGTACATAGACGGCGATCTTCTTCGCGTTCACCGCCACCGCGGCCTCCCTTGGGACTGCCCTCGCTGCTGCCGGCGGTGAGTGTAGCTTCACGCGTGATTGAAGGACCAACGGCCCGATCGGCGGGGCCGTTCGCCACCGTGCCCCGGACCGCCGCGCGGACCACGAGGAGGACGAGGAGGCCGAGGCCGAGGCGGTTCTGGCAGGAGTCGGCGACGGCCGGGACGAAAGAGACGGCCGGGACGAAAGATAAGGCCCCGTCTTTCGACGGGGCCCTTCTCGGTGGCGGTAGCGGAGGGATTTGAACCCTCGGTGACTTGCGCCACACTCGCTTTCGAGGCGAGCTCCTTCGGCCGCTCGGACACGCTACCGAGAGAGACCTTACAACAAGGCGCGGCATGGTCTGAAATCGGTATCCGGCCGCCGTGGGACGGCTCAGCGGGTCCGGAAGAAGTCGGTCAGGAGGCGGGCGCACTCGTCGGCGAGCACGCCCTCGATCACCTCGGGCCGGTGGTTGAGCCGGCGGTCGCGCACGACGTCCCAGAGGGAGCCGGCCGCGCCCGCCTTGGCGTCCCGGGCGCCGTAGACGACCCGGTCGGCCCGCGCGAGCACCAGGGCGCCCGCGCACATCGTGCAGGGTTCCAGGGTGACCACCAGGGTGCAGCCGGTGAGCCGCCACCGGCCGAGCGCGGCGGCGGCCCGGCGCACCGCGAGCACCTCGGCGTGCGCGGTGGGGTCGCCGGTGGCCTCGCGCTCGTTGTGCCCGGTGGCCAGCACGGTCGTGCCGTCCGGGGCCAGTACGACGGCTCCGACGGGCACGTCACCACCGGCGACGGCCCGTCCGGCCTGGTCCAGGGCGAGCCGCATGGCGGCCCGCCAAGGGGCACGTACCGGGTCGGCGGCGGGGTCGAGGTCGGGGGGCGGGGGCATCGCGGTCAGCGCACGGTCTCCAGCACCTCCGAGGCGCCCAGGGCGTCGGCGATCTCACCCACGGCGTCCCCGGACAGCGACAGCAGCTCCTTCTCGCTGACGCCGAGGTCGTCGAGGATGGCCCGGTCGCCGACGGGGCCGTGCGGCAGCGAATCGTCGCCGGCGGCGTCGTCCGTGTCGTCGTTCTCGTTCTCGCCGTCCTCGGTGCCGTCGAGATCGAGGGCGTCCAGGTCGTCGCCGGGGTCGTCGGGATCCCGGCCGAGCAGTTCGTCGGTGAGGAGGATCTCGCCGTAGCTGCTGCGGGCAGCGGCGACAGCGTCGGAGACATAGATCCGGGCGTCGTCCTCACCGTCGAAGCGGACGACGCCGAACCAGGCGTCCTCCTGCTCGATCAGAACGAGCACCGTGTCCTCGTCCGGAGCGGCTTCCCGGGCCAGGTCGGCCAGATCCGACAGGGTCTCCACATCGTCGAGCTCTGTATCGCTCGCTTCCCACCCGTCTTCGGTGCGCGCGAGCAGTGCGGCGAAGTACACCGTGACTCTCCCACTGGTCATAGGCGTGCCGGTTGGGGGTCCCCCCGGCGGAGGTCGCGGGTGGAGGAGCGGTGCTCCGAGCCCCACCCACTCGGAATCGTGGCAGAAACAAGGCGTCCAGGGGACGTCTTCGGCTCCCTGTGTCTGGCACTTTTGATCGCACGTGAGCAAAGAGTCACCAGCGCACTTGTCGCCACCACGTGCGGATCGTACGCGGCTTTCCTGCGGTGCCTCGCACGACCACCCGGTCAACGCCCGTACGCCGCACGGATCTTCCCGGTGTGGTCCGCCCGGCGTGTCTACCAGCGGAATGTTCGCATGCGCATCGCGTGTCGCAGCCGGGCGGTCTTGGCCCGGCGGGGCTGCACCCGATCGCGCAGGGCGCGTGCCTCGGAGAGTTCCCGCAGAAACTGCGCCCGGCGCCTCCGGCGCTCGGCATCCGCCTCGCGCGCTCCGGCATCCGGGTCGGGGGCGGGGTCCTGTGGGGGGTTCTGTGGGGGGTGCTCCGCCGGGTGTTCCTGTTCCGCAGGGTGCTCCGCGGCCTCCTGGGTCGTCGGTTGCCGGGTGGGCTGCCGTGCGGGCTTCTGGGGCGGCTGTCGGGTGGGCTCCTGGGCTGACTTCCGGGCGGGTTGTCGGGCCGACTGCGGGGCGGGCTGGGGCGCGGGGTGCTCCGCGGGCTTCTGGGGCGTCGGTTGCCGGGTGGACTGTCCTGCGGGCTTCTGGGCGACCGACTCCCGGGCGACCGACTCCCGAGCGGATTCCAGGGCGGGCCGCCGGGCCGCTTGCCGGGTGGGCTGCCGGGTGGGCTGCTGTGCGGGTTCTTGGGCCGATGGCCGGGCCGAGTTGCCCACGTCCGGCGGGTCCGCTGGGTCCGGTCGGTCCGGTCGGTCCGGTGGGTCGGATGGGTCCGATGGGCCCGGCAGGTCCGATGGGCCCGATGGATTCGGTGGGTCCGGTGGGGCAGCCTGGCCCGGTCGGTCCGGTGAGTTGGATCGGTCCGATGGGTCCGATGGGCCCGGCGGAGCTGGTGGGCCCGGCAGGTCCGACGGGTCCGCTGGATTTGGTGGGTCCGGCAGGTCCGGCAGGTCACGCATGGTTTCACCACCCCGGTCGGTCCATCCCACTTTCCCCCGGATGGGCGGTTTGATGCCAGCGCGCGGGTGGAGGGGCCGCGGTTACTGTTATTGGCATGCGTCTCCATGTCGTCGACCACCCCCTGGTCGCTCACAAGCTCACCACGCTGCGCGACCGGCGCACCGACTCCCCGACCTTCCGCCGGCTCGCCGACGAACTGGTCACCCTGCTCGCCTACGAGGCCACGCGGGACGTGCGCACCGAGCAGGTCGACATCGCCACGCCGGTCAGCGAGACGACCGGTGTCAAGCTGTCCCACCCACGCCCCCTGGTGGTGCCGATCCTGCGGGCCGGGCTCGGCATGCTGGACGGCATGGTCCGGCTGCTGCCGACCGCCGAGGTGGGGTTCCTGGGCATGATCCGCGACGAGGAGACCCTCCAGGCGTCCACGTACGCCACCCGCATGCCCGAGGACCTCTCCGGACGCCAGGTGTACGTCCTCGACCCGATGCTGGCCACGGGCGGCACGCTCGTCGCCGCGATCCGGGAGCTGATCCGGCGCGGCGCCGACGATGTGACCGCCGTGGTGCTGCTCGCGGCCCCCGAGGGCGTCGAGGTCATGGAACGCGAACTCGCCGGCACGCCGGTCACCGTCGTCACCGCGTCGGTCGACGAACGGCTCAACGAGCAGGGGTACATCGTGCCGGGGCTGGGGGACGCGGGGGATCGTATGTATGGAGCGGCCGAGTAGGGACGCCGGGGTGGTGGGCGGGAGCAAGGTCCCGCCCCGACGGTCAGCAGCCCTTCTCAGTAGCCCTTCTCAGCAGCCCTTCGAGGTCCCGCTCGGCGTCGGTGACGGTGAGGTCAGGGCCGTCAGGGCCTGGTCGGCCGTGGCCCGCGCGGCCAGTTGCTTGAAGGCGTCACCGAGGATCAGATCGACCTCCGTGCCCTTGCGCCCGGCATCGGTGCGCCGCTCCGCGCCCGCGAGCTGGGTCGCCAGCACCGGCAGCGAGGTGTTCAAGGAGGCGCTCGGCCCGAGCAGTATCCCGGTGCCCTTCACCTTCTTGTCGTACTGCTTCGCCGCGTTCCCGATCTCACCGATCTTGAAGCCACGTTCGGCCAGTTCGTCGGCGGTTTTCTTGGCGAGCCCGGCGCGGGTGGTGGCGTTGAGGACGTTCACCGTGATCTTGCCGGGGGCCGGCACGGCGGCCGAGCCCTGCGTCGTCCCCTCGGCCGCTCCGCCCGCCTGCGCGGAGGCCCCCGCACCGGGTGAGGGACTCGCCGATCCGGGACAGCGCCCGTCGGCACCGGCCGCCGCCGCGCTGTCGCCGCCGCCGGTGAAGACGTCGATGAGCTGCAACGTGCCCCAGCCGATCAACCCGATCGCGGTCGTCGAGGCCACGAGGGCGAGCACGAGCCTGCCTCGCCGCCGGGGCCGGCGCATTCGCGGGAACTTGTCCCCCGTGATCCGGTACTGCCCACCCATGCCGGGGGGAGTCAGCATGCTCATGAGCGCAGCGTAGTGCGCCTGAGCGGTGATGCCTACTAGATGATCATTCGACGTGGCCCGGTCCAACCCGAAAGGGCCAACGGACGGGCCGGGGTGGGGTCAGGGCGAAGTCAGGGCGGAGTCAGGGAGCTGCCGGGTCAGTCGAGTTCCAGGACGCGCGCGTGCAGCACCTGGCGCTGCTGGAGCGCGGCGCGGACCGCGCGGTGCAGTCCGTCCTCCAGATAGAGATCGCCCTGCCACTTGACGACATGCGCGAAGAGATCGCCGTAGAAGGTCGAGTCCTCGGCGAGCAGCGTCTCGAGGTCGAGTTGCTGCTTGGTCGTGACGAGCTGATCGAGGCGGACCGGGCGCGGCGCGACGTCCGCCCACTGCCGGGTGCTGTCCCGGCCATGGTCGGGGTACGGCCGGCCGTTTCCGATGCGCTTGAAGATCACACGGAAAGCCTACCGGCCAAGCGCTTCGCGGCGCAGCCATGGAGAGGCAGTACGAGCCCGGAAAGATGCCGTTATTCGGGGCAGAACGGATGGGTGTCGGTGGGTGTCGGGCGCGGGTTCGACGCGGAGGTCGATGCCGAGGTCGATGCCGAGGTCCGACCTGAGCGGCGCCGAGCCCGCCCCCGCGGCCGTCGAATCCGCCCGGTCCAGCGGGAACGTGGGGCCGGATTCGCGGCCCGTGCGGGTGCGTTCGCCTGTGCGGGTGGGTCCGTCTACGGTGTCGGTTCCTTCTCGACCACCGGCGCGCTGGCGGCGTTCGCCTTCACGGACTCGATGCCATGCAGGCACGACGCCCTGCTCTCGTAGGCCTCACCGACCGCGATGATCTCGCCGTTGCCCGCCTTGAGCCGGAACCGGTACTTGTCCGACCTGTCCTTGTAGACCTCGAACTTGCCTGCCATGGCATGCCACCTCTCGGACGTACCCCCTCAATTGACGCTAATCCAGAGTGGCGCCCGGCGCAGCTCGGGCCGGGGGGAGCGACCGGAACGGCCCGTCGTCGCCGAGCCGGACGCCCCGGGCGTGAGGCGTCCGGCTCCGGGTCAGCCGCGCTGCCGCTCCCGCAGGACGGGGGCGGGGCGCGGGGCGGGCTGCTGTGGTTCGGGTTCCGGCTCGGGCGGGTTGCGGCGGGCTTCCGCGCGCAGCAGGGCGCGCAGGACGGCGTACGGGTCTCTGGGCATGACGTTCTCCCTCGCTCGGGGGGTGGGGGCTGTTGCCGGGGCGGGTCCCGTCAGCAGCGCAGGACCACCGAGCGCAGGTGGTGCAGGGAGTACGAGGGGGCGGGCGGCGCCGGGTGCGGGCGGTGCGCGGCGCGGCCGGGCGGGGCGGGGCGTTCGGGGACGGGGCGCGCGGCGGTGGCCGGGCGGCGGGAGACCCGGGTGACCGGGCGCAGGGCGGAGTCGAGGAGGTCGCACTCGGCCGCCGTACCGCCGTTCTCGTGGACGCCCACCGTGAGCGGCAGGGCGTGCGCGCCGGTGTGCGTGCCCGGTACCAGGAGGGCGAGCAGCAGGAGTGCGGTCCGCAGCCACCAGGTGGGGTGGGGGGAGTGGCGGCGGGGCACCACCGTCCGGTCCGCCCAGGGCAGCGCGCCGTGCGGCGGGCCCGGCCGTGTGGGGGGCTGTGCGGTGGTTCGTACGGCGGGGCGTGCGGTGGGCGGTACGGCGGGCGGTCTGGCGGGCGGTCTGGTGGGCGGTACGGCGGGCCGTACGGTGGGCGGTTCGGCGGGGAACGCGTGTCGGAGCGGAGATCCGGACGCCGCCCGGCGTGGACCTTCTCTCCCGGTCTCCCGGACGCCGGCCGGGCCGCGCCCCTCGTTCACAGCGTCCGGGGCACCTCTCGCGCGCGTCCCCGCATCATCACGGCGGTGATGATCTCGACGATGCCGACGGCGAGCAGCCAGATGCCGGCGACCAGGGTCAGTACGGCGATCGACTCGAAGGGGGAGACGATCAGCACGATCCCGGCGAGGAAGGTGACGATGCCCAGGAAGATCTGCCAGCCACGGGCGGGCATCGCGCTGTCGGAGGACGCGGCCAGCGTCTGGGTGATGCCGCGGATCAGCCAGCCGATGCCGATCCACAGGGCCAGCAGCAGGATCGTCTGGGTCAGGCCGCGGAAGCAGAACAGGCCCAGCACGATCGACACCGCGCCGCTGATGAACGCGAGCACCCGCAGCGAGGTCGTGCGGTGGGTGCCGAAGGCCGCGGCGAGCTGGAAGATGCCGCTGATGAGGAGGTAGAGGCCGAAGAGGATGCCCGCGACCCGTAGGGAGGCGCTGGGCCAGACAAGGATCAGCACGCCCAGGATCAGCGAGGCGATGCCGGTGACCAGCACCACCTGCCAGGCGGCGCGGGACAGGGCGTGCAGCGGGCCCTCGAAGGGCGGCTCCGGCTCGTAGCCGCCACCGCCGGGTGGCGAGGCGGTGGGGTTCCGGCCGCCGTGAACCTTGCGGTCGTCGTACTCGGGGTCCCAGGAGGGACCACTCGATGGCTCGGTCATGATCCATGCTTGGATCGCGCCCGGCGGACCCGCCACCCGGGAGGTCCAAGCGGTTGACCGCCGCCCGGCCCTACGCCCTCTTCTTGCCCGGCTTCGCCGACGTCGCCGGCTTCGCCGTCTTGGCGGCCTTCGCCGCCGCCTTCATCTCCTGTTTGTGGGCCCGGACCCTGGCGAGCGACTCCGGGCCGGTGATGTCGGCGACCGAGCGGTACGACGTGGTCTCGCCGTACGCTCCGGCGGCCTCACGCCAGCCCGTCGGCCGTACGCCGAGCTGCTTGCCGAGCAGGGCGAGGAAGATCTGGGCCTTCTGCTTGCCGAAGCCGGGCAATTGCTCCAGCCGCTTCAGCAGTTCGGCGCCGCTGTCCACGCCCCGCCAGACCGCCTCGGCGTCGCCGTCGTAGTGCTCGACCAGGTACTGGCACAACTGCTGGACGCGCTTCGCCATCGACCCCGGGTAGCGGTGCACAGCCGGTTTCCCGGAGAGCACCGCCGCGAACGCCTCCGGGTCGCGCGCGGCGATCTCGTGCGCGTCCAGATCGTCGGCGCCGAGCCGGTCGGCGATCGTACGAGGTCCCCGGAAGGCCCATTCCATGGGGATTTGCTGGTCCAGCAGCATCCCCACCAGCGCGGCGAGCGGGGAGCGGCCGAGCAGCGCGTCGGCGTCCGGGTCCTGGGCGAGGTGAAGGCTGACGTCCATGCGTCGATGATGCCGCGCCCCTCGCGGTTACGCGCGCCAGTACCCCAGCGCGTGCGTCCGCTCCTTCGGCACGCCCAGTTCCCTGCGTACGTACGACGACAGGGTGCGGGTCGTCGCCGTGTCGCAGGCGATCCAGACGTACGGGTGCGGGGTCGCGCGCAGGAGTGCGGGGAGTTCGGCGCGGACACGGTCGGTGAGGGCGGAGCCCTGGCGGGGGATCTCGCGGATCTCGCGGACCTCGTGGCGGTCGGGGTCGGTGAGGCTCGGCAGGCCGTCGAGGCTGCCCTCGAACCACAGGGTGGCCGGGGCCGACGGGAACGCGTCGAGGAGGGAGTTGAGCGCGGGCAGCGAGGCCGGGTCACCGATCGCGAAGACGTGCGAGGGCTCGGGCCGGGGCCGCTGGAAGCCCGTGCCCTGGACCGTCGCCTCGATGGTGTCCCCGGGCCGCGCCGCCCGCGCCCAGTCACTGGCGCACCCCTCATGGAGTGCGAATTCGAGGGAGAAGGTGCCGGTCTCCCGGTCCGGGTCGACCAGCGTGTACGCGCGCTGATGGGGCTTGCCCGCGTTGTCGAACCACAGCCGCGCCCACATCGTGGGGTGCGGGCCGTGCGCGGTGAGCAGGTCGCCGTCGCGCAGCCGCAGCCGCCGGTAGACCGGGCTCACGTCCTGCACGTCCGTCACGGTCAGGACGAAGTCCTTCGCGCCCATCAGCCGCAGGACCCTGCCCTGCCAGCCGTGCCCCTGCGCCATGGTGCCCCTTCACGCCTCGCGTACGATCTCTCCCCACCGGGCTACTTAGGCAAGGCTAACCTAAGATTCGCGGGGAGCGCCAGGGGCCGGGAAGAGCCGTCGCCTTCGCCGTCGCCGGGGTCGGGCTCGGGGGCGGGGTCGGGGTCGGGGAAGAAGAGTGCGGAGGACGACAGGGTGAGTACCGAGATCTACCGCGATGCCCACGGCATCCCGCACCTGCGTGCCCCCGGCGCCCGCGAACTCGCCCACGCCCAGGGGCGGGTGACCGCCCTGGACCGCGCCTGGCAACTGGAGACCCAACGCCACCGGCTGCTCGGCACCTCCGCCTCCTTCCTCGGCCCGTCCGCCCTGCCCTGGGACGTCCTCGCCCGTCGCGCCCGGCTCGCCGACACCGCCCGCCGCTGCTTCGACCGGCTCGCCGCCGACGACCCGGAGACCGCCGACTGGGTCGGCGCCTACGTCGACGGCGTCCATGCCTCCCTCGCGGAAGGCGCCCGCCGCGCCCCCGAGTTCGCGGCGACCGGCCTCGCCCCCGGCCGGTGGGAGCCCTGGACCCCGCTCGGCGTCTGGCTGGCCACCCACGTCCTGTCCACCGGCCTGCCGCTCAAGCTCTGGCGGGAGGAGGCGATACGGCACCTGGGGCCGGGCGCGGTCGGGCTCTTCGCCGCCGACGGTCCCGGCACCACGGGCGGCAACGGCTGGCTGGTCGCCGGCGAACGGACCGTCACCGGACACGCCGTGCTCGCCGGTGCCCCCCACCAGGTCATCGAGGACCCCGGCGTCCACCAGCAGATCCGGCTGGCCTGCCCCGAGTTCGACGTGCTCGGCCTCGCCGTGCCCGGCGTCCCCGGCATCGCCCACTTCGGCCACACCGGCACGGTCGCCTGGGCCATCACCGACGCCATGGCCGACCACCAGGACCTCTACCGCGAACGGCTGCGGCGCACCGGCGCCGGGGTGGAGGCCCTCGGCCCCGACGGCACCTGGCGCCGGGCCCGGCTGCACACCGAGTCCGTGGCCGTGGCCGGGGAGGAACGGGTGCCGGTCGAGGTGATCGAGACCGAGCGGGGGCCGGTGATCGCGGGTGGGCCGGAGGGGCTGGAGGGTGGGGTGATGGACGGGCTCGGCGGGGCGGTTGGGGGCCGGGGGGACGCCGTACGGGACGGGGTTTTGTGGGGTGATGCCCCTGACGCCGCTCCGGGTGAACCCGTTCCCACCCCCCTCGCCCTCAGCCTCCGTCACCCGCCCCGCGTCACCTCCGACCTCGGCTTCGCCGCCCTGCTCCCGCTGCTGCGTGCCCGTACGGTCGCCGATGTGGACCGTGCCCTCGACCGCTGGGCCGAGCCGGTCAACGTCGTGCTGGCCGCCGACACCGAGGGCGGCACCCTGCACCGGGTGGCGGGCCGGGTGCCGACGCGGGCCGCCGCCAACCGGGTCCGGCCGGTGCCCGCCTGGGAGCCCGGCCACGAGTGGACCGGCTGGCACGAGACGCCCCGCGCCCCGCTCACCGGCGGCATCGCCGTGATGGCCAACGAGCGCGGCCTCGCCACCCCGCTCGGCGTCGAGTTCGCCGCCCCGCACCGCGCCGACCGCATCACCGCCCGGCTCGCCGAACGGGACCGCTGGTCCGCCGCCGACATGGCCGCCCTGCACACCGACACCGTCCTGATCAGCGCTGGAGCCCTGCTGGACGGCCTCGCCGCGCTGCCCGACGACACCCTCACGCCCGGCGCCCTCGCCCTGCGCGCACGCCTGCTGCGCTGGGACCGTCGGATGGCGGCCACCAGCCGGGACGCCGCCGCGTTCGCCGCCCTGCGCTCCGGTGTCGTCCGCCGGCTCGCCGCGCACCCGGCGTTCGCCCCGCTCACCGAGCCGCCCGCCTACCCCGAGCCGCTCCAGCCGTGGCTCGCCCTGGTCCCCCGTATCGGACCGGCCCTCGCCCAACTGCTGACGGCCGAACACCTGTACGGCATCGACCGCGCACCGATCCTCCGCGAGGCGCTGGAGGAGACGGCCCGGCGGCCCGAACCGACCCGGCGCACCTGGGGTGAGACCCACCGCCTGGTGCCGTGGCGGGCCCTGGGGACGGCGCCCGGGAAGCCGTACGCGCGACCCGGGCTCTCCGGCGACCACGACTGTGTGCTGTCCACCTCCTCCGTGCCCGGCGTCACCGATCTCGCCGTGCGCGGCCCGGCCGCCCGCTATGTCTGGGACCTGGCCCGGCGCGAGGACAGCCGCTGGGTGGTGCCGCTCGGCGCGTCCGGCGTCCCCGGCTCACCGCACCACCGCGATCAGCTGCCGCTGTGGCTCAGGGGTGAACTGGTCCCCGTCGTCACCGACTGGGACCGGCTGGTCAAGGAGAGCGATGGCTGAGTACGCCGGGTTCATGGCCGAGCGGGCTCGTCCTGAGCAGGTTTGTCGCTGAGCAGGTTTGTCGCTGAGCACGCTCGTCGCTGAGCAGAAGGGGGCCGTCGTCCGTATCCGTGTCCGTACCCGGAAGGTTTCCGAAGACGGAGAGACGACGTGGTGGGCGATGACGGAATCCGGTGCCTTCGCGGGCTGGTGGTGCTGGGTGCCCTGCTGGTCCTGCTCCTCGCCGGTGCCGGACCGGCGTCCGCCCACGCCGCCCTGCGCTCCACCGACCCCGGGGACGGAAGCGTCGTAGCCACCGCCCCGCGCACCCTGACCCTGACCTTCACCGAGTCCGTCGGACTCCTGGAGGGCTCCATACGGGTGTACGACCCCGGCAACCACCGCGTCCGCCCGGACTCGGTCGCCCACGCCCCCGGCAGTTCCGAGGCTGTCCGGGTCACGCTTCCCGCCGCCGTTTCGGACGAGGGCACCTACACGGTGGCCTGGCGGGTGGTGTCCTCCGACAGCCACCCCGTCTCCGGCGCCTTCACCTTCTCCGTCGGCGCCCCCTCCCCGACCACGGCCACCGTGGACACCGGCCCGCCCCAGAACCCGGCCACCAGCGCCCTCCAGAACACGGCCCGCTATCTCGCGTATCTCGCGGGCGCGGTCCTCATCGGCGCGGCGGCCTTCGCGCTGGTCCGCCGCCCGTCCGGCACCGCCGCTCTCGCCCCGCTGCTGCGCACGGCCTGGTGGACGCTGCTGGTCACCACCGTCGCCCTGCTGCTGCTCCGCGCTCCCTACGAGGCGGGCACCGCCCCGGCGACCGCGCTCGACCCGGCCGGCCTGACCCGCACCCTCTCCGGCCGCCCCGGAATCCTGCTGGCCACCCGGCTGCTCCTGCTGGCCCCGGCCGCCCTGCTCCTCGTACGGCTCTCCGGGCGCCGGTCTCGGGTGCTGCTCGGCGCGGGGGCGGCCGTCGCGGTCGGTCTGGCGGTGACCTGGGCGGCGGCGGAGCACGCGTCGGCCGGGATCCAGGTGCCGGTGGCCATCGCGTCCTCGACGCTGCATCTGCTGGCGACGGGGGTGTGGCTGGGCGGGCTGACCGCGGTGCTGGTGACGCTGTACCGGAGGGGAGGGGGCGGGCTCACGGTCGCGGCGGTGAGCCGTTTCTCGCGAGTCGCGTTCGCGGCGGTGGTGGTGCTGGTGCTGACCGGTGTGTATCAGTCGTGGCGGGGGCTGGGCTCACCGTCCGCGCTGACCGGGACCACGTACGGGCGGCTGCTGCTGATGAAGCTGGCGGTGGTGGTGGTGCTGGTGGGGGTGGCGGGGTTCTCGCGGCGGTTCACCTTGCGGTGGGCGGGGGTGGACACGGTACGGGTGCCGGTGGGGGTGGGGGTGGGGGTGGGGGTGGGTGCCGGTGGTGGGGTGGACGCGGGGGGCATTTCCGACCGCTCGCCCGGTGAGGAGAAGGACGCCGACCCCGACGCCGACGCCTACGCCGACCCCGACGCCTACGCCGATCACCACCGCCGCGCCCTCCGCCGTTCCGTGCTCATCGAGGCGGCCCTCGCCCTCGTGGTCCTCCTCGTCACCACCGTGCTGACCGCCACCCTGCCCGCCCGTGCCGAGGCCGAGGCGGCTGCCGCCGGGCCGGTGGCGGGGCAGCCGCGTACGGCGTCGGTGTCGGTGCCGTTCGACGCGGGGACGCCCGGCGGGTCCGGGACGGTCGAGATCACGCTGGACCCGGCCCGGGTCGGGGACAACTCCGTCCAGGCGGTGGTCTTCGGGTCGGACGGCGGGCTCGTCGTCCTGCCCGAACTGCGGCTGTCGTTCGCCCTGTCCGACGACGGCCTCGGGCCGATCGACGCCGGGCTGACCGACCGCGGCGGCTACTGGGCCACCGACACGCTCACCCTGCCCCTCGCGGGCACCTGGACGATGAAACTGACGGTCCGGGTGTCCGAGCTGGACCAGGTGAGCGAGACCCGGACGGTACGGGTGGAGCGCTGAGCCCTGCCGGAGCGGAGGTGACCGGCGTCAGCGGTTCAGCGCGGCGACGCCCGCCTTCGCGAACTTCTCGTCCAGGTCGCCCGACGGGGCGCCCGCGACGCCGATGCCCGCGATCGGGGCGCCCTTGGCGGTGACCGGGGCGCCGCCGCCGAGGAACAGGGTGCCGGGGATGTCCTTGAGGTTCGGCGTCTGCTCCAGGCGCTTGACCAGCTCGGACGTGGGGGCGTTCCAGGAGACGGCGGTGAACGCCTTGCGCTCGGCGGACTCGTAGGACTGCGGGCCGGCGCCGTCGCCGCGCAGGGTGACCAGGGTGTTGCCGCTGCGGTCGACGACGGCCACGGAGATCCGCTGGTTCTCCTTCTCGGCGGCGTCCAGCGCGGCCCGCGCGGCCTTGGTCGCGGCGTCGACGGTCAGGTGGGTGGACTGTGTGAGGTTGCCGCGCGCCGGGTCACCGGAGGCCGAGCGGGACCCGGGCGCGGCGGCGGGGGCACCGGCCGGGGCGGAACCGGCGGCGTTCGCGGCGACCGTACCGGCGCCGCCCGCGACCACGACGGCGAGGACCGCACCGCCGGTGAACAGCCGGGCGCGGCGGGAGGCGGCGGCGGTGCGGATGCGGGTACGGGTACGGGTGCGGTGGTTGGCGGTCTGCTGCATGGTGGGTGACCTTTCCGAGGTGTACGTCGGGGTGATGCCTCGATCCTCGGGTCGGGATCGGGCCGTCCCCGTCGCCGGACCGGCTCGGGCCGCCGTACGGATCGGGGGAGGGCCGGGTCGTCCGTTCGGATGACAGGGGGCCGGGGTGGTGGAGGGAAGAATGGAGGTGTTTGCCCGGATCGGCGGCGGGTGCGAGCGGCGAAGGCGGAGGGAGGTCCAGGCGATGGCATCCAAGGGAGAGGCGCGCAAGGAGGAGGCACTCCAGGGAGAGGCGCTCAAGGGAGAGGGCCTCAAGGAAGCGACACCGGGAACCGTGGACGACGACACCACCCACGCCCCCCTCACCCTCGTCATGCACACGGCCTTCTTCGTGCTGCTCGGCGCGTCCCTGGCCCGCTATCTCTCCCGCCACCCCGGCGATCCGCTGTCCCCGCTGGTCATCGCCCTGTCCGTGCTGCTGGCAGCGCTGTACGTGCTCGGCCCGGCCCTCGGCGCCCGGCTCACCCTGCGCCGGGTGACCTGGCTGGGCGCGGTGGTGGCCGCCTGGGCGGTGCTGGTGGTGCTCGCGCCGAGCTTCGCCTGGTGCGCGGTGCCGTTGTTCTACACCGGCCTGCGCACCCTGCCGCTGCGCGCCGCCGTGACCCTGGTCTGTCTGCTCACCGCGCTGACGGTCGCGGCCCAGCTGAAGCTGGCGGGCTGGCCGGATCCGAACGTCCTGCTGGCGCCCCCGGCCGTGGCGGCCGTCGCCACCACCGTCTTCGTCACGATGGAACGCCAGACCGCCCGCCAGCGCGCCCTCATCGACGACCTGGTCCGCACCCGCCGGGAACTGGCCGCCACCGAGCGCCGCGAGGGCACCCTCGCCGAGCGCGAACGGCTGGCCGGGGAGATCCACGACACGCTCGCCCAGGGCCTGTCCAGCCAGCGGATGCTGCTCCAGGCGGCCGACCGGCTGTGGGACACCGACGCGGCGACCGCCCGCGGCCACATCCACACCGCCGCGGCCATCGCCGAGAGCAATCTGGCCGAGGCCCGCCGTTTCGTGCACGACCTCACCCCGGCCGACCTGGCGGAGGCGGGCGGCCTGGTGGCGGCGCTGCGGGCGGTGGCGGAGCGGGAGTCCGGGGCCGGGGCCGGGGCTGGGGCTGGAGGTGGGCTGGGGTCGGGGTCAGGGTCCGGTGCGGGGACCGGCCTCACGGTCCGCGTGCACACCGAGGGCACCCCGGCGGCCCCCATCCCGGCCCCCGTGGAGGCGGCGCTGCTCCGTATCGCCCAGGGCGCCCTGGCGAACGTACGGGAACACGCCCACGCCCGTACCGCCACGGTCACCCTGACCTGCCTGGACGACCAGATCGTGCTGGACGTGGCGGACGACGGGGCCGGCTTCGACACCCGCGCCGAGCGGCCTTCGGGCCGGACGCGCGGCCACGGCCTCCCGGCGTCCAGGGCCCGGCTGCGCCAGCTCGGCGGCACGCTGACGGTGGAGTCGGCGCCGGGCGAGGGCACGGTCGTATCGGCGTCGATCCCCCTGCACACAGGGCCGCCCCACACGTCCCCGCCCCACACGTCCCCGCCCCACACGTCCCCGCCCCACACAGCCCCGCCCACCCCCGAAGGACAACCCAGATGACCGCGCCCCCCGTCCGCATCCTCCTCTGCGACGACCACGCGGTCGTCCGCGCGGGCCTGCTCGCCCTGCTGGGCAGCGCGCCGGACATCGAGGTGATCGGCGAGGCGGGCACCGGTGAGGAGGCGCTGGCGATGGCCCGCAAGCTGCGCCCGGACGTCGTACTGATGGATCTGCAACTGGGCGAGGGCATGGACGGCGTGGAGACCACCCGACGCCTGGTCGCCGACCGTCCGCCGGCCGACCGTCCGCCGACTGGCCGTCCGCCGGCCGGCGGCCCGCACGTCCTGGTCCTGACGACGTACGACACGGACGCCGACATCACCCGCGCCATCGAGGCGGGCGCCACGGGCTACCTCCTCAAGGCGGAGGGCCCCGACGAACTCTTCGCGGCGATCCACGCGGCGGCCGAGGGACGTACGGCCCTGTCCCCGCCGGTCGCGGGCCGCGTCATGGCCCAGCTGCGCAGCCCCGCCCCCACCCTCACGGCCCGCGAGCGCGACATCCTCACCCACCTCGCCCAGGGCCTGCCCAACCGCGAGATCGCCCGCGCCCTGTTCATCAGCGAGGCCACCGTCAAGACCCATCTCCGCCGTATCTACGACAAACTCGGCGTGGACACCCGTTCGGGCGCGGTCGCGGCGGCGAACGAACGACGCCTCCTGGGCTGACGACCTCAGCGCGCCGGACGCGACTCCCCTACCGCGATCCGGGCGAACTTGGTGAGCATCATCCCGTTGCGCACGGCGACGAGATAGTCCACCGGCAGCCCGTGCATCCGGGTGCCCGGCCCGCGCAGCGGATGCCAGTCGAGGGTGAACAGGGTGTGCCCGCCCCACGGCAGCAGCCGCATCGCGATCCGCGCGGCCCCGAACGGATCGGCCCGCGCCTCCAGCTCCAGCCGCCGTCCGGGTTCACAGATCCGTACGACACAGCTGTCGTCCAGGGTCAGCGGCCCGGCCCCCACCCGCACCCGCAGCCGCGCCCCGACCTGCGGCCAGCGCGGATCCACGGCCAGCACGGCCCGGGTGCCGGTGACCCACTCCCCGTACCGGTGCCCGTCGGCGAGCAGCGCCCAGACGTCGCCCGGCGCGGTGAGGATCAATCGCCGGCTGCGTGCCACAGGACCACACTCCTAAAAGGGCGATATGACCAGCGAAACGCCCCCGAGCGGATCACGCATCCGCGCATCGAACAACATCGGACGACTTCAGCGGATATCAGCGAACATCAGCAGACACCGGAGAACCCCGGAGAACATCGGCGAACATCGGCGAACGGAGACAGCGATGAAGATCGTGGTTGTCGGAGGTACGGGCCTCATCGGCTCGCAGGTGGTCGCGCTGCTGCGCGCGAACGGCCACGAGGCCCTCCCCGCCGCCCCCTCCACCGGCGTGAACGCCCTCACCGGAGCGGGCCTGCCCGAGGCGCTCAAGGACGCCGACGTGGTCGTGGACGTCTCGAACTCCCCGTCCTTCGAGGACGGACCGGCGCTGGACTTCTTCACCCGGTCGGCCCAGCACCTGTTCGCCGCCGAGCACGAGGCGGGCGTCCGCCATCACGTCGGCCTGTCCATCGTCGGCGTGGACCAGGTGCCCGGCTACGGCTACTACCTGGCGAAGGTCGCCCAGGAGCGGGCGGTGCGCGGCAGCGGGATGCCGTACAGCATCGTGCGGGCGACGCAGTTCTACGAGTTCATCGCGCCGGTGATGGACATGGCGACCGAGGGCACACGGGTACGGCTGCCGTCCCTGCCCCTGCGCCCGATCGCCTCGGCGGACGTCGCGGCGGCGGTGGCCCGGGCGGCCCAGGGCGCCCCCACGAACGGGGTGCGCGAGATCGCGGGACCGGAGATCCACGGCCTCGACCGCCTCGGCGAGATCACCCTCACGGCCCGCCCCGACGGCCGCACGGTCGTCACGGACGAGAACGCGAGCCTGTTCGCGGGGATGCCGGACGTTCTGACGGGCCCCGAGACCATCGAGACGACGGCGACCCGGTACGAGGACTGGCTGAGGACCGGCTGATGACAGGCGCGGGCCCCCGCCCAGGCGCGGGCCGGTCACTCGTGACAACCATCACACCCCCCAGCCCGCATAAGGCCCTAGCATTCGCGCCTGTCGTTCGGCTATGCGAACTACTCTTTCCTAGTTAATTCTCAAGGAAGACTTCTACAACCTTCCGCCGCGTGCGTCCGTCTGCCTAAGGCAGGGATGTGCAGGTGGACATGAAGAGGAGCCCAGAACGTGACCGTCCGTTCCTTCGCCCGCCGGATACGACCGCGAGTTGAGCGGAAGGCGTCCGAGAAGGTGTGGCAGCTGCGTACCATGCGGCGCCGCCGGAGGGCAGCGGTCACGGACCCGGTGCTCCGCCCCGTGGCCGTACGCGGCCAGCAGCTCTACGGCCGGGTCGTGACCCGGTTCACCGCCGTCGAGGCCGCCGCCGCCAACCTCGCCCTGGTCGTCGCCGCCCTGGAGCAGGAGGGCATCGCGTACTTCCTGGTCCCGGCCTCCCGCACCCGGCACACCGTCGGGGTGAACGCCGTGGACCGCGAGCGCTTCCTCACCGCCCTGGAGGCGCAGAACGCGGGCAAGGCGGTGTCCATCGGCCGCCCCCTGCCCGGCGGCAAGCTCAAGCACCCGGCGCTGTTCATGGACGGCGTCCTGCCGACCCCGCTGCGCACCGCGCCCGTGCTGCGCATCGGCGAGAACCACCTCGGCCCCGCCGGGCAGCTGCTCGCCGGGTTCGAGCTGGCCTGCGACGTGGAGTTCTGGGAGGACGGGGCGATGCTCCTCGCGGGCGAGGAGGGCGAGCGCCGGCTGGCCAAGGTGCAGCCGCAGGCGTCGGAGGACGTGTTCGCCGAGTCCCTCGTCGCGCCCCGCAACAACGGCCTCACGGACGTCCTGCCGGCCGCCGACCAGAAGCCGACCACCGTGCGCGTCGGCGACCGCGAGCTGCCGAGCTTCGTCCCGCTGACCCTGCCGACCGTCAACGACGTGACCTTCCCGGTTGACGTCGTCTACACCTGGGTGGACGGCGAGGAGCCGGCCATGCGCGCCAAGCGCGCCCGCTACCAGGACCGGGGCGTCGCCGAGATCCTGGACAAGGAGACCAACGCCTCCCGCTACACCAGCCACGACGAGCTGAAGTACTCGCTGCGCTCGCTCGCGATGTACGCCGGTTTCATCCGCCACATCTATCTGGTCACCGACGGCCAGAAGCCCCACTGGCTGGACGACAGCGTCCCCGGCATCACCGTCGTCGACCACCGGGACATCTTCCCGGCGGACGTCCTGCCGGTCTTCAACTCGCACGCGATCGAGACCCGCCTGCACCACATCCCGGGCCTGTCGGACCACTACCTCTACTTCAACGACGACGTGTTCGTGGGCCGCCCGGTCAGCGCCGAGCACTTCTTCCACGGCAGCGGTCTGATGAGGATCCCGGTCTCCCCCCTGAAGATCGGCATCGGCAAGCCGCACGCCGAGGAGACCGCCACCAACTCCGCCAGCAAGAACGTACGGCGGCTGCTGTTCGACAAGTTCGGCCGGATGACCACGAACAATTTCATGCACACCCCGCTGCCCCAGCAGCGCGAGACCCTGCGCACGCTGGAGGAGACCTTCCCGGCGGACATCCGCCGCACCACGGCCTCCCGCTTCCGCTCCCCGCAGGACATCGCCCTGACGGCCCCGCTCCTGTACCAGTACTCCCTGATGACCGGCCGCGGCGTACCGGGCCGCTACAGCTTCCGGTACGTGAACATCAGCCGCCCGGACGCCGAGCGCCGCCTCACGGACCTGCGCCGCAACCGCCGCTTCGACTTCTTCTGCCTCAACGACGTCGACGTACCGCAGGAGGAGCGCGAGCAGGTCAGCGTACGGATGGCCGAGTTCCTGGAGGACTACTTCCCCTTCCCGAGCCCGTTCGAGAAGCGCGACTGACGGGGGCCGGGGGCATGGACTTCCGACAGCATCTCGCGGCCCCGACCGGCCTGCGAGCCACCCGGGACCTGCTGGTCGGGCTGCGGCGCGGGCTGTCGTCCCGCCTGTGGACCCTGCGCCGCGCCCGGTCCCGCCGCCGCCTGCGCGCCGCCGTCCCCGGCCTGCGCCGGATCACCTTCGGACCGACGCGCCTGTACGGCCGTACCGTCGCCGCCTACACCGCGGCGGACGCCGCCGAGGCCGACCTCGAACGGATGTGCACGCTGCTGGAGGCCATCGGCGTCCCGTACTTCCTGGTGCCCGCCGAGCACGGCCGCGGGGCGCCCCGCCAGATCATCGGCGTGGAGGAGCGGCACCGGGCCACCGTCCTGTCCCGTGCGGCGCAGCGGTTCGCGGGCACCCCCGTCTATGTGGCCGAGGTGGCCCAGGACGGCTCGGTGCCCCGGGCCGTGCTGTGGGCGGACGGCCGGCTGCCGAAGCCGCTCCGCGGGGCCCCGGTGCTGCGGACCGGCGTGATCCGGCTGGGCCCGGCGGGCCAGCTGCTCAGCGGCCTGGAGGCGGGCTGCGACATAGAGTTCTGGCGCCACGGCCGCGACCTGGCAACCTCCCCCGGCACCGACCCGGCCTGGCTCACCGTGCCGGGCAGCCGTCTGCCCGACGTCTTCGGCCCGGCGCTCGTCGCCCCGCGCCGCAACCCGGTCTCGGAGGTGCTCCCGCCGGCCGCGCAGCTCCCGGCCGCGGTCCCGGGCCGCCGCCGCAGTGTGCCGACGTTCGCCCCGTTCGCCGAGCCCGGCATCGACGACGTGCTCTTCCCCGTCGACGCCGTGTACACCTGGGTCGACGGCGACGATCCCGCGCTGGCCGCGAAACGCCGGGCGCACCAGAGCCGGTCCGCGGGCGAGATCGCCGCGCGCGAGACGGGCGCGTCCCGCTACACGAGCCACGACGAGCTGAAGTACGCCCTGCGCTCACTGGAGATGTACGCGGATTTCATCCGCCACGTCTATCTGGTCACCGACGGCCAGACCCCGTCCTGGCTGGACCCGGCGACCCCCGGCCTGACGGTCATCGACCACCGCGACATCCTCCCGCCGGACGCCCTCCCCGTCTTCAACTCGCACGCGATCGAAAGCCGCCTGCACCACATCCCCGGCCTGTCGGACCACTACCTCTACTTCAACGACGACGTCTTCATCAACCGCCCGGTCACCGCCGAACACTTCTTCCACGGCAACGGAATAGCCCGCATCCCCTTCTCCCCCCTCAAACTGGGCGTAGGCACCCCCCACCCCCTGGAACCGGCCCCCAACTCAGCGGGAAAGAACACCCGCGAGGTGATCAGCCGCTACCACGGCCGCAACATCACCCACAAATCCCTCCACACCCCCCACCCCCAACTCCTCTCGGTGATGCGCGAAATGGAGTCCCTCGGCATCGAGGAACTCCACCGCACCTCCTACTCCCGCTTCCGCTCCACCACCGACCTGGCCCCCGCCTCCACCCTCCACCACCACTGGGCCATCGCCACCGGCCGGGCCATCCCCGCGGAATACCACTTCCGCTACGTCCAGTTGGGCACCCCCGACATGCCCCGCCGCCTGGCCCGCCTGACCTCCGGCGAAGCCGTCGACTTCTTCTGCCTCAACGACGTGGACACCCCACCCGAGTCCAGAGCAGCGGCCCAGTCGGCGATCCACACCTTCCTGACCCGCAAATACCCTTTCCCCAGCCGCTACGAGGCCACGGCCCCGCGCACCCACCTGCCGGAAACGGTCTCGTCCCAGCCCCTCCACAAGGAGCCCCAGCCTCACGACTGACCGCAGGTCCGGGCCGGGCGCGAGGTCACGGCGCTGTTCCCCAACGGTGACGGGTCCACCGCCATCGACGGCAGGGCACGCTGAGGGACGTGGGGCAGGTGTGCTTCGCAGTCGAGGGTCGCCGTTCCGTGAGCGGCGACCCTCCAGGACGGTGAACTGCCGACGCGCACGGCGCTCTCGGCCGTCCCGACGACAGGGGAGCACCCCCGTCCGCCGGACTACTGGTCGACGTACAGCCCTGGAATATGCAGCCGAGAGGCCGCGACGAACTCATAGATCAAGGACCGTGAGGTGTCCCGGAGCGACTCCAGCTCCTCCCGCGACCGCGCACCGTGGATCCGGTCGGCCGCCTTGAGCGCCTCGCGCCCCAGCGCGTCCAGCGCCGCCGAGTGCGTGAGCAACTCGGAGCGGAACATGGCCTCCATGGCCGCGGTCCGCGACCGCTCCGTTTCCCGCCGCAGCTCAGTCACCGAACCCTCCTCGCCAGAGCGGAGATCGTGCCTGGCGAACCAGAAGTCCAGCTGACCGCGCCGATAGTTCGCCAGCGCACCCGCGTAGGCGCAATAGGCGTCTATCCGTTCCCGCCGCAACTGCTCGTCACGGGTGAACCGCTCGGTCCGCAGCGCGGTGCGCCGCTGGAACAGATGGGTCAAGGCAGAGCCGAGCAGCGTACCCAGCACGGCTATGAGGCTTGTCGCAACGACTTCCATACCGTCAGCGAAGCAGGTTCGCGCGCCGCACGTACCCTTCCGCCAACTGCAACTCCCGTATGGATACCGGTACATGGCGACGGTGCAGATCTGCTGGCCGCGATCAGGTGAGGCCGGGGACCAGGGGTGTGCCGAGGAGGCACACTCCTGCGGGGCGAACGTCACCCGGCAAGTGCTTGCAGGTCGGCTGAGGCCGCGGTTGTGTCTGCGAGATCGGGACCGGGATGGGGATCGGGCATGTGCAGGCCACGACCGTGCAGGTGGCCGCTGACCGCAAGGTGCTGGAGCCCGACCAGGCCGAACCCGCACTGATCAGCGATCTACGGCCACTCGTCCCCGCGAACGGTGAGGCCCTTCGACATCGTGCCCGGTGAGGCACTGGCGGAGGATACGAGATTCCGCTGTGAGTAGCCGGAGTGGATCAGTTACGGAGCGGCTGCCGCGCCCCCGTCGATACGCACGAGTGATCTTTTGGCGACGTCGACACGATACGCGATGCCCGGCTCCAAGAGCTCTCTCTGCAGCAAAAGGTCATGAGCGTCCACGTCGAGGCTGATTCCTTGGAGCGGCAGTTGGTGTAGGGCATTCAGAACAGTGCGCCGGAACTCGTCCTCGGTTTCCTGTGTGCCGCCTTCGAGCGTCACCGTTTCATAGACAAGCCGAATCTGTCCGCTCGTCTTCTCGTATACGACGCAGCATTGGGTGGACTCAACTCGTTCCTGAATGGTGGATCCGAAATCCATGATTTAACCCCATGTGTCACAGACGGCCAACGATGAAACAATTGATCCATTGCCATAGGCGAAGACGGTTACCGAGGTTACTTTCTCATCGTTGATGATGGGAGGTAGGCCCGGTGTGTCACGCGTGAAAAACTGTCCGTTGGCATCGAAGCCGGAGAATCTGAAGATCCCGGTCATAGCACTACCTGAACCGGATGCCTGAAATAGTGATACGCGTGCAACTGTGGGGCGTGCAGAAAAATTGAAAGTACGGAAGTAGAACGTGTTATCCCCGGGGACTGTGAACCACTGCCAGTTTTGGCCGATGATAGTGGACATATTCTCGTCTCCTATTCGCCGTCGTCTGCAGCGTGTGGGTTCGATCGTGGCTCACCGGCAAGGTTAGGTAGGGAGACTGCTTTATACCGCAGGCGCACGGAGTCGTCGGTAAAATGTACTGGAATGGCCTACCGGAGGCCTGAGCGCTGCTGGTCTCTGCTGGGCGGAAGCACCCCCCAACCGCTACTACGTCTTCGCCCCCGGCTGACCGCACCCCACCGAGTCGACGACCTCGAACTACACGCTCATCAAGATCGATAGGACAGCGACGACTTAATCAGTGGGGTCGATCAGAAGTGGCTAAGGATCCAGTTCTGCAGATAGCCGGCTCCCACTTCGCTGTAGTTCGCGCCGGTGGAGCAGTTCTGTCCTTTCATGACGCCCACCTGGAAGAGTTCACCGCCGATGCTAACCATCAACGGGCCTCCGCTGTCGCCGGGACAGGGGCCGCCGCTGGTCGGGATCGATTTCAGTCCTGCGTCGTCCGGTTGGGCCGGCATAATGGACACGCCCTTGAACTGCATCTGAGCGGGAAGCTGACCGGCGCCGTTCTGGCCCCATCCCGCAATGACGCCGTCGTCGTAGTGCGTGAACGGACCACCCTGTTGGCCGTCCCACCGGTAGCTCTGGCTGGTATCGGCCAAACTGATCGGAGCGATGTCGGTCACCGGAGATTCTAGTTTCAGAAGAGCTATATCATTGTGCCCGCCGGTGTACCCGGGATAGGAGTAGAGCGCGATGGCCTTCCTGACTTGCCCGCCGGTGTCCTTGAGATTGGTGCCGACACGCACGGTCATGTCGCCGGGATTGGTGACACCGCCCACGCAATGGGCTGCAGTGAGCACCCAGTTGGTTTTGATGAGAGTTCCGGTGCAAAAGGTCCCCCCGACGTACGAGACTTTGGCAACGAAGTTGAAAGAGGCGTCGGTGACCGCATTGCCGCCGGTTATCGCCTGGGCGGAGGGCGGGGCGAGGCCTGTTATTCCTGCGCTGATCAGGCCGCCGACGACTAATAGAAGCAATGAATTTCTGAGAGTTCTTAGACGTTCGAAAGACATGGCTTGCCCTTCTCTCCCGCCGATCAGGGTGCCCCTCAGCCAGTCTTGCGCGCTCTGCTCCGCTCCGCCAGCCGAGCAGGGCTTCGGCGAAGTTGGTCGGATAGGGCGCGAGGCTGAACCTGTACTGCCGTCCGGCGTAGCCTCGGCTATTCGGGCTGCCCTGAACGAGGGTTGGACTCCGACGGCTCCGGGCTCCGCGTTCCATATCGACCAGCCCGCTGGCTTCACACTCTCGTACTGAGCGGCTTTGGGAGTGATCACCGTTTTAGGAGTTCGACCCTCGGGGCCTCACAGCACTCGGGATCGCGGGCTGAAGGCCGTCGCCGACTGTCTAGGGCTGCCCTCTTCTATCGTCGTTTGTGTCAGGGATGGATGTCAGAACGGGAGCTGTTCCGGCTCCTCAGAGATCCGCCGGGTGAACTCGTCAACGACCATCAACGACCTGGGGTACCACGTGTTGGGCGTCTTCATTCTGCAGTGCCTCGATGAGGGCTTTCCGGACCGTCGTGTATGGCCCTCCGGCGTGAGAGGAACGGGTCCGGCACAGAAGTCATCTCATTTGGCAAGTCTGCGGTAGCAGATCGGAGTGCAGGCCATGCTGGTGAAGGTCAGGAAGTGGTCGGCCTTGCGTTCGTAGCGGCGGTGCAGGCCCGGCCGGGGCCGGGGCGCGCGGGGGGAGCCGCCTTGAACCAGCGGAGAAGGTTGTTACTCAGGCTCAGTCGTGGTGATGCGCCACAGGGGAGCGTCGCGTGTGTGTGACTCCGCGGTACCGGGCCTCGGTCTCGAACTGGTCCAGTCGGGGCAGAGCGTCTCCGGGTCCAGTTTCCCCGTCGGCTGGTCCGTGAGCCACGCCGCCTTGTTGCGCTCGTAGTCACTCTCCGAGTACCCGCAGATCTCGCGACTGAGGGCTTCCACCTCGTCCAGGCTCGCCGTCGCCATGATCGCGCGGGCCAACTCGTTGCGGCTCAACGCGTGGTCCATGTCGGCTTCGTGGACCTTCAACGACCATGCCCGTGCCACCTCGAAGCGGCGGTGCCTGGACTGCGACGGCACCGGCAAGGAGTGAGCACGGATGATCTACATCATCGACAACCACCCCAGCCCGGACTCACCGCGACTCGGGGCGATGACCCTGCACCCGATCCCGGAATCCGTACCCAGAGCCCGGCGCTGGTTCCGGAAGTTCTCGGAACTGGCCACCGACGCCATCGTCCACGGCCGGTCGGATGATCCGTGGCACGTCCGGGTGGCCTGGTACCGCGAAGGCGACTCACGCAGGGTGGAGGTGCACCCCGGCTACCCGGCGAACGTACAACTGCGCCGGCCGGACGCGAACGACGCGCACGGGCGCGCTCTCCTCCTCGTCGACGCCATCGCCGACTCCTGGCACTCCGGCCCCAGCCACTTCGGCGGCACGGTTGTCTCCTTCACCATGGCCGACGCCTGGCCGACATAACCGATACAGAACCCGCCTGGTCCGACAAGCCAAGTGTCGTTTGTCTGGCGGACACATCTCAGGCGGGAATCTGAGCCGGACAACGTTGAAGGGCCCCGCTGCGAACAGCGGGGCCCTTCAACATCGTGCCCGGTGAGGCACTGGCGGAGGATACGAGATTCGAACTCGTGAGGGTGTGAACCCAACACGCTTTCCAAGCGTGCGCCCTAGGCCTCTAGGCGAATCCTCCGCCAGGAACATTACATGACCGAGAGGAGTGGTCGCGAACTCGTTCCCGCACCTCACATCGGGTACCCTGTGCGAAGCCCCTCACGCGGCGCTATCTGACTGAACTCCCCCAGGGCCGGAAGGCAGCAAGGGTAGGTTGGCTCTGGCGGGTGCGTGGGGGGCGCTGACGTTTCGCCCCCAGCTTCCGGTTCACCGGACCTCCGGGCCTCGGGCCCCGGGGCCCCGCCCCCGCTCTCCCCACCCTCTCCCTCCCCACGGCGGAGCCCGATGTCAGTGGGCGCCTATAACCTCGTATGCGTGTCGTCTCTCGCGCTGTACCGCCGTTATCGCCCGGAGTCGTTCGCCGAGGTCATCGGGCAGGAGCATGTCACCGACCCGTTGCAGCAGGCGCTGCGGAACAACCGGGTCAATCACGCGTACCTGTTCAGCGGGCCGCGCGGGTGCGGCAAGACGACCAGTGCCCGGATTCTGGCGCGGTGCCTGAATTGTGAGCAGGGGCCCACGCCTACCCCATGCGGGCAGTGCCAGTCCTGCCAGGATCTCGCCCGCACCGGGCCCGGTTCCATCGACGTCATCGAGATCGACGCGGCCTCTCACGGTGGTGTGGACGACGCCCGTGACCTGCGCGAAAAGGCGTTCTTCGGGCCCGCCGGCAGCCGGTACAAGATCTACATCATCGACGAGGCCCACATGGTCACGTCGGCCGGATTCAACGCGCTGCTCAAGGTCGTCGAGGAGCCGCCCGAGCATCTGAAGTTCATCTTCGCCACCACCGAGCCCGAGAAGGTCATCGGGACCATCCGGTCGCGGACCCACCACTACCCCTTCCGGCTCGTCCCGCCCGGCACCCTGCGCGAGTATCTCGGCGAGGTGTGCCAGAAAGAGGACATTCCGGTCGAGGATGGAGTGCTTCCGCTCGTCGTGCGTTCCGGCGCCGGGTCCGTGCGTGACTCCATGTCCGTCATGGACCAGCTGCTCGCCGGCGCCGGTCCCGACGGTGTGACCTACGCCATGGCCACCTCCCTCCTCGGCTACACCGAGGGCTCCCTCCTCGACTCCGTCGTCGAATCCTTCGCCACCGGCGACGGCGCCGCCGCCTTCGAGATCGTCGACCGTGTCATCGAGGGGGGCAACGACCCTCGGCGGTTCGTCGCCGACCTCCTGGAGCGCCTGCGTGACCTCGTGATCCTCGCCGCCGTCCCGGACGCCGCCGAGAAGGGGCTCATCGACGCGCCCGTCGATGTCATCGAGCGGATGCAGGCCCAGGCCGGCGTCTTCGGCGCCGCCGAGCTGAGCCGCGCCGCCGACCTCGTCAACGAAGGTCTCACCGAGATGCGCGGCGCCACCTCCCCCCGCCTCCAGCTCGAACTCATCTGCGCCCGCGTCATGCTCCCCGCCGCCTACGGCGACGAGCGCTCCGTCATGGCCCGCCTCGACAAGCTGGAGCGCGGCGTCCAGTTCGTCGGGGGCGGACCCGCCGGGATGCCCGCCGTGGGGTACGTTCCCGGGCCCGACTCCCATGGCTACCCGGCTTCCCCGATGCCCTCGCCCATGCCCGCCCCGACCGCTGCGCCCGTTCCGCCCGGTGGCGGGCCTGCCGCAGCGCGCGCCGCCGTGCGGCCTCAGGGCGGTGACGGGCCCGCCAGCGACGAGGGTCACAGCGACGCCGGTGGTGGCTACGACCCTGGCCCCAGTACTTCCAATACCTCCAACATCGCCAGTACCGCCAGTGGCCCGGCTGCCGGATCTCCCACCGCCATCGCCGCCGACGCCGCGCCCCCCGCCCCCGGCGCCTGGCCCGCCGGCGGTGGTGGCCGTCGCCCCGGCGGCTGGCCCACCGCCGCGCCCGCCGGCGGTGGCGGCCGCCCTACGACGGGCTCCCCGACCCCCGCATCCCCCGCGCCCCCCGTATCCCCGGCCGCCCCCTCCCCACCCCCCGCGAGCGCCCCCGCCCCGATGAGCCCGCCCCCCTCCGGCGGGCTCGACCCCCGCGTCCTCTGGCCGAACATCCTGGAGGCGGTCAAGAACCGCCGCCGTTTCACCTGGATCCTCCTCAGCCAGAACGCCCAGGTCATCGGCTTCGACGGCACCACCCTCCAACTCGGCTTCGTCAACGCCGGCGCCCGTGACAACTTCGCGGGCAGTGGCAGCGAGGACGTACTACGGCAGGCCCTGGTCGAGCAGTTCAATGTCAACTGGAAGATCGAAGCGTCCGTCGACCCGTCCGGGGGCTCCGCCCCGCCCCCCTCCGGCGGCTCCTTCGGCTCCGGCCCATCGGGCGGCGCCGCCTTCTCCGGCGGCACTGCCGGTGGCAATACCGGTGGAGGCAGCGGTGGCGGGTCCGGCGGTGCCGGCGGCTCCGGATTCTCCGGTGGCGGCGGAAGCGGAGGCTACGGCGGCGGCGCTCCCACCAGTGGTTACGGCGGTGGCGGTACGGCCGGTGGCTATGGCGGTGGCGCTACGGCCGTACAGTCGCCGCCCTCCCCCCAGGCCACGGCCCCCTCCCCGCCGGCAGCCGCCTCCGCCCCGGCCGCTTCCGTCAACCCGCCCGCCCCCAGACCTGCCGCCCCCGCCCCCGCCCGCGTCCCCGATCCCGTCGCCCCCGAGGACGACATGCCGGAGGACGACGATCCCGATCTCGACGAGTCGGCCCTGTCTGGTCAGGAGCTGATCGTGCGGGAGCTGGGGGCCACAGTGCTGGACGAGTTCACCAACGAGTAGAAGAAGACGAGTAACAACCCCACCACCCCCACCCCCTCGGCAACCCTCACAAAGACCCCCCGCCCGCTGCGGCTAGGCTGACCCCCGTGAAGGTCCTCGTCATCGGCAGCGGTGCCCGCGAACACGCCCTGTGCCGCTCCCTGTCCCTCGATCCCGCCGTGACCGCGCTGCACTGCGCGCCCGGCAACGCCGGTATCGGCGAGGTCGCCGAGCTGCACCCGGTGGCCGCGCTGGACGGCGCGGCCGTGGCCGCGCTGGCCGGGCGGCTCGGTGCCGGGCTGGTGATCGTGGGACCGGAGGCGCCGCTGGTCGCGGGCGTCGCCGACGCCGTGCGCGCGGCGGGGATCCCGGTCTTCGGCCCCTCCAAGGAGGCCGCGCAGCTGGAAGGCTCCAAGGCGTTCGCCAAGGATGTGATGGCGGGGGCCGGAGTACCCACGGGTCGCTCGTACGTTTGTACGAATCCCGAGGAGGTCGAGGAGGCGCTCGACGCCTTCGGGGCTCCGTACGTCGTCAAGGACGACGGTCTCGCCGCGGGCAAGGGCGTCGTCGTGACCCCCGACCTCGATGCCGCCCGGGCGCACGCCAACGCGTGCGAGCGCGTGGTCATCGAGGAGTTCCTCGACGGACCCGAGGTCTCCCTCTTCGCCGTCACCGACGGCGAGACGGTGATCCCGCTCCAGCCCGCCCAGGACTTCAAGCGCGCCCTCGACGGCGACGCGGGCCCGAACACCGGCGGCATGGGCGCGTACTCCCCGCTGCCCTGGGCGGACCCGAAGCTGGTCCGGGAGGTGCTGGAGACCGTGCTCCAGCCGACCGTGGACGAGATGCGCCGCCGCGGCACCCCGTTCTCCGGCCTGCTGTACGCCGGGCTCGCGATCACCTCGCGCGGTGTACGGGTCATCGAGTTCAACGCCCGCTTCGGCGACCCCGAGACCCAGGTCGTCCTCGCCCGCCTCAAGACCCCGCTGGCCGGCGTCCTGCACGCCGCCGCCGAGGGCACCCTCGCCGATCTGGCCCCCCTGCGCTGGAGCGAGGACGCGGCCGTCACCGTCGTCGTCGCCTCCCACAACTACCCCGGCACCCCGCGCACCGGCGACCCCATCACCGGCCTCGACGAGATCGCCGCCCAGGACGCCCCGTACGCCTATGTCCTGCACGCCGGTACCCAGCGCGACGGTGACGCCGTCGTCAGCGCCGGTGGCCGGGTCCTGTCGGTCACCGCGACCGGCGACGACCTCACCGAGGCCCGCGAGCGCGCCTACCGCGCCCTCGCCCGCATCCATCTCGACGGCTCCCAGCACCGTACGGACATCGCGGCCGACGCGGCGGCCGGAGCCCGACCCCAGGCCCAGGCCCAGGCCTGAGCGGAAGGGCCCCGCAGCGGTGCCGACCAGCAGTGCTGCCCCACTGAACCCCCCAGGCCCCGATTCCGTCTCAGGAATCGGGGCCTGATCCTTGCCCTGTGTCATCCACCTCTCCCCAAAGCCATTCCATCGAGTGACCGGTCCCCCATCCGGCTGACGGGGGCCCGACCCCCAACTAGGGTGCGGCGCAAGCGTTCCGGCACTTGGCCCACCGGCATTGCGATGTCAGTGGCGGGTGCCACAGTGGGGGAGTGAGCAACGCCAGGAAAGCGTCAGGACGGCAGGGAGGGGGCGAGGTCCGGTCGTGACAGGCATCGGAGCGGAGACAGGATCCCAGAGCGCGCGGGCCCGGGCGCTGGCCGTACTGCGGGTGCGCAGCCGTGCGCTGGCCGTGGCCCTGCTGCCGGCCGCCGCCGCGGTGATCCTGCTGGCCGGCGGCTCCACCGGGCAGTTCGTCGGAGAGGGCTGGGACATCGCCCGCTGGGTCGCCGGGGTGCTCGCCGTCCTGGTGCTCGCCGCGGCCGGGGTCATCGCCCTGGTCATCGCCCGCGCGCGCCCCGCCGTGACGCCGACGGTCGCCATCCCCGAGGAATCCGCCCCGGACCTCTACCGGCTGGTGCGCGATCTCGCCGACCGGCTCGACGTCCCGGCGCCCTCCGCCATAGCGCTCACACCGGACTGCGACAGCTGGCTGGAGGACCGTACGCATCCGGCCCAGGGCGGCCCGCCCCCGTCCGGCCACGCCGACGAGATCGCGGGCGTCGGCCGCGCCCACCGCCGCGGTTCCGCCGCGCCCGTCCTCGTCATCGGCTCCCCGTTCCTGTGGTGGATGCGCGTCGGCGAGCTGCGCGCGGTCCTCGCCCCGGTCGTCGCGGGTACGGGACCCTCCGCGCACCCCGACATAGCCGCCGCCCGGCGTTTCGTCCGGGGTCTGGACGCCGCCGTGGCCGTCACCGCCACCGCCGGGCGCGATCCGGTCTCCCGCGCGGTGCTCGCCGGGATCGGCTCGGTGGCCAGGATGCTGCTGCGCGGCTGCCGGGTGCACGCGGCCGAGATGGAGCGCGGGGTCGCCGCCGCGGCGGCCGAGCGGGCCCAGGCCGTGGACTACGGGCTGCGGATCGTCGCCCAGGAACAGGTCGGCCTCGCCTACGCGGGCTGGGACCGGCTGCTCACCCGGGTCGCGCTGCCCGCCTGGCGGATGGGCCGCTGGCCGTCCCGGCTGGACGCGGGCGTGGTCGCCGCGCTCACCGAGCTGTCCCGCCGAGACCGGCTGGCCGAGGGCTTCGCCTCCCGCCTCGGCGAGCGCCCCGCCTGCGATCTGCTCGAAGAGCCCGGCGTGATCGACGAGGCCACCTCGCTCCTCGCCGCCCGCCTCTTCCACGGCGGCCCCGCCGAGGCCGGCCCGGACTGGTCGCCGGTGGACTGGCAGGAGTACCCGGACGAGGTCGTGGACCGCAAATGGCGTACGGACGCCGCCCGGCTCCACCGCGTCCTCGACGCCCTCGGCGTCCGCCGCACCGGCGGCCCCCACTCCGACGCCCCCACCCTGGACCGCGTGCTCAGCCACCTCACCGAGCCAGCACCCGCCCCCACCTATGGGCCGCTCCCCGAGCCGCCGCCCAGCCAGGAGGCCGCCCCCACCCACGGGCCTCGCCCCGAGCCGTCGCCCACCCCCGCCACACCCACCACCCAAGGGCCGCTCCCCGACCAGCGGCCCGACGACTCCCGCTCCCGGACCACCACGGCCGCCGACGGGGCCACGGGCTCCCCGCCGGTCACGGGTTCATCGCCGTCCAGCGATTCGCATACGGCCACGGACTCGCCGCCGCTCAGTGACTCGCCGCCGCCCAGTGACTCCCAGACGCCGAGTGATCCCCAGACGCCCAGTGATCCCCAGCCGGTCACGGACCCTCCGCCGGTCCCCGACTCCCCGTCGACCAGCGACTCCCCGTCGGCCGGCGACCCGCACGCGGCCCCCGACTCCCCGTCGACCAGCGACCCGCAAGCGGCCCCCGACTCCCCTGCGCTCACGCACTCCCCCTCAACCACCCCCGCCGACTTGGCCCCCCCTGCCGACGAGGCCACCCCCTCCCACCCGCCCACCAACACCCCCGAGGCCGCCCCCTCCCAAGACCCCCTCTCCACCCAGGCCCCCGCCCCATCCCAAGACCCGCCCTCCCCCCAAGACCCGCCCCCCGCCCAAGACCTCCCCCCCACCCAAGACCCCTTCCCCGAAGAAGACCTGATCCCCACCACCACCGCCCGCAGCACCACCCTCGCCGAACGCCTGAGCAGCGAACTCGCCCGCGAGGAAGCCGCCCAGGCCGCCCAGGCTGCCCGGGCCGCCCAGGCCGCCACCTCCGCCCAGGCCGCCGACGCCCGTGCCACCGCGTCCCTCCCTGGCGCCGACCTCTGGGACGACGGCACCCTGCCCCTCTTCCCCCTCCAGCCGCCCCGCAGCCCGCGCGAGCTGCTCGCCGACCATGTCACCGCGATGGTGTGCTGTGCCGCGATGGACACCGCCGGTGCCAAGCCCGGTCTGGACTGGCTCGACGGCCCGTCCCTGATGGTCGCCGGCGAGCGCTCGACCGACCTCACCCCAAAGGTCCTCAGCCTGCTGGAGCACGGCGACCCGGCCCCCCTGCGTGGCTGGCTCACCAAGACGGGCATACGCCCGGAGAAGCCCGTCCGGCTGGTCTGACCCCCCTCACTCCGCCCCACACCACACCACCCCACACAACCCCCACCAACCGGAACCCCGTCATCCACTTTCGACCAATCGAAGACGAACCGTGACGGATCAAGTGCGCAATGTGATGTGCTGGGCCCGATCGCGCACATGGCAAGCGCGTACGACTTACGCACAAGCGCGTACGACCTACGCACACGGGGGCAGGGGAGGGGAGCATCACGGTGTCGAAACGCGTCCGCCGCTGGGAGTCGGGAGCGCTGGCACACGCGGTGTCGGACCCCTTCGGCCAGGGCCCGGTCCCCTGGCTGCGCGGCAGCGAGACCTACTTCGACGACTCCGGCCAAGTGGTCCCCTGGTACGTCGACCGCGTCGACGGCACCGACCCCCACCAGCCCCCACCAGCCACCTCCCCCTCCCTCACCACACCCCCCACCCCCAGACCCGCCCCCATCTCCACCTCCACCTCCACCCCCCGCTCAGCCGACGACGTACACCGCCAGATCAAGGGCTTCATCTCCACCGGCGCCGTCGCGCCCGGCGAGGCGGTGGACTTCCACATCACCGTCGATCCGCCCCAGGAATTCGCCGTCGACATCTACCGCATCGGCCACTACGGCGGTGACGGCGCCGCGAAGATCACCACCAGCCCCCGGTTGTCCGGCATCGTGCAGCCCCCACCGCTCGCCGCCGACCGCTCGGTCTCCTGCCACCACTGGTGGCTGTCCTGGCGCTTGCAGATCCCCTCGTACTGGAGCATCGGCGCGTACGTCGCCGTGCTGACCACCGCCGACGGCTACCGCTCGCACATCCCCTTCACCGTCCGCGACAGCCACCCGGCCGATCTGCTGCTCCTGCTGCCCGACATCACCTGGCAGGCGTACAACCTCTACCCGGAGGACGGCCGTACCGGCGCCAGCCTCTACCACGCCTGGGACGACGAAGGCCGGCTGCTGGGCGAGGCCGACGCGGCGACCACCGTCTCCTTCGACCGCCCGTACGCGGGCGCGGGCCTCCCGATGCATGTCGGCCACGCCTACGATTTCATCCGCTGGGCCGAGCGGTACGGCTACGACCTCGCCTACGCCGACGCCCGCGATCTGCACGCGGGCCGGATCGACCCCACCCGCTACCGGGGCCTGGTCTTCCCCGGCCACGACGAGTACTGGTCGGCGAACATGCGCCGGACCGTCGAGCTGGCCCGAGACAGCGGTACGTCCCTCGTCTTCCTCTCCGCCAACACCATGTACTGGCAGGTGGACCTGGCCGCGTCCCCGTCCGGCGTCGCCGACCGGCTGCTGATCTGCCGCAAACGCAAAGGGCCCGGCCGCCCGCTGCTGTGGCGGGAGATCGACCGCGCCGAACAGCAGACGATCGGCATCCAGTACGCGGGCCGGGTGCCCGAGCCGCATCCGCTGATCGTGCGCAACGCCGGGCACTGGCTGTGGGAGGCGACCGGCGCGCACGAGGGCGACGAGCTGCCCGGCCTGGTCGCGGGCGAGGCCGACCGCTACTTTCCGCGCACCCCGCTCCCCGAGCACGACGAACGCACCCTGCTCGCCCACTCCCCGTACACCGACGGCGACAGCACCCTGCGCCACCAGGAGACCTCCCTGTACCGCGCCCCGTCCGGCGCCCTGGTCTTCGCCTCCGGCACCTTCGCCTGGTCCCCGGCCCTGGACCGCCCCGGCCATGTCGACGCCCGCGTCCAGCGCGCGACCGCCAACCTCCTGGACCGCATCTGCAAACGCGACTGAGATCCGCGACGGAGGCCATCACCCCCCCGAAGCGGCCCCCCGCCCCCCCGAAGCGCTCCCCACACCCCTCCCCGCGCCCCCGGTCCCCGCCCCCACCCCCCATGCGGGACAATCGAACCCGTTGGACACCAGGACGGAGAACAACCGTGTCCGGATTCGTAGAAAAGCCCGAGCCGCTCCAGGTCCCGGGCCTGGTGCATCTGCACACCGGCAAGGTGCGGGAGCTGTACCAGAACGCGGCGGGCGAGCTGGTGATGGTCGCTAGCGACCGCATCTCCGCCTTCGACTGGGTGCTGCCGACCGAGATCCCCGACAAGGGCCGGATCCTCACCCGGCTCTCCCTGTGGTGGTTCGACCAGCTCGCCGACCTCGTACCGAACCACGTCCTGAGCACCGACCTGCCGCCCGGCGCCCCCGCCGAGTGGGCAGGCCGCACCCTGGTCTGCACGTCCCTGCGCATGGTCCCGGTCGAGTGCGTGGCCCGCGGCTACCTCACCGGCTCCGGCCTCACCGAGTACAACGCGTCCCGTACGGTCTGCGGACTCGCCCTCCCCGAGGGCCTGGCCGACGGCAGCGAACTGCCCGCCCCGATCTTCACCCCCGCGACCAAGGCGGCCGTCGGCGAGCACGACGAGAACGTCCCGTACGAGGAGGTCGCCCGCCAGGTCGGCGCCGACATCGCCGCCGAGCTGCGCCAGGCGACCCTCGCGATCTACTCCCGTGGCCGGGACATCGCCCGCGAGCGCGGGATCATCCTGGCCGACACCAAGTTCGAGTTCGGGTACGACGGGGAGCGGCTGGTCGTCGCCGACGAGGTGCTGACCCCGGACTCCTCCCGCTTCTGGCCGGCCGACACCTGGCAGCCGGGCCGCGCGCAGCCGCCGTACGACAAGCAGTTCGTACGGGACTGGCTGACCTCGCCGGAGTCCGGCTGGGACCGCAAGAGCGAGCGGCCCCCGCCGCCGCTGCCCCAGCGGATCGTGGACGCCACCCGCGCCAAGTACGTGGAGGCGTACGAGCGGCTCACGGGCATGAGCTGGGAGTGACGCGCCCTACGCGTCATCCGTAGCGCGCGCAACGAAAAGGGCCCCCGGATACCGGGGGCCCTACTGGAGCGGACGACGAGGTTCGAACTCGCGACCTCAACCTTGGCAAGGTTGCGCTCTACCAACTGAGCTACGTCCGCAGCGCGCTGTAGCACTGAAATGCTCCGGCATCGAAGTGCTGTGACACCGAAGTGCTGTGACACCCAGGTGCTCCGGCATCGAAGTACCGAGACACCGAAATGCCGTGGCGCGACTGCAACTATACCCAACCCCGCTCCCGCGCGATCCGCACCGCCGTATGCCGGTTCTCCGCCCCGAGCTTGGAGACGGCCGACGACAGATAGTTCCGTACGGTCCCCTGGGAGAGCGCGGCCCGCTCGGCGATCTCCGCGACCGGCGCCCCGTCGGCCGCCAGTTCCAGCACCTCGGCCTCGCGCACGGTCAGCGGCGAGTCCCCGGCGGAGATCGCGTCGGCGGCCAGATCGGGGTCGACGTAACGGTTTCCGGCGTGCACGGTCCGGATGATCTCGGCGAGCCGCTGGGCGCTCACCGTCTTGGGGACGAACCCCCGCACACCCGCCGCGAGCGCCCGCTTCAGATGCCCCGGACGCCCATGGCTGGTGACGATCAGCACCCGGCAGTCGGGCAGCTCGGCCCGTAGCCATGTGGCGACCTTCACGCCGTCCGCGCCCGGCATCTGAAGATCGAGCACCGCCACGTCGGGCGGGTGCGCCCGCGCCATCGCCAGGGCCTCGGGCCCGCTCGCCGCCTCGGCGACGACCACCAGATCGTCCTCCAGCGACAGCAGCGCGGCCAGCGCCCCACGGATCAGATGCTCGTCATCAGCGAGCAACACCCTGACCATCACCCGACGCCCTCCACCCCGACGCCCTCCACCTCGACCTTCTCCACCTCGGCGCCCTCCAACCAGACCCCCTCCACCCGATCACCCACGCCAAGCCTCACACCCATGCCCGTACCTCACACCCACGCCTCACAGCCACCTGCCCCGCCCACGCCAACACCCACCCGCCCCGCTCACGCCAGAACCCCACTCCCCCCAACCCCCACCGACGTCCCCAACGGCACCTCCGCCACCAGCCGGAACCGCCCCCCGCCGACCGGCCCCGCTTCCAGTGTCCCGCCCACGGCGGCCAGCCGCTCCCGCAGCCCGGCAAGCCCGGACCCCGCGCCCCGGGACCCCTCACCCCCGCGCCCAGCGCCGCCACCCCCGCTCCCGCTCCCCGCACCCCCCTTCCCCACCCCATCGTTCTCCACGGTCAGCACCGCACCCCCCTCCCGCATCCGCAACCCCACCGAACACCACCCCGCGTCCCCATGCCGCAGCACATTGGTGGTGGCCTCGCGGACCACCCAGCCGAGCGCCGACTGCACCGCGCCCGGCAGCCCGCCCGCCAGCGCCTCCCCGCGCACCTCGCAGCTGATCCCGGCCGCGTCCAGCACCCCTTGCGCACCGGCGAGTTCGACACCCAGCTCGGCCTCCCGGTACCCGCGGACCACATCGCGCACCTCGCGCTGCGACTCATGGGCGATCCGCTGCACCTCGATCATCTGCTCCACGGCCTCCGGCCGCTCCCGCCGCGCCAGCTGCACCGCCAGCTCGCTCTTGAGGGCGATCACCGCGAGATTGCGGCCGAGGACATCGTGCAGATCCCGCCCGAACCGCAGCCGCTCCTCGGCGACCGCGAGCCGTGCCCGGGTCTCGCGGGCGGCGTCGAGTTCGTAGACCGCGTTCAGCAGCCAGACGGAGAAGAAGGAGGTGACGCAGAGGAACGCGCCGCCGAGCAGGGTGGTGAGCGAGCTGGTCAGCACGGACCGGCCGGACGCGCCGACCACCCAGGACAGCACGGCCATACCCAGCGAGAACCCGGTCACCAGATACACGCTGTGCCGCCGCTCGCGCATCGCGATCGTCAGCGACCCGACCCCGAAGATCAGCACCCCGCCGGCCACCGCGCCCAGCGCCGTGCGGGCGTCCGTATCGCCCGTGTCGGTGCCGGCGAGGGCGAGACAGCCGCCGGCGACCAGCACGGTGGTGGCCCCGAGCCCCCACATCGTCCCGACCGGCCGGCGCCGCCGCCCGCACACCCAGCTCAGCGACCGTGAGGCGGTCACCCCGCAGTACAGCGCGTGCGCGGTGACCATCAGACACACCCAGACGGCGGTCTCCGGACTCCCGAACCCGTTCAGCCCGAACAGCGGCAGCCCGAAGAAGACGACCTCCATCACCGTGAACAGATGGAACGACCAGCGGGTGTACGTCTCCACCTTCGCCGGCGTGCTCTTGCTCCGCCACCAACCGTCGGTCCTGCTCATGTCCCTGATCCTCAGCAAGATCCTCAGTCGATCCTCATCGCCGCGGCTCCCACCGGAACCACCGCCGTACAGCAAACACCGACACAACCGTCCAGGCCAGCGCGGTCACGACGGCCGCCAGTACTTCGCCGCCCGACAGCGCCCCCGTCCAGCCCCCGCGCACCAGCGTCACCACCGGCGACAGCGGCAGCAGCTCGCACACCGCCGCCACCCGGTCCGGCAGCAGCTCCAGCGGTATGGTGACCCCCGACGCGATCATGGACACGAACAGCAGCGGCAGGCTCGTCACCTGGGCGCTCTCGGCGGTCCGCGTCCAGGAGGCGGTGACCGCGCCGAGCGCCGCGCACATCACCAGCCCCAGCAGCACCCCGAGCACCGCGAGCGGCAGCGCCTTGGGCGCCTCCATGTCGAGCAGCAGCGCGCAGAACACCGCCAGCAGCACCGACTGCCCGAGCCCGATCGCCAGGGACGGCAGCGCGGCCCCGACCAGGATCTCGTTGTCCCGCAGCTCCCCGGTGCGCAGCCGCTTGAGCACCAGTTCCTCGCGGCGCACCACGTACACCGCGGTCAGCGCGGCGTACACGGCGAACAGCAGGGACATGCCGATCGCCGCGGGCAGCAGCATCGTGCCGATGTCCAGGCCGTTCGCCTCCAGGTCCATCTCCCCGGCGGCGCTGCGCAGACTGACCGGCACCACCAGCGGTACGAACACGGCCGTCACCAGCGTGGTCCGGCTGCGCCCGAGCAGCGTCAGTTCGGCCCGCGCGAGCGCGCCGAGGCGCCCGGCGACGGTCGTCGTACCGCCCCGCCCGGCCGTGCCCGCCTCGACCGCCGTCCGTGTCGTGCCCGTGCCCGTGCTCGTGCTCATCGGGCCACCCCCACCGTCATCGTCTTCGCGTCTCCCGAGCCCCCCGAGCCTTCTGGGCCGTCTGAACCCTCTGAGTCCTCCGCCGCGGCCCGTCCGGCGATCCCCAGGAACGCCTCCTCCAGCGACGCCGACCGCACATCCAGCCGGCGCAGCTCCACCCCCGCCCGCGAGGCCCACACCAGCACTCCGGTGGCCGCCCGCTGAAGATCCATGGTCCGCAGCCGTACGACGTTGCCGTGCACCTCGTGCCCGTCCACGCCCAGCTCGGCCAGCGGCGGCAGATCGCCGAGGAAGTAGCCGTCGGGCAGCTCGAAGGAGATCCGGGACGGCTGCGCGGCGGTCACCTCGGCCGGGGTCCCGGTGGCCGCGATCCGCCCCTTGTGCATGATCGCCAGCCGGTCGGCGAGGGACTCGGCCTCCTCCAGATAATGCGTGGTCAGCAGCACGGTGGTGCCGGTGTCACGCAGCGAGGCGACCAGTTCCCAGGTGTCCCGGCGCCCCTCGGCGTCCAGCCCGGTGGTCGGCTCGTCCAGGTACAGCACCTCGGGCCGGCCGAGCAGCGCCAGCGCCAGATCCAGCCGCCGCCGCTCCCCGCCGGACAACTGCTTGACCCGTACGTTCCCCTTGTCGGCCAGCCCGACCAGCCCCAGCGCCTCCCGGTGGGGCCGCGCCCCGCTGACACAGCCCGCCCACATCCGGACCGTCTCGGCCACGGTCAGCTCGGACGGAAAGCCGCCCTCCTGGAGCATCACCCCGGTCCGGGGCCGTACGTAGGACCGCTCGCGGTAGGGGTCACGCCCGAGGACGCGCACCTGCCCCCCGTTCGGCTCGGCGAGTCCTTCCAGCAGTTCCACGGTGGACGTCTTGCCGGCGCCATTGGTGCCCAGCAGCGCGAAGATCTCGCCCCGGCCGACGGAGAACGTGATCCCCCGCACGGCCTCGAAACCGCCCCCGTACACCCGCCGCAGTCCGGTGACCTCGATCACGTGCTCGTTGGTTTCCATGAACTCAGCTTCCCGGCGGCCGGGCCGTGCCGGCAGTGCGCGCTGTCATCACTCGGCATGACAAATGTCAGATCCCGACAAGCCCCGACGGACAGCCCACGGGGCACCACCCCACGAAGCCCGGCACACGCAAGTCCCGTGCATACGAAAAAACCCCCGGCGGAACCGGGGGCTTCATCTATCTCTTCTGGAGCGGACGACGAGGTTCGAACTCGCGACCTCAACCTTGGCAAGGTTGCGCTCTACCAACTGAGCTACGTCCGCATCGCCTCCGACCGGCTCTCACCGATCGGCGCGTGCACCAGCCTACCTGATCCAATTGAGTGGTCGGGACGGCGATGCAGAGCGGGTGACAGGGATTGCACACTGCGCCTTCCCCCTGGAAGGGGGATGTTCTACTACTGAACTACACCCGCGCGACCTTCTGAGCTGGGCTTTTCGGCCCCGCTCGGTGGCGTGCTCCAGACATTAGCTGATCAGCAGGGGGGTAGCGCAAGTCGGCTGCTCCCAGGGCCCGCTGACGGACCCTGAGGCACCCGACGGCACCCGGAAGCACCCAGAAGCACCCAGAAGAGGTGCCCGATGCCCGGGCGGGCGTCAGCGCGCGGCGGCGAACGCCTCGTAGACCCTCTTGGGGATCCGGCCACGGGCCGGCACGTCCATCTTGTTCGCCTGGGCCCAGGCGCGTACGGCGGCCGGGTCGGGAGCGATCTCGGTCTGCTTGAACGCCCGGCCGGACCTCGACCGCTTGCGGCCCGCCTCCACGTAGGGCGCGAGCGCCTTACGCAGTTTCTTGGCATTGGCTTCATTCAGGTCGATCTCGTACGACTTGCCGTCGAGTCCGAAGGCGATCGTTTCCGCCGCTTCCGAGCCGTCGATGTCGTCAAAGAGCGTGACCACGACCTTCTGCGCCACGAATATCGGTCCCTTCGTGCGGCACGTTGCCAATTCATTTGTACAGTGCCCGACAATGTATTGCGAGGCTCGACTAAATCCTTCCGCGTGTCCGAACGCAATAGGTATCGGGTGTCGATCCGGGATCTTTCCCGGAAATTTTCGCGAACAGCGGCTCCCACGCGGGGCCGTGACCGTTCTCACGTAGCTTCCTACAAGTCGACGCGCGTAGAAATTTTGTGCGGGTAGTCTGAAGCCAACTGTAGGAACCTGCTCAGCACCACACACCGGGAGTGCCCGTGGCACGCGTCGTAGTCGACGTCATGCTCAAGCCGGAGATCCTCGACCCCCAGGGCCAGGCGGTCCAGCGTGCGCTGCCCCGCCTGGGTTTCGACGGGATCTCCGACGTACGTCAGGGAAAGCGATTCGAACTGGAAGTTGACGGGCCGGTCGACGACGCGGCGCTCGCCCGTATCCGCGATCTCGCGGAATCCTTCCTCGCCAACACGGTGATCGAGGACTTCACGGTGAAGGTCGAAGAGGCGGCGGAAGTCGCGGGGGCCGCGAAGTGACCGCTCGTATTGGCGTCGTCACTTTCCCGGGCAGTCTCGACGACCGTGACACCCAGCGCGCGATCCGGCACGCGGGTGCCGAGCCGGTCGCCCTGTGGCACAAGGACACCTCCCTCCAGCAGGTCGACGCCGTGGTGCTGCCCGGCGGGTTCTCCTACGGCGACTATCTGCGCGCCGGTGCCATCTCCCGCTTCTCGCCGGTGATGGCGACCGTCATCGAGCAGGCGCGGGCCGGACTGCCGGTGCTCGGGATCTGCAACGGCTTCCAGGTGCTCACCGAGGCCCATCTGCTGCCCGGCGCCATGCTCGGCAACGACCATCTGCACTTCGTCTGCCGCGACCAGAAGCTCCGCGTGGAGAACACGGACACCGCCTGGACCGGTGACTACACGGACGGGCAGGAGATCCACATCCCGCTGAAGAACATGGACGGGCGGTACGTCGCCGACGCGCGCACCCTCGACATGCTGGAGGCGGAGGGCCGGGTCGTCTTCCGCTACCTGGACGTCAATCCCAACGGCTCCCTGCGCGACATCGCGGGCATCACCAACGAGGCCGGGAATGTCGTCGGCCTCATGCCGCACCCGGAGCACGCCGTCGAGCCGCTCATCGGCACCGGCCGCACCGACGGCCTCCCCTTCTTCACCTCGATCCTCAAGAAGCTGGTCACCGCATGAGCCGGACTCCCCTGGACACGGTCGAGCACGCGACCGCGACCCCGGATGTCGAGCTGCCCTGGGCCGAGCTCGGCCTCAAGAAGGACGAGTACGAGCGGGTCGTGGAGATCCTCGGCCGCCGCCCGACCGGCGCCGAACTCGCCATGTACTCGGTCATGTGGTCCGAGCACTGCTCGTACAAGAGCAGCAAGGTCCACCTCCGCCAGTTCGGCGAGAAGGCCCCGCAGTCGGACGCCCTGCTCGTCGGCATCGGTGAGAACGCGGGCGTCGTGGACGTCGGCCAGGGCTACGCGGTCACCTTCAAGGTCGAGTCGCACAACCACCCCTCCTATGTCGAGCCCTACCAGGGCGCGGCCACCGGCGTCGGTGGCATCGTCCGCGACATCATCGCGATGGGCGCCCGCCCGGTCGCGGTCGTGGACCCGCTGCGCTTCGGCGCCGCCGACCACCCCGACACCAAGCGCGTCCTGCCGGGCGTCGTCGCGGGCATCGGCGGCTACGGCAACTGCCTGGGCCTGCCCAACATCGGCGGCGAGGTCGTCTTCGACCCCTGCTACCAGGGCAACCCGCTGGTCAACGCCGGCTGTATCGGCGTCATGCGGCACGAGGACATCCACCTCGCGAAGGCGTCCGGCGCGGGCAACAAGGTCATCCTGTACGGCGCCCGGACCGGCGGCGACGGCATCGGCGGCGCCTCGATCCTGGCCTCCGAGACCTTCGACGACGCGAAGCCGAGCAAGCGCCCCGCCGTCCAGGTCGGCGACCCCTTCCAGGAGAAGCTCCTCATCGAGTGCACCCTGGAGGCGTTCGCCGAGAAGCTGGTCGTCGGCATCCAGGACCTCGGCGCGGCCGGCCTGTCCTGCGCCACCTCCGAGCTGGCCTCGAACGGCTCCGGCGGTATGCGCGTCACCCTGGACGACGTACCGCTGCGCGACTCGACGCTCTCGCCCGAGGAAATCCTCATGAGCGAGTCGCAGGAACGCATGTGCGCGGTCGTGGAGCCGGCGAAGGTGGACCGCTTCCTGGAGATCTGCGAGAAGTGGGACGTCATCGCCACCGTCATCGGCGAGGTGACCGACGGCGACCGCCTGGAGATCTTCTGGCACGGCGGCAAGATCGTGGACGTCGACCCGCGCACGGTCGCGCACGACGGCCCGGTCTACGAGCGCCCCTACGCCCGCCCGTCCTGGCAGGACGCCCTCCAGGCCGACGACGCGAACAAACTGCCCCGCCCGGCGACCGCCGCCGAGCTGAAGGACCAGGTCCTGAAGCTGGTCGCGTCCCCCAACCAGGCGTCGAAGTCCTGGATCACCTCCCAGTACGACCACTTCGTGCAGGGCAACACGGTCCTCGCCCAGCCCGAGGACTCGGGCATGATCCGCATCGACGAGGAGACCGGCCTCGGCGTGGCCCTCGCCACGGACGGCAATGGCCGCTACGCCAAGCTCGACCCCTACAAGGGCGCCCAGCTCGCGCTGGCGGAGGCGTACCGGAACGTGGCGACGACCGGCGCCAAGCCGCTCGCCGTCTCCGACTGCCTGAACTTCGGCTCGCCGGAGGACCCGGCGGTGATGTGGCAGTTCGCGGAGGCCGTACGGGGTCTCGCGGACGCCTGCCAGCAGCTCGGCACCCCGGTGACCGGCGGCAATGTCTCCCTCTACAACCAGACGGGCGAGGTGGCGATCCACCCGACGCCGGTCGTCGCGGTCCTCGGCGTGATCGACGACGTGGCCCGGCGCACCCCGGTCGCCTTCCAGGAGGAGGGCCAGCTGCTGTATCTCCTCGGCGACACCCGCGAGGAGTTCGGCGGCTCGGCCTGGTCGCAGGTCGTCCACGACCACCTCGGCGGACTGCCCCCCGAGGTCGACCTGGAGCGCGAGCGCCTGCTCGCCGAGATCCTGATCTCGGCCTCCCGCGACGGCATGATCGACTCCGCGCACGATCTGTCCGACGGCGGTCTGATCCAGGCGGTCGTGGAATCGGCGCTGCTGGGCGGCAAGGGCGCCCGGCTGATCGTCCCGGACGGCCTGGACGCGTTCACCTTCCTCCTCTCCGAGTCGGCCGGCCGCGCGCTCGTCGCCGTCCCCCGCTCGGAAGAGGTCCGCTTCAACGACATGTGCGGCGCCCGGGGCCTCCCGGTCACCCGCATCGGTGTCATCGACGGCGACGCGGTGGACGTCCAGGGCCACTTCGCCCTGTCCCTGCCCGAGCTGCGCGAGGCCCACGAGGGGACGATCCCGGCGTTGCTGGCGTAACGCGCATACGTATCGATCGGGCCGTCGCCCCGGGAATCTGCGGGTTCCCGGGGCGGCGGCTTGTTCGTGTGCGGTTTGCTGCCACGGGGTCCTGCTAACTTCGCCGGGTTGTCGTATCGACGCTCGGAGGGGGAACGTCCGTGCAACTCCCGGACGGAATACGCAAGTCCGCGAATGTTGTGCTCTGCCTGGTGGCCGTCGCCGGGATCGGCTTCAGCGGCCGGGAGATCTGGCAGAACCTGCACAGCCGCTGGCAGATCGACGCCGGGTGCGGGGGGCTGGTCCCGGCGGGGCGGGTGCTGGCGCTGGACCGGGCGGGCGGGGAGATCATCCATCGGCGGGCGGATTCCGGGACCATCGAGCTGGACGGTCTCCCCGAGGGCGTCGAGCAGTGCGATCTGTTCAGCGAGGAGGCGGGGGGCCGGTGGTTCTTCATCGGCGCGGTCGGGGTGCACCCGATGGAAGCCGCACTGGTCACCGACGATCAGATGCTGCCTCCGGTGGATCAGTTCGACTCGCGCACCTATCCCGCCCAGCCGCTCGGCGGCGGCATCACCGGCTCCCTGGACGACCAGGGCGTGCGGGTGGAAATGCCCTGCACCGGAGGGGAAGTGGCGGGCAAGCCGGTGAAGGCCCTGTGGGCGTGGGCGGGCCTGGAGCCGCCCTCGATCTTCACGGATTGGGGCCAGCCCGGTGACGACGACCGCGACGTCCTCGCCGAGATCGCCGTCATCACCGCCAACAACCTCGCCGAGCGCCTCGGCTGCGCCGAACGGCTGCCCGATCCGCCCGCCGACCTTCCCGCCCTGCCCGAGGGCCCGGTCCCGGTCGGGCGGGCCGAGGGCACCTGCGCCTGGTACCGCGAGTCCGGCCTCGCCGCCCGGACCGGCTTCCCGGACGAGGTGCTGGAGGGACGGGTGGACGACACTCTGAGCGACGAACCCTGCGCACTCGTCGTGAGCAGGAGCGAGGCCCTGGCCACCTACCGCGCCCTCCAGGAGGAACGCGATCTGCTCAGTTCCCCGGATCTGCCCGGCCAGTGGTTCGTCACCCTGCACACCTACCGCGGTGAGCAGGCGAAGAACGTGTCGGCGGCGGGTGGCTCCGGCGACGACATCCCCGCCCGCCCCGGCACAGCCGGACGTACCCCCGGCAATACGGTCTGGTGGGCCTCCTCCCAGTGCGACGGCACCCCCCAGCTCCACACCATGACCATCGGACACGGCTACGACCGGGTGGTGGCCGCCGACGCGGAAGACCTCTTCCGCGTCTACGTCACCGAGATCACCGACCGCCGCGACTGCACGGACCTCGCCTTCCCGGAGTCCGACTCCTTCAGCCGCCCTCAGGACTAGAGACCCACTTGCACGAGATTACGTACTTCCGTAATCTCAACCCCGTGAACGACCCGACCCTGGAACAGCGCGTCACCGACCTCGAACGCCGGCTCGCCGCGCTGGAGGCCGCCGCCCCCACCGGATCCCGCTTCGGCGAGGGCGACTTCTGGGCACTGGAAGGGCTCAAGGCCCAGCTCGCGGAGCTGGAGGCGGCCGACGGGGGCGTGCTGTACACCGGCGCGGTCCGGCTGCCCGGCGGTGAGTACTACGAGTGGCAGTACGGCCGGCTGACCTCGGGGCTGATGGAGGGCGACTGGACGGAGACCGCCGACGCCTTCGCCGCCCTCGGCCACCCCGTCCGGCTGCGGCTGCTGCGCGAGATCATCGGCGGCCGGCGCACCGCCGCCGAACTCGCCGAGCTGGACGGCGTCGGCACCACCGGCCAGATCTACCACCACCTGCGCCAGCTCACCTCCGCAGGCTGGCTGCACACCAGCGGCCGGGGCCGCCACGAGGTACCGCCGGCCAGGGTCGTACCCCTGCTGGTGGCGCTGACGCTGGCCCGCCTATGACCACGACCGCAGCTCCAGGAGACCTCAAGGGGGACCCGATGACCGCCCGCAAACTCGCCATGACCGCCTTCCGCTGGCTGCTGCTCGTCTTCCTCGCCCTGGTGATCGCCGATGTCACCTTCGACCTGTTCGACCCCTGGTGGCTGACCCTGTCCCCGCTGGTCCTGGCGTACGTCGTCGTCATCGTCGGCAATCGCTGGGGCGGCGCCCCCGACAGCGCACGTCTCGCCCGCGAGCCGGTGGAGGTCGGCCCGCCCGTCACCGGCCGCTGGTCCGCCCTGAACAGCCCGGCCGACCGCACCCCGAGCCACGGCGTCCACTCCTACGCCCAGACCTACGCCATCGACATCGTCGCCGAGCCCGACCCGGAGGCAGAGCCCCGCACCCGCCCCGCCTTCCGCCTCCTGTGGCCCATGACCCGCCGCAACACCGACTTCCCCGCCTTCGACGCCCCGCTGGTCTCCGTCGCCGACGCCACCGTCGTCCGCGTGAGCGACGGCCAGCGCGACCACCTCAGCCGCAACTCGCTGCCCGCGCTGGTCTACCTGATGATCATCGAGGCGACCGTGCGGGAACTGACCGGCGCCCATCGCATCCTCGGCAACCACCTCGTACTGGACCTCGGCGACGGCCACTACGCCCTGTACGCCCATCTGAAGCAGGGCTCGGTCACGGTCCGCGAGGGCGACCGGGTGCGGGCCGGGGAACCTCTCGCCCACTGCGGAAACTCCGGCAACTCCACCGAGCCGCATCTGCACTTCCAGCTGATGGACGGACCGGATCCGGTGGCCGCCCGGGGTATCCCGTTCCACTGGCGGGGGATCGGCGTGCCGCGCAACCGGGAGACGTTCCAGGCCCCCTGGGAACAGCCCGCCCCGGCCCCGAAATAACCGCACACCCCTCCCCCGTCGCCCCCGCATAGGCTCTCCCCATGCCCCCGGCCACCAAGCGCCCCCGCGCCTACGACCCCGCCAAGACCCGCGCGGCCGTGCTCACCCAGTTCGGGCAGGTCCGCGACGCCGTGCGGGAGCTGGACGACGAGCGGCTCGCGCGTCCCACCCGGCTCGGTGACTGGACCGTGCGCGAGCTGGCCGCGCACCTCGCCCTGACGGTCGCCGCCACCGGCCGCGCCCTGGCCCGCGAGGCACCGGCCAAAGCGGACACCGCGCTGCTCGACCACCCGGCGGCCACCGTCCTGTCCGCCGAGTCCGTCGCCGAGGGCACCCGGCGCCTGGCCGCCGCCCACCCCGACCTGACCGCCCTGTACGCCACCACCGGGGACGACCTGACCGCCCGTCTCGCCGAGGTCGCCCACCCGCAGACCCGGATCGTCGACTTGCAGTCCGCCGCGATGACCCTCACCGATTTCCTGGTGACCCGCGTGATCGAGCTGGTCGTCCACACCGACGACCTGAACGCCGCCGTGCCGGAGCTGGCGATCCCGTACGACCGGCAGGCCCTGGCCATCTGCACCCGGGTGCTGGCCGACACCCTCGCCGCGAAGGCCCCCGGCGGTGCGACCGAGGTGCGGATCCCGCCGTTCGCCGTGGTGCAGTGCGTCGAAGGGCCCCGGCACACCCGGGGCACGCCGCCCAACGTCGTGGAGACCGACCCGCTGACCTGGATCCGCCTCGCCACCGGGCGGCTGACCTGGCCGGACGCGCTCGCGGACGCCAAGGTGAGCGCGAGCGGCGAGCGGGCGGACCTCTCCGCGCTGCTGCCCCTGATGCGCTGAGGGCGGCGGCGCCCCCCCGGCGGCGGACCGAACCGATACCCCCCGTCCCCGGCGGCGGACGGAACCGATCCTCCCCCCGCCCCCGGCGGCGGACGGAACCGATCCCCCCACCCCTCCCGTCGAACGGACATGTACCGGAAAAAGCAGCTGGACCCGTCCGGGAAGACCCGGCGGCTGACCCTGACGGCGGTCGCCCTCCTCCCGCTGGCCGCCGCCTGCGGCACCGACCGCAGCGGCTCCGCCTCGGTGGGCGCACCCCCGCCCGTGACCGGGGTGCACTGGAACGTCGAGAGCGTCACCGTCGACGGCACCACCCAGGACGCCCCGGCCGGCGCCCACGTCACCATCGACGCCGGCGGCGGGGCCCAGGGCAACTACGGATGCAACCACTTCACCGCCCAGGCCGAATTCGACGGCGACCGGGTGCGCCTCGGCGACGCCACCATGACCGAGATGGCCTGCGCCGACGAGCCGATGGCCTTCGAGCGGACCCTCGCGGCCACCCTCGCCGCGGGCGCCCTCACCACCGAGATCACCGGCGACCGCCTCACCCTCACCACCGACGCCGGGGACACGGTCCGCCTCACCGAGGAGCGGCCCGCGGGGCTGTACGGCACGAAATGGAACGTAACGGCACTCGGTGCCACCGGCGCCGACTCCACCACCGGCTCCCTGCCCGGACCGGCCGCACCCCACCTCACCTTCGACCGCGAGACGGGAGCCGTCAGCGGAAACCTGGGCTGCAACCAGGTGAACGCGCAGGCGACGGTCGGCGACGGCGTTATCACTCTCGGCACGCCGTCGACGACCCGAATGATGTGCGACGCCTCACTCATGGACACCGAGAAGACGCTGCTGCGCCTCTTCGATGCCACGGCCGAATACCGCCTCGACCATCGCACCCTCACGCTGACCAGCGAGAACGGCGAAACGGTGACGGCCGTCGCGGATCAATGATCGTTTGCGCGGCGAAGGAATTTCCCGTTCCCCAATTCGGACCAGTGGTCGATCTCGCCTACACTCGGTGCCGTGCCACGTGGTGACGGTCGACTCAGTCATGATCTGCTCCCCGGTGAGAAAGGCCCCCAGGACGCTTGCGGCGTCTTCGGCGTCTGGGCTCCGGGCGAAGAGGTCGCCAAGCTCACTTACTTCGGGCTCTACGCCCTCCAGCATCGAGGCCAGGAATCCGCGGGAATCGCGGTCAGCAACGGCTCACAGATCCTCGTCTTCAAGGACATGGGCCTGGTCTCCCAGGTCTTCGACGAAACCTCGCTCGGTTCCCTCCAGGGTCATATCGCGGTCGGTCACGCCCGCTACTCGACCACCGGCGCCTCCGTCTGGGAGAACGCCCAGCCGACGTTCCGCGCCACCGCCCACGGGTCCATCGCCCTCGGGCACAACGGCAACCTGGTCAATACCGCCCAGCTCGCCGAGATGGTCGCCGACCTCCCCAAGCAGGAGGGCGGCCGGGTCCCGCGCGTCGCGGCCACCAACGACACCGACCTGCTGACCGCGCTGCTCGCCGCCCAGGCGGACACCGACGGCCGGCCGCTCACCATCGAGGAGGCCGCCCACTCGGTCCTCCCGCAGGTCAAGGGCGCCTTCAGCCTCGTCTTCATGGACGAGCACACCCTCTACGCGGCCCGCGACCCGCAGGGCATCCGCCCGCTGGTCCTCGGCCGCCTGGAGCGCGGCTGGGTCGTCGCCTCCGAGTCCGCCGCCCTCGACATCTGCGGCGCCAGCTTCGTCCGCGAGATAGAGCCGGGCGAGTTCATCGCCGTCGACCAGAACGGCCTGCGCACCTCCCGCTTCGCAGAAGCGAAGCCCAAGGGCTGTGTCTTCGAGTACGTGTATCTGGCCCGCCCCGACACCGACATCGCCGGGCGCAACGTCTACGCGAGCCGCGTCGAGATGGGCCGCCGGCTGGCGAAGGAAGCCCCGGCCGAGGCCGACCTCGTCATAGCGACCCCGGAGTCCGGCACCCCCGCCGCGATCGGCTACGCGGAGGCGTCCGGCATCCCCTTCGGCAACGGCCTGGTGAAGAACGCCTATGTCGGCCGTACGTTCATCCAGCCCTCCCAGACCATCCGCCAGCTCGGTATCCGCCTCAAGCTGAACCCGCTGAAGGACGTCATCAAGGGCAAGCGCCTGGTCGTCGTGGACGACTCGATCGTGCGCGGCAACACCCAGCGGGCCCTGGTGCGCATGCTGCGCGAGGCCGGCGCGGCCGAGGTCCACATCCGGATCTCGTCGCCGCCCGTCAAGTGGCCCTGCTTCTTCGGTATCGACTTCGCCACCCGCGCCGAGCTGATCGCCAACGGCATGACGGTCGACGAGATCGGCACCTCGCTGGGCGCCGACTCCCTCTCCTACATCTCCATCGACGGCATGATCGAGGCGACCACCATCGCCAAGCCGAACCTGTGCCGCGCCTGCTTCGACGGCGAGTACCCCATGGAGCTTCCGGACCCGGAGCTGCTCGGCAAGCAGCTGCTGGAGACCGAGCTGGCCGCCGGTCCGGCAGCCACGGCCGCGGCCGACGCGATCCGTCGCCCGTAAGCCCCGCAGCAACCAACCCGAAAGATTCCCAGGCAATGTCTTCTGTGTCCGACCCCTCGCCGCCGGCGACGGGCGCCCTGGCCGGTGCTTCCTACGCCGCCGCCGGCGTCGACATCGAGGCGGGCGACCGCGCGGTGGAGCTGATGAAGGAGTGGGTGAAGAAGACGCGGCGCCCCGAGGTCCTCGGCGGCCTCGGCGGCTTCGCCGGCCTCTTCGACGCCTCCGCCCTCAAGCGCTACGAGCGCCCCCTGCTGGCCTCCGCCACCGACGGCGTGGGCACCAAGGTCGACATCGCCCGCCGGCTCGGTGTGTACGACACCATCGGCCACGACCTGGTCGCCATGGTCATGGACGACATCGTGGTGTGCGGCGCCGAGCCGCTGTTCATGACCGACTACATCTGCGTCGGCAAGGTCCACCCCGAGCGGGTCGCCGCCATCGTCAAGGGCATCGCCGAGGGCTGTGTGCTGGCCGGCTGCGCCCTGATCGGCGGCGAGACCGCCGAACACCCGGGTCTGCTGGGCGAGGACGACTTCGACGTGGCGGGCGCCGGTACGGGCGTCGTGGAGGCCGACCGGCTGCTCGGCCCGGATCGCATCCGTACGGGTGATGCGGTGATCGCCATGGCGTCCTCCGGTCTTCACTCCAATGGATACTCCCTGGTCCGCCATGTGCTGCTGGAGCGGGCCGGGCTCGCCCTGGACGCCGAGATCGCCGACCTCGGCCGCACACTGGGCGCGGAGCTGCTGGAGCCCACCAAGATCTACTCCCTGGACTGCCTGGCGCTGACCCGCACCACGGACGTCCACGCCTTCTCCCATGTGACCGGCGGCGGACTCGCGGCGAACCTCGCCCGGGTCGTCCCCGACACCCTGCACGCCGTTGTCGACCGCTCCACCTGGACCCCGGCCCCGATCTTCGACCTGGTCGCCCGCACGGGCTCCGTCGAGCGCCTGGAGCTGGAGAAGACCCTGAACATGGGCGTCGGGATGATCGCGATCGTCCCCCAGGACTCGGCGGACGTGGCCCTGGCCACCCTGGCGGACCGCGGCGTCGAGGCATGGGTGGCCGGCGAGATCACCGACCGCGGCGAGGAGACCACCGGCGCGAAGCTGGTGGGCGACCACACCGACTAGGAACCGCCCAGGAGCTGAGCCAGGGGCCGACGGGGGTGTGCCTGCGCCGACTGCGACGCGCAGGCCCCGAAAGCAGCACAAATCCCGGTCCGGTGCTGAACCCGGACCGGGATGAAACGGCTAAGCCGCTGCTGGCATCACGCGCCGCGACGGTGTTGCGAGGACTGGCTGTCCCCGTCCTCCTCGTCGTCGTCCTCATAGAGGTCGGCATAGCGTGAATACAAGTCTTCGCCGTGCTCATCGTCCTCGAATTGCTCGCCGCCCGTGCTTGGCGGCGGTGGATTCGCTGTCGATGCGCCCAGCTCCTCAGCCAGGCGTGAGAGATCCGTCCCACCGCTGTTGTACTTCAGCTGGCGGGCGACCTTCGTCTGCTTGGCCTTGGCCCGGCCGCGCCCCATGGCTCGACCCCCTCAACGACGGGGCTCGACGGCCCCAGAGTCTTGACACGCGTTCATGATCCGGAACGGGCTCTCCGCAGAGAGACCGGTCCGTAGGGCTTCCACGGTACCTGAGCCCACGCCCATACGGTACGTCGCCCGCAGGAAGGGCGTGTGCACACAACCGTCGAGGAGCCCTGTCCTCGCTGGTCAGTGGCGATTTTAACCACTTATCGGAGCACGACCCGCCGGTCGGAGTGAGAGTTCTCTCCAACAACCCGCCGGCGGGTACCGCGCAAACATTCGAGACCGCTGTGAACCGCCCGCGTCAGCGGCGGGCCGCGGCGGCCTCGTGCATCCGCTGCTCGGCGATCCGGTCGGCCGCGGCGGCCGGCGGAACACCGTCTTCCTTCGCACGTGCGAAGATCGCGAGCGTGGTGTCGTAGATCGTCGCGGCCTTCGCCCGGCACCGCTCGAAGTCGAAGCCGTGCAGTTCGTCGGCGACCTGGATGACCCCGCCCGCGTTCACCACGTAGTCGGGCGCGTAGAGGATCCCGCGGTCGGCGAGGTCCTTCTCGACGCCCGGGTGGGCGAGCTGGTTGTTGGCCGCCCCGCACACCACCTCGGCGGTCAGCACCGGCACGGACGCGTCGCTCAGGGCCCCGCCCAGCGCGCAGGGGGCGTAGATCGCGAGATCCTCGACCCGGATCAGCTCCTCGGTGCCGGCCACGGCCCGCACCCGCGGGTGGCGCTCGGTGATCCGCCGTACGGCGTCCTCGCGCACATCGGTCACGAAGATCTCGGCGCCCTCCGCGACCAGGTGCTCCACCAGGTGGTGGCCGACCTTGCCCACGCCCGCGACCCCGACCCGCCGGCCGCGCAGCGCGGGGTCGCCCCACAGGTGCTGGGCGCTGGCCCGCATGCCCTGGTAGACGCCGAAGGCGGTGAGCACGGAGGAGTCGCCGGCGCCGCCGTTCTCGGGCGAACGGCCGGTCGTCCAGCGGCACTCCCGGGCGACGACGTCCATGTCGGCCACATACGTACCGACATCGCAGGCGGTGACGTACCGGCCGCCGAGGGAGGCCACGAAACGGCCGTAGGCGAGCAGCAGCTGTTCGGTCTTGATCTTCTCGGGGTCTCCGATGATCACGGCCTTGCCGCCGCCGTGGTCGAGCCCGGCCATGGCGTTCTTGTAGGACATTCCGCGGGCGAGGTTGAGCGCGTCGGCGACGGCCTCCGCCTCGGTGGCGTAGGGGTAGAAGCGCGTGCCGCCCAGGGCGGGGCCGAGGGCGGTGGAGTGGAGGGCGATCACGGCCTTGAGGCCGCTGGCACGGTCCTGGCAGAGCACGACCTGCTCATGGCCTCCCTGGTCCGAGTGGAACAGGGTGTGCAGGACATCAGCGGGTGCGCCGGTCACATCGGTCACGGTGGTGACTCCTGAAGCAAGTAGCGGCGGGTGGCACGGCCGGTGGGCCGTACGGGACGAGACTAGGGCCTGTCTGACCATTCCCGTCTGCCCCGCGACGCCATGCACGCGCTCTCGCCGCACCGGGCACAAGCCCACGTACAACCAGTACGAGAGCTCGTGCCCGGCACACCGAGAGCACGCACCTGACCCCGCGGCGCCGCCCTCCGGGCGACGACGGGAATGGTCAGACACGCCCCAGGGCCTGTCGATTGGATCATCCCCGGCCTCGCGGGCTCCGGTGCGCACCTTCGGCCCCGCTCGGGTCGGACGAACCGCACGGCGCCCCACGGCCGGGCCGATCCGGACGGCGGACCCCCCGATCCCCGTCGGCCCGTCGGCCGCGCAGTGCCCGGGATCACCTCCCCATGGGGTACGTCCGTGCGACGATCTGGATAGTTTTCCCGCACGTCTGGGTGCGGGTCCCGCAGTTTTCCCCGGCAGGCCTCGGGGGAGGGAGCAGGCGTGCCCAAGGTGTCCTCGGTGATCGTCCCGTACGCGGCGTACCTGCGGGTGTACGAGCCGCTGGCGGCCTTCCCGGAGCGGGAGCGCGGCCACTGGGCGCGCTACGCCCGGCGCTCGGACCGTCCCTCGTACCAGGACGAACTGCGTCGCTCGCTGGCGGACTTGCTGCCCACCCCGCCGATCGCGGTGCCGGTGCACGAGAGCCCGGACGCCTTTGTGCTGGAGGCGGACGGCGTGGTCCATGTCTGCCCGTGGCGCACCCGGCTGCGTGGCTGGCAGGCGCTGGGCGAGCTGGCGGCGGAGTTCCCGGCGCCGGTGCTGGACGCGGTGCTGCCGCCGCTGGTGCGCCACCAGGCGGCCCAGGACTACGAGCGCTGGCTGGCCGGCCACCCGGACGCCCGGCCGTGGATCCGCACGGCGACCTGGCAGGTGCCGCTGAACTGGTTCGTGCTGGTCGCCGACGACGAGCGGGAGTACGCGAAGGCGGCGGCCGACGGGGCCGGCGAGGTGCCGGTGCTGCGCTACCGCACCCCGATGGTGCAGGCCCGGCGCCGGGTGGCCCGCGCGCTGCGCACCCTGCGGGACACGGTGGACGAGGGGCCGCTGGTCGAGGGTGTGGTGGAGGTCGGGCGCTGGCTGGAGGAGTTCCATCCGCGCTCGCTGGTCGAGCTGGACTACGGCGGTCTGGTGCACGCCCTGCCGGCCGGCGAGCTGGAGGACGATCACTCGGCGGCGGATGTGGCCGAGGGGATCGAGGCGCTGCGCAAGGGCGACGGTGAGGCGGCGGCGCGGGCGTACGCGCGGCTGGTGGAGCGCTGGCGCTCGGTGCGCGATCTGCGTTCGGCGAACTGACAGCCCAGAATATGTGAGGCAAGTCACACGTTTTTGAGGTGGGATACCGCGTACGGTCGACCGCGTGTCCGGGAGTTGACGGGACGTAGGTCCCGATCCGGGCTTTTGTGTCAAGCGTGACAGACCGCACGTACGCGGCTCTTGCCTCCCGTACCCCTCCTCATGCCAAAATAGGACAAGGAGCCCGGGGAGGGCTCTTTCTGAGCATTGCATGCTTTGGGGGGTCTCGTGACTCCTGATCGCCCTGTGACTGATCGTCACAGTGGCGTGACTGTCCGCTATGGCATGGTCCATCGGCTTCCGTCGCTGATGAACACCTGGGAGGGCAATTCCATCGGTTTGGCCGACGCGGCTGGACAGATGGTGTAGTTGTAGTGCCGAGGACAAGCCGTTCGTCCTATAACCGACTCGACTCGCGTCCGCCATTTCGGGCAACGCGGGTCAAGGTGCAGAATTTAGAGGAAAGAACCGAGAACGATCGGTTCTCCCGAGGAGGCCGCTCATGACCGCTCGCACCCCTGATGCCGAGCCGCTGCTGACCCCGGCTGAGGTCGCCACGATGTTCCGTGTCGACCCGAAGACGGTCACGCGGTGGGCGAAGGCCGGAAAGCTTACGTCCATCCGCACGCTCGGCGGGCACCGCCGCTACCGCGAGGCCGAAGTCCGCGCACTGCTCGCGGGCATCCCTCAGCAGCGCAGCGAAGCCTGAACAACTCAATACCGGGCAGATCGGTAGGTCCCCCAACCCGCCGCAACGCCCGAAACCCTAGCTCCAAGCGACGCGGGAACTGCCCCAACAGAACCCACGCCCAAGCACTGCACAGCAACTGAACATCAACAGGGTGCGTCGTCGATCGCGCTGGACTCCGCCGGGTCCAGCGCGATCTTTTTTGTGCCCCGGTGGTCGAGGTGTGGAGCAGCCTGTGCGCGGCCTTGTGGGAGTCTGGGGAGGGCTGTCGGAACAGCCGGGGCACCCCTCACAAGGGGGGTGCAATTGCACATATTAAATTGACTAGTTGTAGGGGTGCGGTAAGCCCCATGGTTTTGGAAAATCTCGCGGTGACTACCGTCACATGCCAGGGTACTTGTTGCCACTGGCGTATCTGCGCTAGTGGATGCGCGTGTTCCGGCGCTGTGCGCGGGAGCCGGAGCGGCGCCGGCCGCTGGTCGTCAGGTCGGGGGACTCCCGTCCTGGCCGCGGTCGCCGTCGCTGTCGGCCACCAGGGTGGCCGGTGCCGGGGGCGTGCCGTCCATCGCGAGGCGCAGCAGGCGGTGACAGATGGGGCAGTGACGCGTCAGGTGCCGGTAGGACGACGCGGCCGCCAGATGCGCGCGGAGCAGCGCCCGCGTCTCGTGCCTGGCCGATGCCGGCATACGCCACCTCCACGCTCCACCGGGGGCCCGGGTGGAACGGCCCTTGCTCTCCTGGGTACCCACCCAGGTCGCGGGCGTCAAGACGGCCGTCAAGAAGGGATGTCGGCGCCGGTGCCGTCAGCGGGCATGAAAAAGGCCCGCCACCCTCGACGGGTGCGGGCCTTTGCTGCGTCTTCTCTTCTTCTGCGGTTCTTCTGGTGCGGTTGTTCTTCTGCGGTCCTGACGGGATTTGAACCCGCGGCCTCCACCTTGACAGGGTGGCGAGCACTCCAAGCTGCTCCACAGGACCAGGTTTTGCGGCGCTTTTCGGTGCGTTGCGCTGCGAGAAGGACTGTACAGGAGGGGGAGCCCACCGGTCGAACTCACCCAGCGTGCCGCCGCCGTCACCCGGCGGCGGCGTCGATCGCCTTCACGATCCGCTTGTCCGAGACGGGATACGCCGTCCCCAGCGCGTGCGCGAAATAGCTGACGCGCAGCTCCTCGATCATCCAGCGGATCTCCCGGACGGCGGACGGCACCGGCCGCCCCCGGGGCAGCTGCTCCAGCAGCCAGGCGTGCTCGTCCTGCATCTCGTGGACCTTCTGCATCCGGGCCGTGTCCCGCTGGGCGTTCGTCGCCATCTGCTGGAGCCGGCGGTCCACCGCGATCAGATAGCGCACCAGATGCGGCAGCCGCCCGAGCCCCGTCGCCGTCACGAACCCCGGCCGCACAAGCCCGTCCAGCTGCGCCCTGACGTCCGCCAGGTTCGCCACCAGCACGGCGCTGCGTACGCCCTTCAGACGGCGCTCAGCGGCCTGCCAGGCGGCCAGCACCTGCTGCACCTGGGCGACCGTACGGACCGTGGTGTCCACGATCTCGGCGCGCACCTTGTCGTACAGCTTGCGGTACGACTCCTCGTCCCACGCCGGGCCGCCGAAATCGGCGATCAGCCGGTCCGCCGCCGCCGTGGCGCAGTCGTCGAACAGGGCCTGGATCGAGCCGTGCGGGTTCGCCGACAGGGCGAGCTTCTGCGGGTTGGTCAGCTTCTCGGAGGCGAACTTCGCCGGGTTGACCGGGATGTTGCGCAGGATCAGCCGCCGGGTGCCCCGCCACATGGCCTCGGCCTGCTCGGCCTCGGTGTCGAAGAGGCGTACGGAGACGGTGTCGCCGTCGTCCACCAGCGCCGGGTACGCCTTCACCGGCTGGCCGGCCCGGCGGGTCTCGAAGACGCGGGTGAGCGCGCCGATCGTCCAGTCGGTCAGGCCCGTGCGCTCCAGGGACTCGCCGCCCTGGCGGGACGCGGTGGCCGCGGCGGCCTGGGAGAGCGCCTGGCGGGCCCGGGGCTTCAGCCGGAGCCGCAGGGCCTCCAGGTCCTTGTCCTCGGCCAGGTTGCGGCGCCGCTCGTCCACGATCCGGAAGGTGATGCGGAGATGATCCGGCACCTTCGCCCAGTCGAAGTCCTCGGCGTCGAAGGGGACGCCGACCATCCGCTTCAGCTCGCGGGCCAGGGTGAGGGTCAGCGGCTCCTGCAAGGGCACCGCCCGGTCCAGGAAACGCCGGGCGAAGTCCGGGGCGGGAACGTAGTTGCGGCGGATCGGCTTGGGCAGGGAGCGGATCAGCTCCGTGACGACCTCGGCCCGCAGGCCCGGGATCTGCCAGTCGAAGCCCTCGTCCGTGACCTGGTTGAGGACCTGGAGCGGGACATGGACGGTGACCCCGTCGGCGTCCGCGCCCGGCTCGAACTGGTACGTCACCCGGAACTTCAGCGGGCCCTGACGCCAGTTGTCCGGATAGTCGGCCTTGGTGACCGCCTGGGCCGACTCCCGGACGAGCATCTCCCGCGCGAAGTCGAGGAAGTCGGGCTGCTCGTGCCGCTGGTGCTTCCACCAGGAGTCGAAGTGCGCGCCGGACACCACATCGCCGGGCACCCGCTGGTCGTAGAAGTCGAACAGCGTCTCGTCGTCGACCAGGATGTCCCGGCGCCGGGCCCGGTGCTCCAGCTCCTCCACCTCGGTGAGGAGCTTGCGGTTGTCGGCGTAGAACTTGTGGTGGGTGCGCCAGTCGCCCTCGACCAGCGCGTTGCGGATGAACAGCTCGCGGGAGGTCTCGGGGTCGATCCGGCCGTAGTTCACCTTGCGCTGGGCGACGATCGGGACGCCGTACAGCGTGACCTTCTCGTACGCCATCACCGCGGCCTGGTCCTTCTCCCAGTGCGGTTCGCTGTAGGTGCGCTTGAGGAGGTGCTCGGCGAGCGGCTCGACCCACTCGGGCTCGATCCTCGCGTTGACGCGGGCCCAGAGCCGGGAGGTCTCCACCAGCTCCGCCGACATCACGAACCGCGGCGGCTTCTTGAAGAGCGCCGAGCCGGGGAAGATCGCGAACTTGGCGCCTCGGGCGCCGAGATACTCGCCGCGCTCCCGGCGGGCGGTGTCCTTGGCCCCCTTCGTCTCCTTCGCGTCCTTGGACTCCTTCACGTCCTTCATCCCGATATGGGAGAGGAGCCCGGCGAGCAGGGAGACATGGATGCGGTCGCCGGGGGCGTCGTCCTCGTTGAGATGGATGCCGAGCTGTCTTGCGACGGTCCGCAGCTGGGTGTAGATGTCCTGCCACTCACGGATCCGCAGGAAGTTCAGATACTCCTGCTTGCACATCCGCCGGAAGGAGGACGAGCCGCGCTCCTTCTGCTGCTCGCGGACGTACCGCCAGAGATTGAGATAGGCGAGGAAGTCGCTGGTCTCGTCCCGGAAGCGGGCGTGCTGCTGGTCGGCCTGGGTCTGTTTCTCGGCGGGGCGCTCGCGCGGGTCCTGGATGGACAGCGCGGCGGCTATGACCATGACCTCGCGGGCACAGCCGTTGCGGTCCGCCTCCAGGACCATCCGCGCGAGCCGCGGGTCCACCGGCAGCTGGGCGAGCTTGCGCCCGGTGTCGGTGAGCCGCTTGCGGGCGTCCTTCTCCGTGGCGTCGATCGCGCCCAGCTCCTGGAGGAGCTGCACGCCGTCGCGGATGTTGCGGTGGTCCGGCGGGTCGATGAAGGGGAACTTCTCGATGTCGCCGAGGCCGGCCGCGGTCATCTGGAGGATGACGGAGGCGAGGTTCGTCCGCAGGATCTCGGCGTCCGTGAACTCCGGGCGGGCGAGGAAGTCGTCCTCGTCGTAGAGGCGGATGCAGATGCCGTCCGACGTACGGCCGCAGCGGCCCTTGCGCTGATTGGCGCTGGCCTGCGAGATCGCCTCGATGGGCAGCCGCTGGACCTTGGTGCGATGGCTGTAGCGCGAGATCCGGGCGAAGCCGGGGTCGATGACGTACTTGATGCCCGGGACGGTCAGCGAGGTCTCGGCGACATTGGTGGCCAGCACGATCCTGCGGCCGGTGTGCGGCTGGAAGACCCGGTGCTGCTCGGCGTGCGACAGCCGCGCGTACAGCGGCAGGACCTCGGTGAACCGGAACGCCTTCTTGATCAGCGCGTCGGCGGTGTCCCGGATCTCCCGCTCACCGGAGAGAAAGACGAGGATGTCGCCCTTCCCCTCGCCCTGAAGCTCCTCGACGGCATCGATGATCGCGGTGATCTGATCGCGGTCGCTGTCCTCGGAGTCCTCCTCCAGCAGCGGCCGGTAGCGCACCTCGACCGGGTACGTACGGCCGCTGACCTCGATGATCGGGGCCTGGCCGAAGTGCCGGGAGAACCGCTCGGGATCGATGGTGGCCGAGGTGATGACGACTTTCAGGTCCGGCCGCTTGGGCAGCAGCTGCGCCAGATACCCGAGCAGGAAGTCGATGTTGAGGGACCGCTCATGGGCCTCGTCGATGATGATCGTGTCGTAGGCGCGCAGCTCGCCGTCGGTCTGGATCTCGGCGAGCAGGATGCCGTCGGTCATCAGTTTGACGAAGGTGGCCTCGGGGTTCACCTGGTCGGTGAACCGCACCTTCCAGCCGACGGCCTCGCCGAGGGGCGTGTCCAGCTCCTCGGCGACCCGCTCGGCGACGGTCCGGGCGGCGATCCGGCGGGGCTGGGTGTGCCCGATCATGCCGCGCACCCCACGCCCCAGCTCCATACAGATCTTGGGGATCTGCGTGGTCTTCCCGGACCCGGTCTCACCGGCGACGATCACGACCTGGTGGTCGCGGATCGCGTCGGCGATCACGTCCTTCTTCTGGCTGACCGGCAGCTGCTCGGGGTAGGTGACGGCCGGCACCCGGGAACGACGCTCGGCCATCCGGCCTGCCGCCTTCTCGACCTCCGCCTCGATCTCGGCGAGCACGGCGGCCCGCGCCTCCGGCTTACGGATCTTGCGGGCACCTTCGAGCCGCCGTCCGAGCCGGTGCGCATCACGCAGCGACAGGTCGGTCAGACGGGGGGCGAGAGCGCCGAGGGCGGGGGCGGGGTGCGTAGACATACGCGTCCCAGGATCTCACCTCACGGAAAACACTGGCTATCGCTTATTGACCTGGACCTTCCGCGTGTCACGGGCCGATGGTCAGCAGCGCGACCCACAGCGCGAGGACGGCCGCGAGCAGCGCGGCGGGCACGGTGAGCAGCCCGAGCAGCGTGAACTCCCGCAACGCCACCTCGTGATCGTGCCGATGGGCGATCCGCCGCCACAGCAGGGTGGCGAGCGACCCGGCGTAGGTGAGGTTCGGCCCGATATTGACCCCGAGGAGCACGGCGAGGACCGCCCCGGGCCCGGCGGGCGCGGCCAGCGGGACCAGGGCGAGCACCGCGGGCAGATTGTTGATCAGGTTGGCGAGCAGCGCGGCGACGGCGGCGGTGCCGAGCAGGGCGGCCAGGCCGGTGCCGTCGGGCAGCAGTCCGTCGAGCGCGTCGCCGAGCCCGTTGTCGACGACCGCCCGGACGACGATCCCGAGGGCCAGCACGAACGCCAGGAACAGCGGATCGGCGGCGCGCAGCACGGCGAGCGGGGTGGTGTGCCGCCGGACCAGCGCGCGCACGGCCATCACACCCGCGCCGGCCGCCGCGGCCCACGCGGGATCGATCCCGGCACCGGAGGCGACGGCGAACCCGCCGAGCGTGGCACCAACGGTGACCAGCGCGAACAGCGGAACCTCCACGGGCTCCTCGGCCTGGACGGGCTCGGCGACGGCGTCCAGATCCTGCCGGAAGAACCGACGGAAAACGACGTACTCGACGGCGATGGCCGCCACCCACGGCAGAAACATCAGCACCGCGAACCGCGTGAACGACAGCCCCGTGGCGGCGAAGGCGAGCAGATTGGTCAGATTGGAGACCGGCAGCAGCAGGGACGCCGTGTTGGACAGATGCGCACTGGCGTACACCTGCGGCTTGGGCTGGGCTCCCATCCGCGCGGCCGTGGCGAACACGACGGGCGTGAGCAGCACGACGGTGGCGTCCAGACTGAGCGCGGCCGTGATGACCGAAGCCAGCCCGAACACCGCCCCGAGCAGCCGCCGGGGCCGCCGCCGCGCCCACCGAGCCATCCAGGTCCCGCAGGCATGGAAGAGCCCCTCGTCGGCACAGAGCTTCGCCAGCACCAGCACGGCCGCCAGAAACCCCACGACGGGCCCGAGCCGCGCGACCTCCTCCCGCACGGCATCGACCGAGATCGCCCCACTGCCGACCACCACCCCGGCGACCGGCACCGCGACCACCGCCTCGGGCCACCGAAAGGGCCGCACGACGGCACCCACCAGCACGACGACCAGCGCCACGACGGAGACGGTTTCCAGGACCACGGCGTCGATCATCCCCGCAGCCCGGCCCACGACACGAAAAAGCCCCCCTTCCGTGAAGAAGAGGGGCTGCGGTGGCTGGGGCCGGGGTCGAACCGGCGACCTTCCGCTTTTCAGGCGGACGCTCGTACCAACTGAGCTACCCAGCCACGGTGTTTCACGTGAAACACCAGCGGTCCTGACGGGATTTGAACCCGCGGCCTCCACCTTGACAGGGTGGCGAGCACTCCAAGCTGCTCCACAGGACCAAGCGTTGTGTACGACAGTGTCGCACACGGTGTTGCGTGCCCCCAACGGGATTCGAACCCGTGCTACCGCCTTGAAAGGGCGGCGTCCTAGGCCGCTAGACGATGAGGGCTATCGGCCCGCCTGGGCGCTTCTCAGCGCGTCGGGGACGTGAGAAGCATATGGGATGGCGGGAGGTATCGCCAAAACGGTTTACGGGGAGGGTGGGGGGCCGGGTTGGGGGGTTGTGGCGCCCGGCGGGGTTCGGGTGTCCAGGGTGGCGGCCGGAGTGCTCGGGGTGGCCGCGGAGGGGTCTGTGGTCGCCGGAGAGGGTGCCGTGGTCCCCGTCGAGGACTCCGTGGGGGACGGGGTGGCTCCTGGCCGGTTCTCCTCCGGGAGGTGGCGGCTGACCTCCGCCGTGGTCAGGCCCAGACCGCCCAGACGGATCTCGTCCCAGGCCTGGAGGCGGCGGGTGTCGCGGTCGAAGTAGAGGATCGAGGCCTCGATGGGGTCGGGGTTCTTCTGCTCCAGGGCGCGCAGACCGCTGCCGCCCGTCGTGCCCTCGATCCGCAGCCGGGTGCCGTACCGCATCACCTCCATCTCCTGGTGGTGCAGGTGGCCGGCGAGGACGAGAGGGACCTCGCCGTCCGTCTCGCGGGCGGCGTCCGGCTCGTGGGCGATGGCGATGTCCACCGGCGTACCCGCCTGCCGCTGGTCGCGCAGCGCGGAGGCGAGGCGGGCGCCGGCCAGCGTCTGGGACTGCTCGCCGCCCTGCGTGGCCGTTCGGTCCGGGCTGAACTGCGGGTCGCCCATCCCCGCGAAGCGCAGCCCGGCCACGGTCACCGCGCGGCCGTCGTCCAGGACGTGGACGTTCTTGAGGTCCTCCAGGTACTCCTGGGTGAGGCCCGAGTCGTGATTGCCGCGGACCCAGACATAGGGCGCCCCCAGGTCCTCGATCGGGTCCAGGAAGCCGTTCTCCGCCGCCGAGCCGTGGTCCATGGTGTCGCCGGAGTCCACGATCACATTCACCTTGTACTGCTCCACCAGCGAGCCGATGATCTTCCAGCTCGCCGGGTTCAGATGGATGTCCGAGACATGCAGCACCCGGATCGTGGACGGGTCGGGCGCGTACGCGGGGAGCGTGGAGGTGGCGTCGTACAGCTTGGTCACGTTCGTCACCAGCCTGGCCAGCTCCTTCTGGTAGACGTCGAACTCCGTGACGATGCTGCGCGCGTCGCCGACCACGGAGGGTGCCGAGGAGAGCAGGCCCGAGAAGCGCGGCTCCAGGACCGACTTCGGGTTCCAGGTGGCGTACGCCGTCCCGGCCGACGCCCCCAGCAGCGCGAGGGCGAGGCCGCCGGCCCCGAGCGCGCGGCGTGGGCGGCGGTAGACCACCAGGCCGAGGGCGGTCGCGCCGACCACCACGGCGACGCAGGAGCGCACCGCCAGGTCGAGGGCGCCGTGGCTGACGTCCTGGGCGACCTCCTCCTGGAGGCCGGAGAGCCGCTCCGGGTGGTCCACCAGGGCCTGGGAGCGGACCGGGTCCAGCTGGTCGACGTTCACGTCCAGCCGGACCGGCGCGACATGGCTGTCCAGGTGCAGCGCCCCGAGCGGGGACACGTTGATCTTCGTGCCGCCGCTGGTGGACGGGCGCAGGGTCATCGTCGTGTCCATCGGCCCGATCGGCACCCGCACATTCCCGACGACCAGCAGCCCGAGCCACGCGCCCAGCATCACGACCGCTATCAGACCCAGGCCCCGGATCCAGGGCCTGGTCTGCGGTACGAGTTCGAGGACCGGCTGGGGGAGCGGGCGGGGCTTCTTCGGGGTGCGGCGGCGGAGGCGGTCGGGGACGCGGGCCATTGATCCCGTATGCCCATGTTCGAGGGCGGATATGCGGTGACGTATGCCGTATGGGGGGCCTGGGGGGTCTGGGGGGCTCCTGAGAGGGATGGGGTCCGGGGGTCAGCCCCAGCCGAGTTCGTGGAGGCGTTCGTCCTCGATGCCGAAGTGGTGGGCCACCTCGTGGATGACGGTCACCGCCACCTCGTGGACCACGTCCTCGGGGGTCTCGCAGTAGCGCAGGGTGGGGCCCATGTAGATGCTGATCCGGTCCGGCAGCACCCCGGCGTACCACTCGCCGCGCTCGGTGAGCGGGGTCCCCTCGTACAGGCCCAGCAGGTCGGGGTCGTCGGGGGCGGGTTCGTCCTCCACGAACACCGCCACGTTGTCCATGACCCGCGTCAGCTCGGGCGGGATCCGGTCCAGCGCCTCGCTCACCAGCTCTTCGAACGTCTCGCGTGTCATCTCCAGCACACGTTCATTGTCCGGGATGGGCGGGGGAACGGGGCGGATACGGGATTTCGGGCGGCGCCGGGGCGTTGCGGGGACATCGTCGGGGTGTCGGCAGGGCGTCGTCCGAGTGGGGTTCCGGTGGGGTTCCGGTGGAATTCGGGTGGGGTTCGGGTGGGGTTCGGGTGAGATCGGGGAGGGCGTGGGACAAGGGCGTACCGCGCGCGTGTCCTCCTGCGGGCGGGGGGAGTTGGGCACGTTGACTTCGTTCACCCCCTCGGAGGTGGCTCTCGTGCGCTCCTTGTACGTTCCCGTCCGCCTGGCCGCCGCCGTGGTGGCCGTCGCCGCGGCTGCCGGCTGTATGAGCGTCGGCGACGACGAAGGCCGGCGGGCCGAACCGTCGCAGTCGGCGGGGCAGCAGGGCGGCGAGGCGCCCGACGGGGGCGTCGTGGTCCCGGGCGATGGCGTCGGATTCGGCGGCGGGGCGGCGGGCGGCGCCCCGGACGGGCACGGGGGCGGCGAGGACGGGCGGAAGAAGGACGCGGACGGGGACGGCGACGAGGACGAGGGTGAGCCGGGGGAGTCGGGGGCGCCGTCGGCGTCCGCGTCGGCCCTGCCGGGTGCCTCCGCACCGGCGCCGGCCGGCCCCGGACGGACGGTCGCGCCGGGCGGTGATCCGGTGCCGCCCAAACCGCTGCCGACGCCGACCCGTACGACCGAGGAGCCGCAGCCGCCGGATCCGTCGCCGGAGCCGCCCGCCTCGCCCGAGCCGACGGTCGCCGAGCCGTCGTCCTCCGCGCACGAGCAGACGGGCCCGCAACTGGTGCAACGGGAGCCGGCGCCGCAGGCGGGGGTGCCGGTGTGAGGGGCGGATGTTGGGGCGGGCGTAGGGGTTGGACGCTGCTGTGCGGGCCGGTGTGATGAGCCGGTTTGATGGGCGGGGTGGCGGGGGCGGGGTATCGATTTGCCTAGCCGGGCTTCGGGTGCGTATGGTGGTAGATCGTTTGATCCCATTTGCCCGGCGCCATCGCAGAGCGCGCCGTGTGGCGCGTTCTCTCCCTTGCCGTGGCAGACCGCATTGAGGCGGTCGTGGTGCGAATCACGGAGTTGACGGGCGCGTGCCGACGAGACTCCGGAAGGTTTCGCATTCGCATGTCCATTTCCACTGCCGATCACGTCGTCGTACCCGAGGACGGTGCCCCTGAGGGCGCGTTCCAGGACGACACCCAGGCCGAGACCCAGGCCGACGCTCAGGTTGAGGCCCAGGCCGACACTCCGGTCGAGGCCCAGACTGACCTTGAGGGCGATGCCCAGGCCGAAGCGGCCGACAGCCTCGACACCGACGGTGAGGGTGACGCCGACACCGACGGTGGCGACACCGCCGCCGACCCGGACGCCGAGCCCGAGATCACCTTCAGCACCCTCGGTCTTCCCGAGGGTGTCGTGCGCAAGCTCGCGCAGAACGGCGTGACCGTCCCCTTCCCGATCCAGGCCGCGACCATCCCGGACGCGCTGGAGGGCAAGGACATTCTCGGCCGGGGCCGTACCGGTTCCGGCAAGACCCTCTCCTTCGGGCTGCCGACCCTGGCCACGCTCGCCGGCGGCCGTACCGAGCGCAAGAAGCCCCGCGCCGTCATCCTCACCCCCACCCGCGAGCTGGCCATGCAGGTCGCCGACGCGCTCCAGCCGTACGGCGATGTCCTGGGCCTGCGGATGAAGGTGGTCTGCGGCGGTACGTCCATGGGCAACCAGATCTACGCCCTGGAGAAGGGCGTCGACATCCTCGTCGCCACCCCCGGGCGGCTGCGGGACATCATCAACCGTGGCGCCTGCTCCCTGGAGGACGTGCGGATCGCCGTCCTCGACGAGGCCGACCAGATGTCCGACCTGGGCTTCCTGCCCGAGGTCACCGAGCTGCTGGACCAGATTCCGGCGGGCGGTCAGCGGATGCTGTTCTCCGCGACCATGGAGAACGAGATCAAGACTCTCGTCGACCGCTACCTCGACGCGCCCGTCCTGCACGAGGTCGACGCGGCGCAGGGCGCGGTGACGACCATGTCCCACCACATCCTGATCGTGAAGCCCAAGGACAAGGCGCCGGTCACCGCCGCGATCGCCTCCCGCAGGGGCCGCACCATCATCTTCGTCCGCACCCAGCTCGGCGCCGACCGGGTCGCCGAGCAGCTGCGGGACGCGGGCGCCAAGGCCGAGGCGCTGCACGGCGGCATGACGCAGGGTGCGCGCACCCGGACGCTGGCCGACTTCAAGGACGGGTACGTCAATGTCCTGGTCGCCACGGATGTCGCCGCGCGCGGCATCCACGTCGACGGCATCGACCTCGTCCTGAACGTGGACCCGGCCGGTGACCACAAGGACTACCTGCACCGGGCCGGCCGTACCGCCCGCGCGGGCCGTACCGGCACCGTCGTCTCCCTCTCGCTGCCGCACCAGCGCCGGCAGATCTTCCGGCTGATGGAGGACGCGGGCGTCGACGCCTCGCGCCACATCATCCAGAGCGCGGGCGCGTTCGAACCGGAGGTCGCCGAGATCACCGGTGCCCGTTCGATGACCGAGGTCCAGGCCGAGTCCGCCGGGAACGCCGCTCAGCAGGCCGAGCGTGAGGTGACCCAGCTCACCAAGGAGCTGGAGCGGGCGCAGCGGCGCGCGACCGAGCTGCGCGGCGAGGCCGACCGGCTGACCGCCCGCGCGGCCCGGGAGCGCGGTGAGGACCCGGAGACGGCGATCACCGAGGCGCGGTCCGTGGTGGCGGAGCCGGCGACGGAGGCGGAGGCGGGAGCGGTGGCTCCGGCGTCCGTGTCGGTGCCCGAGCAGCCGGTGGCGCGGGAGACGGAGCAGCGGACGGGGACGGGTTCGTCGTCGTACGAGCGGGCTGAGCGGCCTGAGCGCGCTGAGCGGCCGGAGCGTCGCGACGATCGCCGTGATGACCGGCGGGACGACCGTGGTGGCTTCCGGCGGGATGACCGGCGGGATGACCGGGGTGGCCGTTCGTTCGAGCAGCGGCGGGATGACCGTGGTGGTTTCCGTCGGGACGACCGGGACAGCAGCCGTGACCGGCGCGACGACCGTGGGGGTCGCTCCTCCGACCGGCGGGACGACCGTGGCGGACGTACCTTCGAGCGTCGCGACGACCGCCGTGATGACCGTCGGGATGACCGGGGTGGCCGTTCGTTCGAGCAGCGGCGGGACGACCGTGGTGGTTTCCGTCGGGACGACCGGGACAGCAACCGTGACCGGCGCGACGACCGTGGCGGACGTTCCTTCGAGCGTCGGGACGATCGCCGTGATGACCGGCGGGACGACCGTCGGGACGACCGGGGTGGCCGTTCGTTCGAGCAGCGGCGCGATGACCGGGGTGGCTTCCGTCGGGACGACCGTCCCGCGCGCCCCTTCGAGCGGCGGGACGAGCGGGGCGGGCACCGGGGCAGCGACCGGCCGTTCAACCGCGACCGGCAGGGTGACCGCCCCGGCTTCCGGGCCGGTGGGCACGAGCGTCCGACCGGTCGCCGCGACGACCACCGTGGTGGTACCGGCACCGGTACCGGCACGGGCACCTTCGGCCGCCGGGACGACAAGCCGCGCTGGAAGCGCAACGGCTGACGGTTGAATCCGATGATGTGAGGGCCCGTACGACTTCGGTCGTACGGGCCCTTTCACGTTCTGCTCCCTCTTCTGATCCATGGGGTCAAGTTGTGACGTGTGTCACGACCTTGATGGGGGAATTGCTGGGGGCATGACAGACGTAGACGGCGTCAAGGCGAGTGGGCTCACCGACGAGGAACGGCTGGCTCAGCTCGGCTATACGCAGGTGCTCGCCCGCCGCATGTCGGCGTTCTCCAACTACGCGGTCTCCTTCACGATCATCTCGGTGCTGTCCGGCTGCCTGACGCTGTATCTGTTCGGCATGAACACCGGCGGCCCGGCCGTGATCACCTGGGGCTGGGTCGGGGTCGGCCTGATGACCCTCTTCGTGGGGCTGGCGATGGCCGAGATCTGCTCGGCGTACCCGACCTCGGCGGGCCTGTACTTCTGGGCGTACCGGCTGGCTCCGGAACGTACGGCCGCGGCCTGGGCGTGGTTCACGGGCTGGTTCAACGTGCTCGGGCAGATCGCGGTGACCGCGGGGGTCGACTTCGGGGCCGCGTCCTTCCTCGGCGCGTATCTGAACCTCCAGTTCGGCTTCGAGGTGACGCCCGGGCGCACGATCCTCCTCTTCGCGGGGATCCTCGTGCTCCATGGTCTGCTGAACACCTTCGGTGTGCGGATCGTCGCCTTCCTCAACAGCGTCAGCGTGTGGTGGCACGTGGCGGGGGTTGGGGTGATCGTGGGGGCGCTGGCGTTCGTCCCCGACCGCCATCAGTCGGCGTCGTTCGTCTTCGGCGAGTTCGTGAACAACACGGGGTGGGGCAGCGCGCTGTACGTGGTGCTGCTGGGGCTGCTGATGGCGCAGTACACCTTCACGGGCTACGACGCGTCCGCCCATATGACCGAGGAGACGCACGACGCCTCGACGGCGGGCCCGAAGGGGATCGTGCGGGCGATCTGGACCTCCTGGATCGCCGGCTTCGTCCTGCTCCTCGGCTTCACCTTCGCCATCCAGTCGTACGAGGGCGCGCTGACGTCTCCGACGGGGGCGCCGCCGGCCCAGATCCTGCTGGACGCGCTGGGCGTGACCGCCGGGAAGCTGTTGCTGCTGGTGGTGATCGGGGCGCAGTTGTTCTGCGGGATGGCGTCGGTGACGGCCAACAGCCGGATGATCTACGCGTTCTCCCGCGACGGCGCCCTCCCCTTCTCCCGCGTCTGGCGCACCGTGAGCCCGCGCACCCGTACGCCGGTGGCGGCGGTGTGGCTGGCGGCGGGCGGGGCGCTGGTGCTGGGGCTGCCGTACCTGATCAATGTCACCGCGTACGCGGCGGTCACCTCGATCGCCGTGATCGGTCTCTACATCGCGTACGTCATCCCCACCCTCCTGCGACTGCGCAAGGGCGAGGCGTTCGAACGGGGGCCGTGGCATCTGGGGCGCTGGTCGCGGGTGGTGGGGGTGGTCGCGGTCGCCTGGGTCGGCGTGATCACGGTCCTGTTCATGCTTCCGCAGGTGTCCCCGGTGACGTGGGAGACGTTCAACTACGCGCCGGTGGCTGTGCTGGTGGTGCTGGGGTTCGCGGCGGGGTGGTGGGGGGTTTCGGCTCGGCGGTGGTTCTTGCGGGCGGGGGTGGGGGGCGGTTCCGGCGATGGGGGTGGTTCCCGTTCGGGGGAGGGGGAGGCTGGGTCTCGGGTGGGGGCCGGGGGTGGGGTGGATCCGTAGGGGGCGGGTGGGGACGGTAGGGGACGGTAGGGCGTAGAGGTTTCTGTCTGGCTTTGGCTCGTCTGTGGCTCCCTCGGCTGATTGCCTCGTCCCTCTTCACCCGTGCGCCGGGCCGTGTCCCGATACCCGATCGGAGACGCGGCCCGCTCCGGCTATGCTCGGGGAGGCAACATCACGCAGCACTGAGTGGGCCCTTAGCTCAATTGGCAGAGCAGTGGACTTTTAATCCATTGGTTGTGGGTTCGAGTCCCACAGGGCCTACGAGTTGTAGGCGGGGGATATGCCCTCTGACCTGCTACGCAGCGTCCGGGTCGGCTTCGGTCGACTCGGGCGCTTCCTCGTTTTCGAGCCACTGCGTGAGCGATGCGTGAGCGGATGTGGGCGTGGCCTGCGGATGGGGCGCCGCTTGAGCGGACGAATCGGCAGTTGCCCTGCGCGACCGGGGATCAGCTTGGCTGCCTTCTCGGCGATCTCGCGGTCCAGCTCAGGGAGCAGGCTCGTGTACGTGTCCGAGGTCAGCGTGATCGTGGAGTGCCGGAGTGTCTCCTTCACTGTGTGGATGTCGCCGCCGCCTCCGTGTGTGAGCGTCGCGGCGACGTGACGCAGGTCTCGCAGGGTGATGGGAGGCAGGTCGGTCGTGGCGAGGACGCGGCGGAAGGTCTCGGAGACGGTCTCCGGGTGTAGCCAGGAGCCGTCTTCCTTGGTGAAAACCTTGCCGGTGTCATGCCAGGCTTCGCCCCACTCCGCGCGCTCCTTCTCCTGGCGGGCTTTGTGGTCGCGCAGTTCGGAGATGGTCGTGCTGTCGAGCGCGATCGTGTTGGCGCTGCCGTCCGTCCTGGGCTCGGACTCGTAGGGGTCCCAGCCGTCCACCACAATCTCCTTGGCGGGTGTGATGAGGCCGGCGTCGAGGTCGACTTCGTGCCAGTCCTGGCCGACCGCCTCGCCGCGACGGAGACCGCGGGTGCCCATGAGGTGGAAGATCGCGTACAGGCGGTCGCCTTCGGCTGCGTCGAGGAAGGCGCCGAACTGCTGTGGGGTCCACACCATGACCGGGCCGGGGACTTCACCGGTCTCGCGCCAGCGTCGTACGCGTTCCTCGGTCCACAGGAGTGGTTTCGGGCGTTTGCCGGATTCCAGTTCGACATGGGACGCCGGGTTGAAGGTGATCAACTGCTGGGCGATCGCCGCGTTCAGTGCCGTGCGGAGGGTGCGGCGGATGGCCTGGCGGCTGGTCGGGCCCGTGATCTTCCGGAAGGGCTTCATCTCGGCGAGCTTGGCTCGTTCGGCCGCGAGGAGCTGTCGTTCGGCTCCAGCGGGCCGTCCTGGTTTGCTTGGCTTGCAACGGGCGATCTGTTCGCGACGGGCCTGGTTCTCGGCCGTGATCGTCTCGTTGTCATCGGCTATGCCGTCGAACATCTCCACCAGGTGGCCGACGTTGAGCCGGTCCAGGCGCACGTGGCCGATGCGGGGCTTCAGATGGACGCGAATGTGGGAGCCATAGCTGTTCAGCGTGGTCTTGCGACGCCGCTTTCCTGCGAACCACTGGTCGAGCATTCGCCGACCGTGAGGCGTCCGGTGAGGTCTAGGCCGTGGTTGAGGCGGCGCCGGGTCTCTTCCACGTGGGGGAGTGGTGCCTTCTCGTCAGCCACCTTCTCCAGGAGGTCGGCAATGCGGGCGAGGTTCTCGGGGTCGTCGGTTTCGGCGAGGGCGATGAGGGCGCGGACGTGGTCGAGGTCGGTCTGGCCGTTTTTGAGGGTGGTGTAGCCGGCGCGGCTGAAGGAGCGGCGGGTGCCGTCTTGGCGGGGTAGGAGTTCCTGACGGACGGAGTAGGTGCCGTGCTTGCGGTTGGTGAGCTTGGGGCATTGCTTGCCGAGGGGTTTTCCGGTGTGGGGGTCGCGGCAGTAGCAGCGGCGGTGGGTGGAGCCCTTCAAAGGCGTTCCTACGGGGCAGTGCCGGCTGGGGAGCCGGGTTCGGGGTTGGTGCCGGGTTCGTCGACGTCGTGGAGTGTGTGGGGTAGGTCGGGTGGGGTGGCGCCCTGTTCGCGGAGTTTGCGGCGCAGGTGGCGCAGTCGGTACTTCGTGGTGATGGCGGTGTCGTGGTAGTGGGTGCGGCGGCTTTCGGCTTCTTCCTTGCGGGTGGTGCTGGTGGTGGCTTTGTAGGCGAGAGTCGGCTCTGGCTCAACTTCTGTGGAGCGCGCACGCTCCGTGATGGTCGGCGGTTCTGAAGGCGGGCGGGAAGTCGAGAACGGGTCAGGAGAGAAGGACACGCTTTCGCAGCAGGGTGAAGCCGGCGCGGCCGAACATCTGGCGTTTGAGCATCTTGATCCGGTTGACGTGTCCTTCAACGACTCCCGAGCTCCAGGGCAGGGTGAGCCCGGCGATGACAGCGTTGAGGTCGCGTTCAAGTCCGGCGGCGAAGGTGTGGAGACCAGGCAGGTCGTCGTCGCGGACCGCGGCAAGCCATTCCGGGATTCGTCCGCCCTCGCGCTGGGTGAGGATCTGTCCGAACGCTCGGACGTGCTTGGTGAGGGCGTCCAGTTCAGGACTATGCGCCAGGACCTCCTTGAGCTGGAGGCGGTCGGACTCCGGGAGCCGGTCGGGGTGCCGCAGGATCCATCCGGACACGGTGCGGACGGAAGGCGGCCGGGCTTCGGCCGGCTGAGGGGAGGTTCGTTTGGGGGAGAGGTAGGCCCGGACGGCTCCGTAGCCGCCCCGGTAGCCGCGGGCGGTGATCTCCTCCCACAGTGTCCAGGCGTTGGTGCAGCCCTCGGACCAGCGTTCGTCCAGGTACGGCCTGAAGTCATCGAGCAGGGTGGGCCGGTTTTGCCACTGCCCCTGGAAGAGTTCCTCCGGCGCCGCCACGTCGGCGTATCGCTTCACCGTCCGGTAGGTCATGCCGAGTTGGCGTGCGACGGCCCGCCGGCTGTGGCCCGCGGTCAGCAGGGCGTGGACGGTGGCGTGCTTGGCCCGGGTGCTGTCTGCGAAGCGGTGACCGGTCGGCCACAGCGGCTCGTCCGGCCCCGACCGGGGCCGGGGCCGGTGATGCGGGTGGCGGGACCGGGTCGGTCCGGATGGCTCGCAAGCTGAGCCGGTGCTGGGCGACGCACCGTTCGGCGGCCTCGCTCAGGTTGTGCCAGAGGTGGAAGCGGTCGGCGACCTGGACGGCCTGCGGTGCCCCGTTGCGTGCTGCCTCTGCGTAGAACGGGGCGCGGTCACGGCAGACGACCTCGATGCCGGGGCGTTCGGCGAGCCATGCGGCGACGGTGGCCGACTCCCGGCCGGGCAGCAGGTCCACCGGGCGGCGGGTCTCGACGTCGACCAGTACGGTCCCGTAGACGCGGCCCCTGCGCATCGCGTACTCATCGACGCCGACGACCCGCGGAGCTGGCGGTTGGGGGTCGGGGAGCGCGTCGACCATGCGCAGGACTGTGCTCCTGCTGACCCGGATCCCGAAAACGTCCGCCAGCCGGGAGCCGGCCCGGCCGACGAGCGCGAGGCCGACCGCGGCCAGCGCGGACCGCACCTGCTCTGTCCACCTGCTGTACCGCCGCGTCAGCCCCGGCACCTGCTCGACGAAGGTCCGCCGTTCGCACAACGCATTACCGCAGACGAACCGCCTGACGCGCAGACACAACACCACCCGGCGCCCCGCGCTGGGCAGATCAACAGGAAACCGCAGGTAGGAACCGTGAAGCTGTTGCGACCAACCACCACAGCCCGGACACGCGGCCCCATCCCGCGTGCACCGAACCTCGATCCGAACCACCTCAATGTCCCCGTCGGCTCTCGCCTACAAAGCCAGTCATCCGCTGGCACCAGCTCCGCCACCACGACCAGCAGACAATCGCTGCGCACAACGCCCTCACCCACATCCAGGCCGCCTACGACCAAGCAGCCGCAGCACCGGTGGCAGTCCTCGCCGCCCGGCGCCCGCCCCAGCAGAACATCGACCGCTACATCCGCCACCTCCACCAGGCCATCCCCGCCCACGCCGAGCAGATCACCGAGGACCAGCACTTCCCCGCCCTCACCACCGTCCTCGCCCACGCCGAAAGCACAGGCCACGACCCGGAAACGCTCCTCCGCCAGGCCGCCGACCAGCGCGCCCTCGACGACGCCCGCCACCCCGCCCGCGTCCTCCTCTGGCGCATCCAACGCCTCACCACCACCCCGGCAGAGCCCGCGGCACACGCCACCCGGACCAAGAACACAGAACAGCGCCCCACAACCCAGGCCAACAGGGCCGTCATCACCACCCTGAACCCGCCCGGGGTAAGACACCGATGACCACGGGTGACGCCTCTCGGTTGGGCAACAACGGGCGTGTTGGTCTGCGTGTCGGTGCGTCGCATGTGTGGTCGGCGCCGCGGCCTCCGTGCTAGGGCAGCGAGCCGAAGGGCGGAAGGCCGCTGGGTAGGGTCGGGCCATTCCCACCTGGAGAGGTAGTGGCGTGGCGGACATCGTGATTGCGCAGACGACCACCGATGACGAGGACCAGGCACAGGCGCTGGCGCGGGGTGCGGTCGAGAACAGGCTGGCGGCGGGGGTTCACATCGACGCGCCGATCACTGCTGTGTACCGGTGGAAGGGCACGGTGGAGACGGCGCGGGAGTGGCGGGTCTCGTACATGACGACGACGGACCGTCTCCAAGAGCTGGAGGCGTGGGTGGCCGAGAGGCACCCCTATGAGGTGCCTCACTGGACCACTGTGCCGGTCACCGGTGGGTCGGACGCTTACCTGTCCTGGGTGGTTGAAGAGACGACCCGGAGCTGACGCGACGTCGTGCGACCGGTGTTCGCCCCGGCACCGACCGCGAGGTCGGGAGGGCTCAGGCTGCGAACTGGCGAAGGTGACGGGCGAGTTCTTTCTCCCGTTCGGGGAGGTTGTGGGCAACCGCCCGTGCGCGTTGCCTGCCCATCGTGTTCGGCTTGGCCTGCGATGCAGCCACGAACCGACGTGCCACGTAGACGCCCCGGTCGATGTCTCCGCCGCGAAGCAACGCCGCCGAAAGGTCACCCAGTACGACGACCCCGCCGGCGGACAGGCCCTGCCCGAGACGGTCCACGGCGGTGTCGGCCATGGTGGTGAGTTCGGACCGCTTTAGCTGTCCGTACACGGACAGGGACAGCGAGTCCATGCGGTACGGGGTGACGAACCGCACCCAGGACTGTTCACTGGCGTGATCCGCGAAGTCGTAGGCGATGTACGCCCGTTCCAGTGCACGCAGCGCCCCCGTACCGTCTCCCAGTGCCGCCCTCTCCTCGGCGTGCCGGCCGAAGACCCAGGCGGCAGCGGCGGCGTTTCCTCGGCCGCGTACGTCCTGGGTGGCCTGGGAGAGGATCTCCAGCTTCTTCTTGGGTGCCATGGTCCCGTAGCTGGCGTACGTCAGGGCCAGGGCTCGGAGTGGCGGGTAGCCGGAGGCGGCGGCACATCGCGAGGTGACTTTGTAGTAGGCGCCCGCTTTGTCGTGCTGGCCCAGATCCCAGGCCAGCCATCCGGCCAGGGCCGCGGTCTCTCCGGCGGCGATGGTGAGCGCCCGTTCGTTCTCGCCGGCGCGGGGCAGGGCTTCGGTGATCGCGTCGAGGTGGGATTCGACGGTGCTCTGTAGTTGCCTGGCGCTGAGGTTGAGTTCCCTGATGTGCAGCTCGGCAGCGCGCTCGACGAGTGCGTTCGCCGAAGGGGCGTCGATCTTGGAGCCCTTGTCGAGGGCGAAGGCGAGCCGTCCCCACGGCTCGGCTGCCGCGCCTACACCTATGGCGGCGCCTCCCAGCAATTTGCGGCGATTCACGTCGTCCTGTTCCTCTTCGTTGCGATCACGTCCCTTCCGTCTGGCGCGGGCGGCCTGGGCCTCCCGCCTCAGATCCTCGAACGGGATACCGCAGGCCACCGCGATGTGTTCCAGCGTGTGGTCGGTCGGAACCGTCTCGAATTTCTCGTAGCGGCTGATCTCGCGGCGGGTAAGCGTCTCTCTGCCGGAGACGGCGTTGATGGCCTCCGCGTGCCTTTCCTGGGTCCGGCCGGCCTCTTTCCGGAGCCGCAGCAGCAGCGCGGCGAACGGATCTGGCTCTGACATGAGTGTGACCTCTGTTGGGGGGCGAATCCAATCATGACCCCAATTCCCCCTCGGATTTCCCCCCTTGACAGAATTTCCCCCCTCTGAGTTCCCCTGGTGGTTCGCTTTGACACGCGGTGCCATGGCTTCCATGACCAGGCTCCAAGAGGCGGCCCCGCCCGGTGGGGGCACCGACATCCGTGCAGTGACAGAACGCCCGTCGAGCGCGCACTCGTTTCGACAGGCCCGACAGAGTCCTCCGAGGCAAGAGAGCGCACCAGCGGAGACCCATGTCTTCCAGGCGGTGTTCCTGCCCGACATGTCCGCCGTTGCGGAGATGCGGGCGGCGGCGAAAGCCTTCCTGAGGCGGTCCGGGCTGATGGGGCCGGTCCTCGACGACGTTGTGCTGGCGCTGTCGGAACTCGTCACCAACGCCATCGAGCATGGTGACGGACCGGTCGATCTGCTGGTCCGCGCCGCCGAGGGCAGGCTCCTTATCTCGGTGGTGGACAGTGATCCGGCTCCGGCAGTGCTGAAAGCCACCGGCCTGGACGATGTTTCAGGGCGGGGGATGGCCCTGGTGAACGCGCTCGCGGACGACTGGGACAGCACGGGCGAGGAGACGTGGTGCTCGTTCCTGTACGAGACGACGCCTGGTGAGACGGAATGAGTTCTGTGTCGGCTCGGCTTACCGATGAGCAGTTCGCCAAGAGCGCCGGGGTACTGCTGGCCGCCCTGCGGCACTCCTTTCTCCATGACGATGACTTGGAAAACGATCTGGATGCCGTCCTGGGTGAATTCGCCGGACCGGTTGGCGTCGCAGGACCGAAGCATCGAACTGACGGGCGCGGTCTGATTCGCCACCACCGGACTATGGCGGAGGAGATCCCGGCACCCGGAAGTGCGGCGGTCGCGGAGCTGGGTCGGTGCCTGACTCGATTGGACCGCATACTCGGCGAACTCGTGTGCATCGCCCGGGAGCGCATGTGTGGACTCGGCGCCCCCGTCCCCGCTCTCGCCGAGGCCGTGGCACGTGCCGAGGGCCTACGCGCCGGTTGGACGCGACCTGTGGGCGAGTTCGTGGATGACCGCGTCCACCTGCGTCGGCTGGCCCTGGCCGCTTCCGACCTCCTCGATGTCGTCAGCGACGACGACACCGGTCCCTTACCCGATTTCGACGGCGGAGGGCCGAGGTGAAGGGGGGCCTCTTGCCGCGCGCCTGCTGGCCAGCCCAGCCGGTGACCGTCCTCACCCTCATTGGCTCTGACTGCCTGCTCCCCATCCCAGCCCGCTGCTGCTCACGAAGCAGGTCGGGAGGCGGCTCCGACATCCAACCGAATCCGCGGCACCACCCGCTTCCTCCGCGCGGCTCCGAATCTCATAGAAAGCACCACATGACCGATAGACCGAACGACAGCGAACTCGATCCCCTCGTCGTGATGGGCCAGGCAGCCGCCGGCGCTTCAGACCCCTCGCGCACCGACGCGGAACGCGCTGCGGACGCGAGCCTTGTCAGCCTTCTCGCCGACCACTTCAAGGACGAGTCGCAGCAGGACAACGCCTGATCTCCGCCTGCGCTTCGGGCCTCACCAGCCGCAGACGCAGGCGGTCCGTTCCAAGATCCGCCTCCCGGCCCGCAGCTTCACAGGGCGTGGGCCGGGAGTCGGCTCCCACCATCCGGCGTGTGGAGAACGCGGCACCACCCGCCTTCTCCACACGGGGCGTACAGGCGCCCCACGCCGGTACCTCCATCTGCTCCGTGAACTCCGAAGGCATAGGAGAAAGCCAGTATGACCATGGCACCGAGCACCTACCGAGTCCCCTTGCCCGAGCCCCTGATCGAACGCCTCGGCCAGGTCACCGCCCTTCCGGCTGCCGGACTCACCAGGGGCCTGCTGCACGACAACGTGCGCGCGGCCTACGACCGCATCCGCGTCATGTCGCCCGACGCGCAGATCGTCGTGGACCGCTGCCGTGAACTCCTCGATGACCCCGACGGCGAAGGCTTCGCCGTGATCGAGGTCGGCCCGCTGCTCGACCAGTACGGTCTCGACGACGGACAGAAAGCTGCGACCGTCCTGCTCTCCTGGCTCGGAACGCCGTTGCGGGCGTTCGACAAGTGGCCGCTGTGGAAGCCGATCGGCACGAATCTGACCATCGACCCGATGCGTGCCACTGGCTCCGGGTACAACCCGCTGCACATCGACGTGGTGAACGCGACCGAGCCGCCGGACTACAGCGCCCTGCTGTGCGTACGTCCCGACCCGCAGGGCGAGGGGTACAGCATCGTCTCTCGGCTCCGCCGGGCCGTAGACCGGCTCAGCGAGGGCGAGCGTGCCCTCCTCGCCGAGCCGGTGTTCCACGACGGCGCGTTCCACGACCTGACCGGCGTCGGCACGGAGTACGACCCGTTCCCTGCGCTCGACGGCCTGCCGCCGGCGGAAGGCTTCGTGCGGTTCACCGCGAAGATGCTCCCCGCCATGGATCTCCGGGACCCGCACATCAGCGCCGTACGCGCGCTGGAGCGGGAGCTGATCGCCGAGCAGAAGAGGTTCCTCCTCGGCTTCGGGGACTTGATCGTCGTGAACCAGCACCTGTGCGTGCACGGCCGCGAGGCCCTGGGAGTGGGGCAGGAGGAGGTGCCGGAGGAACGGCGTCGCCTGCTGTGGCAGATGTTCCTGCGCGCTACGGAGGCCGACGCGCGATGACGACCGCCGACCTGGGGATGCCGCTCGCCGTAGCGCTCTCCCCGGCCGTAGCCGAGCGGCGGCCGAAGACGAACCTGAGGGTCTGGCTCTGCGACCTCACCTACACACAGCAGACAGTGTCCGCCGAGACGATGCCGCAGGCCGTCGCCGGACTCGCCACCCACGCCGCCACCGTCATGGACTTCGTACTCGTCCCGCAGATCTTCAAATTCCCGGCGGATCTGGCGAAGGCCCGGAAGCCCAAGATGTCGCATTTTGACCTGATTTTCAGTCTTCCCACTATTTTTTGACAGGGTGGTGTAGATCCTGTGGCCGTCTGGGATTCACCCAGAGCCCGACCCCTCTGTCAGCCTGATTGGTTCGCCATTCTGCGGATGACGTCGTCCCGGCCGGCGGGCAGCGCTCTCTTTGGCGTAAAACGTGACGTGGCGCTGCCGGTCTCGTGCACCGCTGAGGTCCACGGTCAGCGGCTCCCGGCGCTAGGAACCGGAAGCCCTTGACGGCCGGACCGCCAGCCCAAATTGCCAGTCGGCCGGGGCAGCAGTGGCAAGGCTGCCGACCTCGTCGATGCGTGAGCGATGCGTGAGCGGACCCTCCTGGACGAGGTGTCACAGGCCGGACCGCGTGGCACGCTGCACGGCGTTGACCAGCGAGAACAGGGTCACACTGCAGCGCCCCGCACCCGCTGGCACGATCTCCCTCTCACTTTTATCCATTGGTTGTGGGTTCGAGTCCCACAGGGCCTACCGAGGCCAGAGCCGCTCTAAGGTTCTGACCAGCGGTTTAGCGGCCCCGACCAGTCCTCCTGGTCGGGGCCATGCCCTGTGTGGAGTCCGTCTGCGTGAGCGGGTGTGCCGACAGGCAGCGTGGCTTGTTCAGCCGCCGTGTCCTTTCTCAGGGTTCGGTGCCGCAGGCGTGCCCGCCTTCGTGGCATCGAAGGCGTCGGTGAGACCGCCGAGGCGGTCGGCAAGTTCCCGGAGCCGATCCGCGTGTGCCGTCAGGGTGTCCGCAAGGCGGCGCAAGTCGTCGGAGCCATGGGGATACCAGTCGCCATCAATCTCGACGTTGATGAAGGGGGCGTGACCGGGTGGGCGCTCGGTGAAGGGGCGCTGTTCGAAGCAAGCACGCAGAACCACCGGCGTGCTACTGCTTGTTGAGACAGTGAATTGGTAGTCAGGGCTCGCGTGCGCGATGTCGACGCGGTACCCGCCGGGCTGGTGCTCCGTCTCGCTTCCCGCACACCAGTCGGGTTCCCAGACGGTCACGGGTCCGTGATCGCAAGTGGGGACAGTCACGGTCCGGGATGAGTTGTCATGATCAGGAATGGGCGCGTTCCTTGTTCCGGTAGTCATCGGTCCTGGGCCAGCGTTTGGGGTGGGGATCTCGGCTCATTCCTCGTTCAGGAGTTCAGCCGCGGCCTTCGGATCCATGAGGGTCGACCAGGCTTGCTCGGCGGGAAACAGGGGGCGGCTGGGCAGGGCGTACTCGGGGTACCAGACGGTGGGGTCGCAGCCGGGGACCTGGCGCAGGATGACCGCGATGAGATCGTCGGGTACGGAGCCGGTGATGCGCACCGCAGCATAGGTCTCATGGCCGTCGTCGGCGCGTACGAGGATGCCGAGGCGAAAAGTGGGAAAGTCGGCGGCGTGCTCATGCCCGTCGTGCAGTGATCCACGAGCCAGCTCCCGGACGGTCGCAGCGAGACGGCGGACAAGCCGGATACCGGCTTCGAGCTGGTAGCGATCACGGTCGTTCTGGTCAGGGAGGAGATGCCCGACGTACGTCTTGGTGCTCAGGGGTTGGCGGTTGTCGGCGTTGTAGCGAGCTCGTGCAGCGCTCGCGGTCGTCTCCAGGGCCGAGTAGAAGTCGTCTGGTGACCCGTCCTCGCGTTGCCCGGCAGCGATGAGCCAGGGCAGATCCTCGTCGGTCCAGACCGCTCCGCGCCAGCGTCGGACCTTGACTTTGAAGAGCACCTCATCATCGACCGAGCGGATCCGCTCATGTCCCGCCTCGTCGTCGGCGAAGTGTTCCCGGGCCTTGGCCAAGATCGGATGATCCAGTTCATCGAGCGGTTCCCTGGCTGGCGGAAGCGGTAATTTCAAGTCCTCGCGGAGTGCGCGGAGGGTGGGTCGAACGGGCCGCACGGGTCAGTCGTCCTCGCCTACTCCACCGAGTTCCTTGATCCGCTCCGGTGACAGCCCGGTGAGCAGCGAGACGCTCGATTCCACGGATCCGTCAAGCTTGCGCAGCTTCTCCAGCATGCTGGCCCGAACCTCCTCACGGCGGATCTCCAAGTAGGTTCGGACGGCCTCCGCGACCAGGTCCTTCTTCGTCATCCCCAGAAAGTGAGCGCCGTCCGCGATCAGCTCGTCTATGGCCGCATCGACTTTCAACGGTGCTGTCGTCCGGGTCGTCCGACTGCGGGCTTCCCCTGTGATTCTCATGCTCACACCCTCTCTCTGGTACCAAAAGATACTCCTATTCTTCTCTACTCACGAGGGGTGAGTGGACAGCGAAGCACCTGCTCGTCCTGGTTGTCGGTCTCGATAGACACGACGCTCGTCCCGCCGGAGTGCCGGTTCGAGTCGGTGCGGGCCTCGGGCCGATGAATTGGACGAGGTTGCCCTCGTAGCCGAGCCCGAAGTGCGAGTACATCTAGAGCTTGCGGACGAACGCGCGGGCGCCGTTGTGGAAGAACACGGTGACGCCCTGGTTGTCGGGGCGCTCGCCGTCGCGGGCGGACCAGCGTTCGATGCGCTCGATCTCCGGGGACTCGGCCCGGCCGATCGCCGCCGCGAACCAGCCCTCGGCGTTGTCGCCCGGCGTCGGCTCCGCCCAGGTGGCCGGGGTGCCCTGCTGCGGTTGCTCGTCGTGCTCGTGGCGCTCGCCGTCGGCGAGTTGCCCGACGATCTGCCAGCGGGATTCCTTGCCGTCCGCAGTGACGGCCAGGCCGTTGGGGATTTTGGTGTCCCCGGCGTCCGCCAGGGTCTGCACCTGGGTCACCCCCGGCGTGTTCTTCAGGGCGTCGAGGGCGAAGGCTTGGAACCGGCGGGAGCGCATGGGCATCAATTCCTCTCGGGGCGGGCCGTGCCAGTTCAGGAGTGCGCGGAGTGCGATGCGCCGTTGGCGCCTGCGGTCCCGGCCGGGACGGGGGCACCGGCCGGGACCGCAGGGGACACCACCCGCCACTCACCGACTGAGGGGCGGGCGGCGGTCACAGGCTGGTCTCCGCCCGCGCCGTGTACGCCTCCCACAGGGCCTGCGCCATGGCGCAGGTCTCGCTGTCCGCAGCGCAGACCAGACAGCTGCTGACGTGGTCGATGTAGGCGCGGTACGCGGTCTGTTTGGCGGTGTACTCGATGTTGCTCGCGGCGCGCTGCATGTGGCCAGTGCCGCTACCTCCGTCGTGCCACTGCCACCCGGTGCCGGTCACAGTGTCCTCCGGGTGCCAGCAGCTGGCGGGTGGTGGCGGCGGATCAGGACGTTCATGTCGATGACGCGGGACAGGTCGCCGGCGGCCTGGGCCTGGTGGCGGGTGCGGGCCCAGTTCGCGCACTGGGTGCAGCCGGGGTGCGGTTGGGGTGGGGGCAGGGGGAAGTTCATGTGGTGCGTCGTCCGTCCTTCATGAGGCGCCGCAGGGCGATGCCGGTCGGGCAGTTGCCCGCAGCGTCCACGCACTGCTCGCACGCGGGTGCGTGGTCCAACAGGGCCTGGTACGCACGCTCCGCGGTGTGGTGGCGGCAGGCGCGGGGGAACCAGTGGCCGGTGTCGTCCTGGCGCTCGCCGAGGTCGATGGCGGTCTCGGCCGTCAGGGGCTTCTCGGTGGTGCCCCAGACGCAGACCGCGCCGCGCGCCTGGGCGTCGGTCAGGGTGTCCAGCGGGGGGAGCGCGAGCAGGGCGGCGGCCTCGCCCGTGATGTCGTGCAGGGTCCTGGTCACCGGGGCCGCCCTCCGGCCTCGCGCTCGGCGCTCATCCCTACGGACGGGTACAGGTGGGCGGGATCCTCGGGGTCGGTGTACTCGAAGGTGTGGCAGCCCGGATGCCCCGCGAACGAGACGCACACTTCGTCGGCGTTGTCGGTGTTGCAGTCCGGTAGGACGAGGACCTTCTCCGCGGGGCGTCCGTCCGCCCACTCCGCCCACACCTCACCGTGGGTCGGGGTGTCGAGTTCCCATGTCAGATCGCGGTGGGGGCCGTCCGGGTGCTCCTCCAGGATGCAGAGCAGGGACGAGTGGACCGATTACCTGGGGGTCGCTGCTGTCCGGGATGTGGATGAGCATGAGCGCGATCAGGTCCACCGGCATCCTCCCCGGCGCACCGCAGATCCGCCGCTCGGGCGGGCTGGCCGGGGGGATCACGGCTGCACCTCCAGGATCGCGAGGCGCTCGATCACGGAGGGCGGGATGTCGTGAATGGTGCCGGTCACGGGCTTCTCCAGGGGGCCGCGGGGTGTGAGCCCTGCCAAGCCCGAGCGGGCAATCCACCTACACGGCGGGGGCTCAGAAGGAAGTCCACCCCTGAACCAGCCTGTAGACCAGGCGAAGATGCCTTGCCAGTGAGAACGTGACCCCGGTGATTATTACCTTCGGACTGCCGTAGTCGAGACGCCGGCGCTACCTTGCAGATGTGGCGAAGAACAAAGCACTGGCCGCAGCCATGGCTGATCTGGTCCTCTCTCAAGCGGAGCTAGCCCGCAGACTGAATGCCGAGAACGAAGCACTGACGGGGTCCGAAGGGCGCCTGACGGACCGGGATGTGCGGCGGTACCTCGATGGCGACACCCAGTGGCCTCATGCGAGGCAACGTCTCTGCCTTGAGAAGGTATTTGGGCGATCGGCCACCGAGTTGGGGTTCAGCCGGGGCAAGACCGCTCAAGCGCGCCGCCGATCCAACACTGCCGCCAGCGGGCCTCTACCAGCCGGTGCTCCCCTACTCACCCGACTCGGTATGAGTGACGTATGCCGCTTCCACAGCGAGTATGTGCAGATCCTCCAGGATGACTGGAAGGTCGGGGGCGCAAGGAAGGTGGAGAACGATGCTGTCGAGCTTTCCATGCGCATCCAGTCCACTCTCTCCTTGGGAACGGCCTCGACCCGGGTGCGGCATGCGCTGTACTCCCTTGCCTCCGACGTAATCAGCACTGCTGCCTTCGCCGCCATTGATGCCAAGGTTCGCACCCGTGCTCGTAGACACCTCGACAGGGCCGTCGCATTGGCTGGGCTATCCGGGGAATCCGAGACGCAGTACCACGTGTGGAACCACTTGGCGATGGCGGCCGGACAGCGAGAAGACCATGTCGAAGGGGTGGCCGCCGCTGAGACCATGAAAGGGCTTTGGATCGCCCGGCGTGATCCTCTGTATGCTTCCCTTGCCCACATGCGCAATGCAAAGGAATTGGCCCGGAGTTGTCGGCGAAGCGAAGCCCTCCGAGCCCTTGCCGCCGCAGAGAGATTCTTTTGCAGGGCTGGCAATGAAGAGCGGCCAGCCTGGATCGATTTCTATGATCAGAGCGAACTGGACGGACTCTCGGCCAGCATCTGGTTCTGTGTGGGTGACTTCGGGAAGGCCGAATACTTCTTTCATCGAACGCTCTCAGGGATCCGTCCCGAACTCGTTCGCAACGTGTCTCTGTACACGGCTCACCTCGCGCTGGCCCAAGCATGTCAGGGGGAGTTGGAGTTGGCGTGCGCCACAAGCCAGGAAGCGCTTGGCCGGCTCGCTGGGTCGGGATCGAAGCGCACCATTGACACTCTGGGCAGGGTGCGGACTGTGGTTGTCTCGGCGGGGTCAAGGGCACCTGAAGTGACTTCATGGATCGAAAGGTCGCAGCAGTGGAAGTAAAATCCTACGGACAGCAGGATGCGAAGGGTATCCGGACGATGCTTCTGGATATCCACGATGCGGCCTATGAGGGGTCGACGGATTCCTTTGACTCCAGAGAGCGTTTTGCTGATTTCGTTGATGGTTGGAGCAGTCGGGACGGCTGGGTCTGCCTCATCGGCTTTGACGAGGGTGAACCAGTTGGCTACCTTTACGGAGCCCCTTTCAGCCCCGGTGGCTGGTGGAGGGGATCAAATCGGCCTGAGTTTCTGGGCGCCGAGGACCGAGCCTTCGCGCTGTCTGAACTGATGGTGTTGCCCCGGTGGCGAAAGACCGGCGCCTCTTTGAGACTTCACGAGACCCTGCTGGCGAGCAGGACCGAAGGGGCGGTGACGCTGTTTGTCGACCTTTCACATCCCAAGGTCGTGGCCCTCTACGAATCATGGGGTTACGAGAAAGTTGACGAGTCCAAACCCTATGAAGACTCCCCGGTATTCGCCGTAATGCTGAGACTTCTCAAGCCCCAGCGTAGTAACCGGGCATGACGAAACGCCCCCTTTCCTGGGCCTGATGCGGGCCGTGCGAGGGGGCGTCGTGGTTCAGCGTGCGAGTGCCTGCCACACGGCCAGGCCCAGCGCGCCCACGGCCGTCAGTGCGGTGGCGCCGTCACCGGCCAGCGGTTCCGCTCCAGCGTGTCCGACTGCTGCTCGTGATCGTCGAGTGTTCTGTCCGTCTGCTCGCCGCGCTGCACCAGGGGCGGGAGCTGGCGGTCGACCCGCGTGAACCCACTTCCATCGTCCGCCGGAGTTCGGCCAGTTCGTGCGCGATCGACGGATCACCCCCGCAGGCGCGGGGCCGACTGGACCGGCACCAACGAGGACGAGGTGCAGACCGGACCACCCCCGCAGGCGCGGGGCTGACCGTGGCACATTGCCCCCACCGACGTGCGCTTCGGACCACCCCCGCAGGCGCGGGGCCGACCCTTCGCGACCTGCGCTTCTATCAGCGAAGGACCCCATTCTCATTCAGTGGGAGCGTCCCGAAACCTTGATCAGGATGCGTCAATAGACGGTGAGGAAGGACAACGATGGTCAGTCCGCTGCTCCTTGTCGGTGCTGACTTTAGGATCCCGAGTCACCTTACGGAGCCGAACTCCACGAACGGAGTTGAGGCGTCCCGCAGTTGCCGTGGTCTTCCTGGCGGGCTGCCGGGGAAGTCCGAGGGCAACGCACCCCGAGGATGTCGTCCGTCGAACTCGCACGAGGGGTCGGCTCCGTGTCTGCGGGGTCACCGGGTCCCGGCGTTGACGGTTGTGGTGCAGCAACCGTCGGGCTGGGTGTCGTACAGGCCCGCGCCGCCGCACACGCCGGTTTCCGGGAGGGTGAGTTCTACGCGTTGGGCGGCCTCGTGGTCGCCGGCGATCGCGGCGGCCACGGAGCGGACCTGCTCGTGGCCGGTCATGGCCAGGAACGTGGGGGCGCGGCCGTAGGACTTCATGCCGACCAGGTACACGTCCTTCTCGGGGTGGGACAGCTCGTTGACGCCGTGGGGGTAGACGGTGCCGCAGGAGTGGACGTTGGGGTCGATGAGCGGGGCCAGTGCCGCTGGGGCCTGGAGGCGTTCGTCCAGGCCGAGGCGTAGCTCCGACAGGTAGGACAGGTCGGGGCGCAGGCCCGTCAGGACGATGATCTCGTCGACGGGGGCGAGGCGGCGGCCGTCCTCCGAGAGTAGGACGAGTCCGTCGTCGGCGTGTTCCACGGCCTGGGTGCGGAAGCCGGTCACGGCGGTCGCGTGGCCGTTTTCCACCGCCGCCTTCGCTCGCAGGCCGAGGGCGCCGCGGGCCGGGAGCTGGTCGGTCTCGCCGCCGCCGAAGGTGTTCGCTCCGATACCGCGGCGCACGATCCATACCGTGTGGGTGCCGGGTGCAAGGCTGGACAGGTCGGCCAAGTGGGCCAGGGTGGTGAAGGCGGAGGCTCCGGAGCCGATGACCGCCGTGCGGCGTCCGGCGTGGCGGGCGCGGACCTCCGGGTCGGTCAGGTCCGGGACGCGGTACGAGATGTGGGCGGCTGCCGCCCGCTCGCCCAGGGCGGGGAGGCCGTCCGCGCCCATCGGGCTCGGGAGGGACCAGGTGCCGGACGCGTCGATCACGGCTCGCGCGGTGATCCGGGCCTCGCCGCCGTCGGACGCGGTGACGTGCACGGTGAAGGGCTGCGCGTCGCGGTCGGCGTCCACGATCCGGTCCCGGCCGGCCCGGGCGACGCCGGTCACCGTGGTGCCGTAGCGGACCGGGTCGCCGAGGGCGTCGGCCAGCGGCTGGAGGTAGTGCTCGGCCCAGTCGCCGCCGGTGGGGTGGGCGGTGGGGTCGGGGCGGTTCCAGCCGGTGGCGGCGAGGAGCTTCTCGGCGGCCGCGTCGGTGATCTCGGCCCACGGTGAGAAGAGCCGTACGTGGGCCCAGCCTCGTACCGCCGTGCCCGCCGAGGGCCCTGACTCCAGGACCAGCGGTTCGATGCCGTGCTGTACGAGGTGGGCCGCGGCGGCCAGACCGATGGGACCGGCGCCGATGACGACGACGGGGGGTGAGGGGTTGGGGGGTGGTGCGTTCACGGGGGTCCCCTTTTGGTGCGATGCGATGGCTCATTCGACAGTTGATTTGATGAGCGTCTATGTCTTTCGGGAGTCCAGCGTGACAGCTGATTTGATGGGCGTCAATGTAGTGGTGAGGCTTCGGGTGTTCGGTCGGCTGTCTCCGCTCTGGCGTGCCTGATTCGATGTGTGTCAACATAGATGTGTGTCGAATGTGAGCGGGTTTCCGCTGGTCGAGTCCGGAGGGGGCGATGCCGTGGTGGCCTGCTGCCCGCCGCTGAGTGCGCGGCCGTTCTCCGCCGAGGAGGCCGAGACGGCCGCGCGGATGTTCAAGGCGCTCGGGGACCCGGTGCGGCTGCGGCTGTTCTCCGCCGTCGCCTCCCATGAGGGGGGTGAGGCGTGCGTGTGTGACATCTCCGATGTGGGGGTTTCCCAGCCGACCGTGTCCCACCATCTGAAGAAGCTCAAGGAAGCCGGGCTGCTCAGCTCCGAGCGGCGGGGTACATGGGTGTACTACCGGGTCGAGCCGTCCGTGCTCGCCGCCATGGGTACGTTGCTGATGCCCGCCTCCGGCTGAAGCGGATCGCGGGCCACCGGGGCTGGAGTCGGAAGCCGGGGCTGGAGTCGGGCGCCGAGGTAGCCGCCGATCAGGCCGCCGGTGCCGCAGGCCAGCCCCAGTGCCCAGTCCGGCGCCACACTCCCGGGGCTGCCCAGCGCGTCCGCCGCTACTGCGGCGAAGCCCCCCGGCCGCCTGCGGTGAACCTCCTCCGCCACGCGAGGGACACATACACCAGCCCGATCAGGACCGGCACCTCGATCAGCGGGCCGACCACGCCCGACAGGGCCTGGCCGGAGGTGACGCCGAAGGTGGCGATGGCGACCGCGATGGCCAGCTCGAAGTTGTTGCCGGCGGCCGTGAAGGCGAGGGTCGCGGTGCGGTCGTAGGCCAGGCCGATGGCCTTGCCGAGGGCGAAGGTGCCGAACCACATCAGCGCGAAGTAGACCAGCAGGGGGAGCGCGATCCGGGCGACGTCCAGTGGCTGGGAGGTGATCGTCTTTCCTTGCAGGGCGAAGAGGATGACGATGGTGAACAGGAGGCCGTACAGCGCCCAGGGGCCGATCCTCGGGAGGAAGCCGGATTCGTACGCGTCGCGGCCGAGCCTCTTCTCGCCGATGCGGCGGGTGAGGAATCCGGCGAGGAGGGGGACGCCGAGGAAGATGACCACGTTCAGGGCGATCTTCCACATCGAGATGTCGAGGTTCTCGCCGTCGCCGAGGCCGAGCCAGCCTGGGAGCAGGTCCAGGTAGAACCAGCCCAGCACACCGAACGCCAGGACCTGGAAGACGGAGTTCAGGGCGACCAGGACGGCCGCCGCCTCCCGGTCGCCGCACGCCAGGTCGTTCCAGATGATGACCATCGCTATGCAGCGGGCCAGGCCGACGATGATCAGGCCGGTGCGGTACTCCGGCAGATCCGGCAGGAAGATCCAGGCCAGGGCGAACATCACCGCCGGGCCGGCGATCCAGTTGATGAGCAGCGAGGAGATCATCAGCTTGCGGTCGCCGGTGACGGCGTCGAGCCGGTCGTAGCGGACCTTCGCCAGGACTGGATACATCATCACCAGCAGGCCGGCGGCGATCGGGACGGAGATCCCGCCGATCTCGACCTTCGCGAGGGCGTCGTTCAGGGCGGGGACCGCGCGTCCCAGGCCCAGCCCGAGGGCCATGGCGAGCAGGATCCAGGCGGCGAGGTAGCGGTCGAGGGTCGACAGGTTCGCGGCGATCGGCGTCCGCGCGATCGGCGTCTGCGTGGTGGACGTCTGCGCGATCGGCGTCTGCGCGGTGGACGTCTGCGTGGGGGACTTCGCGGTGGTCGCGGACGCCTCGGCCTCGGTCACTGGCACGCCCGCTTGCTGCCGGCGGCCTTGCGTGCGGACTCCGCCAGCTCGGCGAACCGGTCCGAGAGCTGGGCCAGGACGTCCGGGCGGAGCCGGTAGTACGTGTACCGGCCGCACGGTTCGGTGTCCACGACCCCGGCGTCGCGCAGCACCTTCAGATGGTTGGAGAGGTTCGTCTGCCGTGCGCCGGTCTCCTCGACCAAGTGCGTGGTGCAGAGCGTCTCCTTGGCGAGGAGGGTGACGATCCGGAGGCGGAGCGGATCGGCCAGGACCCGCAATAGATCAGTATCGACTGACGTCAGCATGTGCTGATACTTTCACATCGGCCGCCGAGACCGACACCAGCCCGAGCTGACTCCAACCCACGATTCCTGGGACCCGTACCCGGCCCCCGCCGGGACCGCAGCCTGAAAGGGCCTCCGTGACCACGTCCCCGCTCCCGGATCTCCCCGATCTCCCCGATCTCCCCGATGTCCCTGATCTGTCTGATCTGTCTGATCTTCCCGCCCTGCCCGACCACCGCCTGGCCACCGGCGTCGCCCGTCTGGCCCTGCGCCACCCTGGGCACTTCTCGCCGGAGACCGTCCAGCGCCTGGTCACCGACTCCTACGACCGTCTCGCCGAGCACGCCCGCGTCCGCGCCCACCTCGCCCTGCTGACCGAGCAACTGGCCGCCGAACGCCTCGACGCCCTCGCCCACATAGAGGGCGCACCCGGCACCGGCCTGCCGCGCGTGCTGTTCGTGTGCGGGCACAACACCGGCCGCTCGCAACTGGCCGCCGCCCTTCTCGCCCACCGGGCCGCCGGACAGGTCGTGGTCTCCTCGGCGGGCACGGAACCCGGCCCCGACATCGAGCCCGTCGTCGCCCTGGTCCTGACCGAGGCCGGTATCGACGTGTCGGACGCGTTCCCCAAGCCGCTCACCGACGAGGTCGTACGGGCCGCCGGCCTCGTCATCACCATGGGCGGCGGCGACGCCTGCCCCGTGCTGCCGGGCCCCCGTTATCTGGACTGGCCGGTCGCCGACCTCAAGGCCGCTCCCATCGCCGTCGTACGGGCCATCCGGGACGCCATCGACGCCCGTATCACCCAGCTCCTCGCGTCGCTGCCGCCCAACTGACCTCCCCGTCACGAAAGAAGTCCCGATGTCCGACCCCGTCAGCCCCCTCGCGTCCGTCCTGTTCGTCTGCGTCCACAACGCCGGCCGCTCCCAGATGGCCGCCGGATTCCTCACCCATCTCGCCGGTGACTGCGTCGAGGTCCGCTCCGCCGGTTCCCTGCCCGGCGACCGGGTCAACCCCGCCGCCGTCGAGGCCATGGCGGAACTGGGCATCGACATCTCCGAGGCCAGGCCGAAGATCCTCACCGCCGACGCCGTACAGGCGTCCGACTACATCATCACCATGGGCTGTGGCGACGCCTGCCCGGTCTTCCCCGGCAGGACGTACCTCGACTGGGCCCTGGCGGACCCGGCGGGCAAGGGCGTCGAGGCCGTCCGTCCGATCCGCGACGAGATCAGGGCGCGCGTCGAGGATCTGGTCGCCGCGATCGACGCCGGGCGGTAGCAGCGACACCGGGCGGGCGGTAGCAGCGACGCCGGGCGGCGGTAGCAGCGATGACGGGTGGCGGCGGTGGCGAAGGTGGCGGGCGGTCGGGTCACTGAGTGGGCTGTCCGCCCCCCGGCCGGGGCCGGTCTCCCGCCCCGACCACCAAGGAATTCAAAAAAGTTTCGGTACCGGCGCCGCCCCCCTGACCGGCCACGATCCGCCCGCAACGGATCACCGACAGCTGGCACACAGCGGGGTTTTACCTGGATTTTCTACTCCGGGTAGCAAATTTGCGCCGTGGATACCGACCGAAACGCCCTCGCTGCGTCGAGCCCTGGCCTGTCCGTCCAAGGGCCCGCCGGCCGTGTTCCGCCGCCACGCACCCCCGGCCACGGCCACCCGAGCAGCTGCGCCCTGCGCCCCATGGCGGCGGAGGACCTGGCGTTCGTGGTCGACCAACATCTGGTGCACTTCCCCGACGGGTTCTTCGCCCGGCTCGGGCGCCCCTATCTGACGGCCTACACCCGCACCTATCTGACGAGCCGTCACGCACGTGCGTACGTCGCCGAGTCCGACGGCGTGGCGGTCGGCTTCCTCGTCGGTGTGATCGACCCCGTGGCGCACCGCAGACATGTCCTGGACGAGCACGGCAGAGGGCTCGCCCTGCGTGCCTGCGCCGCGCTGTCGGTACGACCCCGCCTCGCCCTGCACTTCGTCCGTACCCGGCTGGGGCGTTACGCCCGCAAACTCCTGCCCCGTGTGCGCGAGCAGCACCCGGAGCCCGCGCCCGGCACATCCGGTGCCGGCGTCAGCGCCGTGCTCGCCCATGTCGTCGTCAGTACCCACCTCCGTTCGTACGGCCTCGGCTCGGCGTTCGTCCAGCGGTTCGTCCAGGACGCGGACGCGGCCGGCTGCGCCCGCGTCTGCCTGGTCACCGTCGCCGGGCCGGGCGGCGCGGGCCGCTACTACGAGCGGCTCGGCTGGCTCCGTACCGGCGAACACCGCACCCCCGAGGGCCGGCTCATGCTGACGTACGAGTTTCCCCTCCGGCATCGTCAACGAGGAACAGCACCGTGATCCGCCCCGCCCGCAGGCCCGCCCGCACCCATGACCGCACCCATGACCGTGGCCATGCCCGTCGCCTCGCCCCGCTCACCCTGGTGGCCCTCCTGCTCGCCACCGCCTGCACCACCACCTCGGACAACCCGTCCGGCGCCCCCGAGGCCACCCCCTCCTCCACCCCCTCCCCTTCACCTTCCTCCAGCAGCCCGTCCCCCACCCCCACTCCGACTGCCACCCCCACCCCCACCCAGACCCTCGCCCCCGCCGCCGATGCCGTCGTGGAGGACGTCCCCGCCGAACAGTGGGAGGAGATGCGGGACGCCGGGATGGTCCGGGAGGGGTGTCCGGTGACCTCGCCCGATCAGTTGCGGCGGGTGGAGGTCAACTACCACGGGTTCGACGGGCAGATCCACCGTGGCGTGCTGGTGGTCAACGCGGACACCGCCGAGAGCGTCGCCCGGATCTTCACGGAGATCTTCGACGCCCAGTTCCCGATCCGCAGCATGCGGCCGATGGAGGAGTACGACGGCGACAACACCGCGAGCCTCGCCGCCGACAACACGGCCGCCTTCAACTGCCGTACCCCGGACCAGATCAACGCGCCACCCGCCGAGTCACCGCACGCCAATGGCCGGGCCATCGACATCAACCCCCTGGAGAACCCCTGGAAGGACCTGCGCTGCGACTGCTGGCAGCCCAGCGCCGAGTTCCAGGCCCGCACCGAGGGCGAGGGCAAGATCCTCGAAGGGGGGCCGGTCTGGCAGGCGTTCGACGACGAGGGCTGGGTCTGGCAGGACATCGACGTACCGGACTACATGCACTTCGACACCGGCTATCCGTCGACGCCCTACTCCGCCCCGGGCACCCCGGCACCGTGAGCGCCGGAACAAGGCATTAAGAACGCGTAAAGATTGCCGGGTTCAGGCAATGTCCGAGCATGACGAACCGTGTCAAGATTCCGTCAAGACGGAGATCAGCGGCAGGCGGGACGGGGGTGCGCGGATGGCCTGGTTTCTGGGAATCGGCATAGCGGGGGTCGCGCTGCTCGCCCTGTCGCTGATCTTCGACGGGGTGCTGGAGGGGGTGCTCGACGGGGCCTTGGGGGGCGGTCTCGACGGGTGGCTGTCGTTGCCGGTCGTCGCCGGGTTCCTGGCGATGACCGGCTTCGGCGGGGTCATCGCGCAGGAGGCGTTCGGGCTCGGTCCCGTGGCCGCGACCTGCGCGGGGGCGGTGCTGGGGGGCGGCACCGGGTGGCTGACCTACCGGTTCGGCCGGGCGCTGATGCGCGACCGGACGGCCGTGGCACCCACGGGGGAGGACTTGATCGGTACGTCCGGGAGTGTGGTCACGGCCATTCCGGCGGACGGGTTCGGCGAGGTGCTGCTGCGGCTCGCCGGACAACCGGTCAAGTACGCGGCCCGCAGCGCCGTGCCGGTGGCCCGGGGGACCGAGGTCTGGGTCGAGGCGACGCCCTCGGCGACCTCGGTCCTGGTCCGGCCGGTCACCCGCTGACGGTCCCGTCCTCCCCACCTGTGTTCTCCACGTCTGTTCTCTACGTCGTTCCATTCGCCGGGGGTGCTGCCATGAGTCCTGTCCTTGTCGCCGTAGCCGGAGTCGTCGTACTCCTTGTGCTGCTGGCCCTTGTCGTCGTCAGCCGGTACAAAGTCGCCGGGCCCAGCGAGGCGTTCATCGTCACCGGGCGGCGCGGCAAGAAGTCCACCGATCCCGAGACCGGGCGGGTGTTCACGGACAACAGCGGCCAGAAGGTCGTGGTCGGCGGCGGGGTGTTCGTCGTGCCGTTCGTGCAGCAGAAGTTCACGCTGGACCTGTCGTCGCGGCACATCCCGGTCGCCGTGCGCGGGGCGGTCACCCTGCGTGGGGTGAAGGCCAACCTGGACGGGGTCGCCATCGTCAAGGTCGGCGGCACCGAGGACTCGATACGGGCCGCTGCCCAGCGGTTCCTGATGCAGCAGGACGGCATCGTCGGGTTCACCCAGGAGGTGCTGTCCGGCGCGCTGCGGGCGATCGTGGGGCGGATGTCGGTCGAGGACGTCATACGGGACCGGGCCGCCTTCGCGGGGCAGGTCGCCGAGGAGGCCGAGGCGAGTCTGTCGGGGCAGGGGCTGGTGCTGGACGCCTTCCAGATCCAGGACATCACCACCGAGGGGTCGTATCTGGAGGACCTCGGGCGCCCCGAGGCGGCCCGCGCCAAGCAGGAGGCCGACATCGCCGAGGCGGTCGCCCGGCGGGCCGCCGAGCAGGCGCGGCTGAAGGCCGAGGAGGAGATCGCGGTCGCGCAGCGGACCTTCTACCTCAAGCAGGCCGAGATCAAGGCGCAGACCGACGAGGCCGCCGCCCGCGCCTCGGCCGCCGGTCCGCTGGCCGAGGCCGCGCGGCAGCAGGAGATCCTCGCCGAGCAGGAGAAGGTCGCCGAGCACCAGGCCGCGCTCACCGACCGCCAGCTCGACACCCAGGTCCGTAAGCCCGCCGACGCCCAGCGGTACGCCGCCGAGCAGGAGTCCGAGGCCAAGCGGGTCGCCCGGGTCAAGCAGGCCGAGGCGGAGCGGGCCGCCGCGATCGCCGCCGCGCAGGCCGAGGCCGAGCGGGCCCGGCTGACCGGCGAGGGCGAGAAGCAGCGGCGTACCGCGCTGGCCGAGGCGGAGGCCATGGAGGGCCTCAAGCAGGGTGAGGCCGAGCGGTCCCGGCGTGCGGCGATCGCGGAGGCGGTACGGCTGGAGGGCGACGCCGACGCGGCGGCCATCGCGGCGAAGGGGGCCGCCGAGGCCGAGGCCATGCAGAAGAAGGCCGAGGCGTTCGGGCGGTACGGCGAGGCGGCCGTGCTCCAGATGCTGGTCGAGGTGCTGCCCGAGGTCGTGGCCAAGGCGTCCGAGCCGCTGAGCGCCGTGGACAAGATGACCGTCATCTCCACGGACGGGGCGAGCCAGCTCTCCCGGACCGTCGCCGACAACGTGGCCCAGGGCGTCGAACTCCTCGGTGCCACCACGGGCATGGACCTTCCCGCGCTGCTCAAGAGCCTTATCGGGCGGGGGAGTGGTCCCGAGGGTCCCGAGGGTCCCGAGGGTCCTGAGGGTCCTGACGGCCCCAACCGCCCCAACCGCACCGACGGCAACGACGTCCCGCGCGGCAACGGGAAGATCGAGATCGCCGGCTGAATCCGCTCTCTCCGTCCACCCGCCCCCCGTTCCCCTTCCCGTTCCCCTTCCCGTTCCCCGCCCCGTCTCCTTCCCCGCCCCTTCTCCTTCCGGAATCCGGCAAAATCGATGCGTCACTGGTCCCACCTCTCCCATCGGGGGGAGACACCGGTGGCGCATCAGCCGTTCGGGGAGAAGAGAGGGGGGAACGGAACCATGGCCGAGACCGGGGACGACGATCACCTGGCCGGATACGCCGAGATCGTCCGCGACGCGGGGGCCACCGGGCGGCGGCTCACCCGCGCCGAGCTGGAGTCGCTGCGGGCCCAGGGGGAGCGGGCCGCCGAGGCCGGACACGGGCTGCGGACGCAGGTCCGCCGGCATCTGGCCGCGGCGCGGGCGATCTGGCCCACGCTGCCGTCCTCCGGCAGCGAACACGCCCTCGCGGTCGTCGAGCACGCCATCGACGCCTTCGCCGAGGGGCACGAGCGCGCGCAGAAGCTCGCCGTACGCCGGGAGGAGGCCGCCCGGCGCGAGTTCATCGACGACCTGCTGTACGGCCGCAGCGACGTCGGCCGGATCATCGAGCGCGCCGAACGCTTCGGGCTGCTGCTCTCGCACGCCCACGCGGTCGCCGTCGCCCAGGCCGCGACGCCGGTCGACGACACCCATCCGGCCACCCGGCAGATCGAGCAGGTGCTGTTCGCGCGGTTCGGCGAGCGGCGGATACTGCTCGCCACCAAGGACGGGCGGCTGATCTGCATCGTCCCCGGCGACCAGGACGAGATCCTCGCCTTCTTCGCCAAGCAGGCGCACGCCGCCACCGAGGGCGGCCAGGTCGCCATCGGCCGCGCGCACCCCGGCGCCGGTGGCGTCGCCCACTCCTACGAGGAGGCCCTCAACGCCCTCGACCTGGCGGCCCGCCTCCACCTGCGGGAACCCGTACTGCGCGCCGCCGACCTGCTGGTCTACCCGGTGCTCACCCGCGACCGGCAGGCCATGACCGACCTGGTGCGCAACACCCTGGGCCCGCTACGGGAGGCCCGGGGTGGTGCCAAGCCCCTGGTCGACACCCTCACCGCGTACTTCGACTCCGGCTGCGTTGCCGCGGAGACGGCCCGGCGGCTCAGCCTGAGCGTGCGCGCGCTGACCTACCGGCTCGACCGCATCCACAAGCTCACCGGCACCAACCCCGCCGACCCCATGCACCGCTACACCCTCCAGACCGCGGTGATCGGCGCCCGGCTGCTGGGCTGGCCCGAGACCGAGGTGTGAGCGCCCCCCCGCCCAAAGCCCACTCCCCCCACTCCCCCCACTCCCCCCACTCCCCTCACTCTCCTCACCCCGCCGTCCGCTCCGTCAGCTGGCCCAGCGGCAGGGTGTGGCTCGTCCGGAGCACCTTCGCCCGCAGATAGCGGACGTTGTGGGCCGTGCTGAAGACCCCCGTCGGGACGCGGTCGTGGATCGTGACCCCGAGGCCCCGGAGCTGCGCGGCCTTGTCCGGATTGTTGGACAGCAGATCAAGACCGGTGATCCCGAGGGCGCCCAGCATCTGGGCCGCCACCGTGTAGTCGCGGGCGTCCTCCGGGAGGTCGAGGGCCGCGTTGGCCTCGTAGGTGTCCAGGCCCTGGTCCTGGAGGGCGTACGCGTCGAGCTTGTTGTAGAGACCGATGCCCCGCCCCTCCTGGCGGAGGTAGAGCAGGACGCCGCCGCGCTCGGCGATGCGCTCGACGGCCTCGCGGAGCTGCGGACCGCAATCGCAGCGGGCGGAGCCGAGGACATCGCCGGTCAGGCACTCGGAGTGCAGCCGCACCAGGGGCGTCGCGCCGGGCGCGGGGGTGCCGAGGACGACGGCGAGGTGTTCCCGCCCGTCCGTCAGCCCGTGGAAGGTGACCAACTCGGCGTCGACGCCGTAACCGTCCCCGAAGCGGAGCGGAACGCGGACGCGGGTACGGATGGCGGCGGCGGGGGCCGGGCCGCCCTCGACCGAGCTGCCTGCCGGGCTGTCTGCTGAGCTGTCGGACATACGAATCTCCGAGCGGTGCGCATCGCTGCTGACTGCTTCAGATTTGAAGCAGATGATCGGACGAACGTGACCATACGCCACACTTGAAAGTTGAAGCAACCCGATTTACGGCGAGGCGCGGATGCCTCAAGAACAGGGCGACGACCGCCGCAACCACGGCAGATCCCCACCCCCACCCCCACCTACATCCTCCCCACCCCCGGGCTCCGCCCCCTCCAGCCCCCGCGTGACTGCCGTGAAGATCTCCTCCAGCTGCCCCACCTGCTCCGGCGTGAGCCGGTCGAACAGCGCCGCCCGGACCGTCTCGACATGACTCGGCGCGATCCGCTCCAGCAGGGCGATCCCCGCGTCCGTGAGCACGGCGATGCTGCCGCGCCGGTCCCCGGGGCAGTCCTCACGCCGGACCAGCCCGTCCCGCTCCAGCCGGGTGACGGCGTACGTCAGCCGGCTGCGGGTGATCTTCAGCCGCCCGGCGAGGCCGGTCATCCGCAGCCGGCGGTCCTCGGCCTCGGAGAGGTGGGCCAGGATGGAGTAGTACAGATGCGGCATACCGGCCTCCTGCTGGAGCTGCCGGTCGAGCGCGTCCTCCAGCAGCAGAGCGGCCCCCACGTACGCACGCCAGGCGCGCTGTTCCTCCGGGGTGAGCCAGCGAGTCGTCATGGCGCCAGTGTAGTTTTGCTTAAAACTTGAATCAAATGCGCACCACAAATGCGCACCACAAACCACATGTGAACCAGAGGGAAGCCCATGCCCCACCCCCACGTCCTCCTCTCCGCAGCCGTCTCCCTCGACGGCTACCTGGACGACACCGGCCCCGACCGCCTGCTGCTCTCCGGCCCGGCCGACTTCGACCGGGTGGACGAGGTGCGGGCGTCCGCCGACGCGATCCTGATCGGCGCCGGCACGATCCGCGCCGACAACCCCCGGCTGCTCGTGAACTCCCCCGAGCGCCGCGCCGCCCGGATCGCCGCCGGCCGGCCCGCGTACCCGCTCAAGGTCACCGTCAGCGGCTCGGGCGACCTCGACCCCACCGCCAGGTTCTGGCACACCGGCGGCGCCAAGCTCCTCTACACCACGGACCAGGGCGCCGAGCGCGCCCGGACGAACGGCCTGGCCACCCCCGACACCGACACCGGCACCGGCACCGGCACCGGCACCGGCACTTCCACCCATGTCATCCCCCTGGGCAAGAACCTCGACTGGCACACCCTCCTCACCCACCTCCACGACCGGCACGGCGTCCGGCGGCTCATGGTCGAGGGCGGCGGCACGGTCCACACCCAGCTCCTCACCCAGGGCCTCGCCGACGAACTCCACCTCGTCCTCGCCCCGCTGTTCGTCGGCGACCCGGCCGCCCCCCGCCTCTTCGGTCCGGGCGGCTACCCGCCCGGCCGGCTGCGCCTGCTGGAATCCCGGCGGATCGAGGACATCGTCCTCATGCGCTACGAGCCCACCGCCCCCGGCCCGGCCGAGGTCCCGTTCGCCGCCGACCGGCACTGGCTGCGGCTGGCCTGCGCCCTGGCGGCGGACTGCCCGCCCTCGCGGACCGCGTTCAGCGTCGGCGCGGTCGTCGTCGCCGAGGACGGCACCGAACTGGCCCGGGGCCACTCCCGCGAGGGCGCCGACCCCGTCGTACACGCCGAGGAGGCGGCCCTCGCGAAGATCGACCCCGCCGATCCACGCCTGCCCGGCGCGACGGTCTACTCCAGCCTGGAACCCTGCGCCCGCCGCGCGTCCCGGCCCCGCCCCTGCGCCCGGCTGATCCTGGACGCGGGCGTCCGCCGCGTGGTGACGGCGTGGCGCGAGCCGGACACCTTCGTCGCAGCCGCCGACGGCACCGGCCTGCTGACCACGTCCGGCGCCACGGTCGTCGTACTCCCGGAGTACGAGCAGCAGGCCAAGTCCCCGAACGCCCACCTACTGGGCTGAGCAGGACCCCCGTCCGCATACCTGTGTGCAGCACGTCCATTCCATGGCGTATGCTGGTGAACACAACGACGCGGGGTGGAGCAGCTCGGTAGCTCGCTGGGCTCATAACCCAGAGGTCGCAGGTTCAAATCCTGTCCCCGCTACTCAAGGCTCAGGGCCGGAATCCGGATCACGGATTCCGGCCCTGAGTGTTTTCCCGACCCTCGGTCCCCTCGGTCGCCTCGGTCGCCTCCCCCGCCCCTTCCCGGCCGGTCGTCGTGTCATCCGGTCGGCCCGCCCGGCTCGCCGGGGCGCCCCGCTGCGGCAACCCTGGACCAAGAGGCCGGGCCGTGACCGGTGAGGACCTGCGGCGGGAGACGAGGCGGGAGACGCGTGGTGGGGCCGGGTGAGGCGCAGGGCGAGGGGCCGTACACCGGGCCACCGGGGAGCGCGGCGGGCATGGTGGCGCCGCCCGCGCGGCCGGGGCGGTCGGGGAGCATCTCCTACGCGCGCCCGTTCGTACGGCTGCTGCCGGTCCTGCTGATCCTCGGCGGCGCGCTGTACGAGTACGTGACCCCGAAACAGTTCACCGGCGTGCCGTTCTTCACGGCCGCGCCCCTGGTCGCCGCGCCGCTGTTCGGGCGGCGCTACACCGTGCTGACCGGGATCGCGGCGGTGCTGGTGCTGTTCGTGGTGCATTTCGGGGTCGACCAGCCGTTCGCGGCGGAGACGATCACCGAGGTCGTCACGGTGGCGACCGTCGCGGTGCTGGCCGTGCTGATCAACACGCTGGTGCGGCGCAGCGACGCCCGGCTGGCCTCCGCCCGGGAGATCGCCGAGGCCGCGCAGCGGGCGGTGCTGCCCGAACCGGACGAGCGGATCGGCGGTTTCGAGATCGCCGCCCGTTACGAGGCCGCGCAGGCGGGCGCGTTCATCGGCGGCGATCTGTACGCGGTGCAGGACACCCCGCACGGCGTCCGGCTGGTGCTCGGGGACGTACGCGGCAAGGGCATGGGCGCGGTGGCCGCCGTGGCCGTGCTGATCGGGGCGTTCCGGGAGGCCGCCGAGCAGGAATCGACGCTGGAGGCGGTCGCCGCGCGGCTGGAGCGGGCGCTGGCCCGCGAGGGCACCCGGCGGAACGGGCTCGACGCCTTCGAGGGGTTCACCACCGCCGTGCTCGCCGAGATCCCGCACGGCCACGGGATCGTACGGATGGTCAACCGAGGGCACCCCGGGCCGCTGCTGCTGTACGCCGACGGCACCCTGCGCGCGCTGTCCGCCGACGAGCCCGCGCTGCCGCTGGGGATGGGGGACCTGGGCAGCTGGCCGGACCGGGCGCAGGAGGCGGAGTTCCCGGACGGGGCCACGCTGCTGCTGTTCACCGACGGGCTGTCGGAGGCGCGGGACGGGCACGGGAGGTTCTACGAACCCGAGGAGCGGCTGGCGGGCCGGCTCTTCCGTGGGCCGGAGGAACTGGTGGCGGCCCTGGCCGAAGAGGTGCGCGGGCATGCCGGGGGCTGGATGACGGACGACATGGCGCTGCTCGCGGTACGGCGGCCGGGTCCGGCGCACGACGGTCCGGGCCTCGGTCACGGTGGGTAAGTGAGCGACTGCCCTCCGCATAACATCTGAGTCACCGTCAGAAATTGGCACTGCCCGAACGGCCCTGATGGCGAGGTCGACTCGCCCGATTTTCGCCGCTCATAGCCTGTACGTCCGGCGGAAGAGCGTTAAAGATCAAGTGGAAGCGCTTGGAAATCACCCCTGGGTTCTATTACTGTCCGATAACGCAGCGCGGTCGTCCCAGCCGTCACAAGAGTCGGCTCCGTGCTCAAGCGCCGAATCTCGTGAGGGAACCGGGGAACCACCAACTTGGGGTGAATCGCGCGTACGTCACCATGGAGACATGGCTGATTGACGCGCGTAGGAGACCTTCCTCTCCGAACCCGTCAGCTAACCCGGTAGGCGATGAGGGAAGGAAAGGAGTACGCCTACGTGGCGTCCAACCGGCCTGCTCCAGGGGCCTCGTTCGTGCCCGCCCAGCGCACCGACGACACCGTCGTCTACGGCGGCCCCCGCACCGATGAGGGCCCGTGGGAGGAATGGAACCCCACCGCGGAGACCGTCCGCCCGGTCCGTGGCGGCCGGCACCGCGTCGCCAAGCAGCGCGGCGGACTCGCCCGCGGCGGACTGGCCCGCAGCTCCACGGTCCTCGGCGTCGGTGTCATAGCCGCCGTCGGCGCGGGCGGCATGGCCACCGCGCAGACCGGCAAGCCGCCGGTCGCCATCTCCCTGCCCGACCTCGCCACCTTCACGGACGACGGCGAGGACACGGCCGAGCCGGCCACCGCGATCGAGGCCACCCCGCTCAGCAGCCTCGGTGTCACCCCGGCCGACAGCGAGCAGGGCACCACCGACGCCGGTGAGGCGCTGCGCGCCCGCATCATGGCGCAGGCCGAGAGCCAGCAGGAGCAGCTCGACACCAAGGCCGCCGAGGCGCTCCTGGCCGCCGCCGAGAAGGAGGCCGCCGAGGCCGCCGAGAAGGCGGAGCAGGAAGCCCGCGAGAAGGCCGCCGCCGAGAAGAAGGAGGCGGAGGAGGAAGCCGCGCGCAAGGCCGAGGAAGAGCGCCTCGCCGAGCTGGCCAAGCAGTTCGCGCTGCCGACCTCCTCGTACACCCTCACCTCGACCTACGGCCAGGCCGGCTCGCTGTGGTCCTCCGGCTACCACACCGGCCTCGACTTCGCCGCCCCCACCGGCACCCTCATCAAGGCCGTCCACTCCGGCACCATCACCCAGGCCGGCTGGGACGGTTCGTACGGCTACAAGACCGTGCTCACCCTCGATGACGGCACCGAGATCTGGTACGCGCACCAGTCCTCGATCAGCGTCAGCGTCGGCCAGCAGGTCACCACCGGCGATGTCATCGGGCGCGTCGGCGCCACCGGCAATGTCACCGGGGCCCATCTGCACCTGGAGGTGCACACCGCGTCGGGTGGCGGCGTGGACCCGCTGGCCTGGCTGCGCGACAAGGGCCTCAATCCCTGACGGCCCCCCTCGGCCTCAGGTGCGGTAAGGGTTGTTGTAGTACGCGGGGTGCGGTGTGACGGCACCGCCGGGGCCCGGGTGACCGGTGCTGTGGCCGCCGTCGTACCCGGTGCCGTGACCGGTGCCGTACCCGTCGCCTCGGTATGGCGGCCAGGGTGGGACCGGCATCGGCGTAGGTACGGGGGGCGGCGGGGCCGTGGCGTGGGCCGCGTGGGTCAGGGCCGGGGCCGCGAGGTCCCGGCGGCGCCACAGCTCACCGAGCAGCTCCCGTTCGCGGGGGACGAAGTCGGCGCGGGCCCGGCCCCGGCTGCCCCGCCGGCGCAGCACCGCGAGCGAGGTGGCGTACGCCTCGTACTCGGCCACCGCGCGGGCCGCTTGCTTGCCGAGCCGGCGTCCGGCGTACTCGCGGGCGAGGCGGCGGGCCCGCATCGAGCCGAGCGCGTAGGGCTCTGCGGGGGAGAACCAGCCGGTGGTGACATACGCGGGCAGCTCCTCGCGCACCACCCGCAGCTCCCGCTGCCGGGTCCAGATCACCAGCCAGGTCAGCAGCGCGAACGCGGGGACCATGAAGGCGCCGTACACGGCGAAGAAGCCGTGGTCGCCGAAGGCCGCGGAGCCGTTCCAGAACGCGTGCACGCCCATCGCGAGCAGCAGCCCGGACAGCGGCAGCAGCACCCGCCGCATCCGCTGGCGCTCCCCGCCCGCCGCCGCGATGCCGAAGCCGATGCCGGTGAGCACGGTGAACAGCGGATGCGCGAACGGCGACATGACGACCCGTACGAAGAAGGTGGCGACGGTGACCGAGGCGAGCCCGGCGTCGCCGCGGGACTGGTCGGTGCCGAAGGCGGTGCCGAGGTAGAGGATGTTCTCGGTGAAGGCGAAGCCGGTCGCGGTGACCCCGGCGATCACCACGCCGTCGACGATCCCGGTGAAGTCCCGGCTGCGGAACAGGAAGAGCAGCAGGATCGCGGCGCCCTTCGCGGACTCCTCGACCACCGGCGCTATCACGGTCGTCCCCAAGGTGTCCGCGCCGGCCGGGTCGGCGGTCGCGATGGCTATCCAGCGGGTCGCGAAGCTGTTCGCGACGATCGCTATCAGGGCCGCCGCGCAGGCCCCCCAGGCGAAGGCGAACACGACATTGCGCCAGGGGCCCGGCTCCACCCGGTCCAGCCAGCGGAACGCGCCGATCAGCAGCGGCACCGGCAGCACGGCCAGTCCCAGGCCCACCAGGAAGCCCTCGGTGCCGGTCTCCTGGCGGACCAGCGCGAGGATGACCAGCCCCGACAGCGCCAGCAGGATGGCCAGCGAGCCGTGCCGCACCCGGCGCCAGGCGGTGGGGTGGGCCTGCGCGGCCCGGGTGTACCGGTAGCCCCAGCGCCGCCACCACCGCATAGGCCGGGGCGGGTCGGCGGGCGGATCGCAGGAGGGCGTCGGATACGGGGAGTTGCTGGCCACGGCATCGACCCTAACGAGGCGGCGTACCGCCCGCGACGGTGCCCGGTGCTCAGCCGGCGTGGGGCCGCCGGGTCGCGGAACGGTCCTGGCGGTGCTGGTGGAAGGGGCTTTGGGCGGGGTTTCAAGCGGGGTTGTGGGCAGGGTTCTGGGCATGTTCCCCGTGCGGTACGCGGCGGAACATGACGTCGTTCACCACATGGCCCTTGTCCAGCCCCTGCCCCTCGAAGCGGGTGAGCGGGCGGAAGGCGGGGCGGGGCGCGAAACCGCCGTCGGCCCGGGTGTTCACGAAGTCGGGGTGTGCCGTCAGGACTTCCAGCATCTGCTCGGCGTACGGCTCCCAGTCGGTGGCGCAGTGCAGCAGCGCGCCGGGCCGCAGCCGGGTCGCGGCGAGGTCGAGGAACTCGGGCTGGATCAGCCGCCGCTTGTGGTGCCGCTTCTTGGGCCAGGGGTCGGGGAAGTAGACGCGCAGTCCGTCGAGGGAGTCGGGGGCGAGCATCTCGCGCAGCAGGATGATGGCGTCGCCGTTGCCGACCCGGACGTTGGTGAGTCCGTCCTGGTCGGCGAGGTTGAGCAGATTGCCCTGGCCGGGGGTGTGGACGTCCACGGCGAGGATGTTGGTGTCCGGATCGGCGGCGGCCATCCGCGCGGTCGCCTCACCCATCCCGAACCCGATCTCCAGGACGACGGGACCGGCGTTGCCGAACATCTCCGCCAGGTCGAGGACACGCTGACCGTCGATGTCCAGCCCCCACCCGGGCCACAGCCGCTGGAGCGCGTCCGCCTGCCCGGCGGTCACCCGGCTGCGCCGGGGCTGGAAGCTGCGGATCCGCCGCTCGAAGTGCGACCCGGCGGGATCGGCCCGGGGCCCGTCCGGGAACCGGGGCTCCCCCTTGGCCCGGGTGTGCCGCAGGGGCACGCCGGGGTGGTGCGGCGGGTGCGGGTGCGGGTCCGGGGTGGGCCGCGCCTCTTGCCGGGCTTGCGGGTCCCGGGCGGGCCGGGAGGTTTCTGGGGAGAGGGGCGAGTCAGACACAGTGGGTCGATTTTACGCCGGGGAGCGGACGGGGTCTCCACCCCTGCGCCTGCCCGCCCGGCGTCCTCGCAGGTCACTGGAGGCGCCCCACCACCACGGTCCGCCCCGCGTCACCGCGCCTCACAGGTCCCCCGGCGTCGTGAGCGCCGAGAGCGCCGACAGCGCGCGCCGGGCCACCTCCCGCCCGATCGGCAGGGAGGCGGTGGCGGCCGGGGAGGGGGCGTTGAGGACATGGACGGCCCGGGGCGCCTCCTTGATCAGGAAGTCGTCGACCAGGGACCCGTCCCGCAGCACGGCCTGCGCGCGCACCCCGGCCGGCGCGGGCACCAGATCGTCCTCCCGTACGACGGGCAGCAGCCGGCGCACGGCCGCCGTGAACGCCCCCTTCGACAGCGAGCGCCGCAGCTCACCGCCGCCGTACCGCCAGTGCTGCCGGGCCAGCTGCCATGACCCGGGCCAGCTCACGGTCGTGGCGATCTCCCGGGGCCGTACGACACCCCACCGGTATCCCTCGCGGGCGAGGGCGGGGACGGCATTGGGGCCGATGTGGACGCCGCCGTCGATGCCCCGGGTGAGATGGACGCCGAGGAACGGGAACGCCGGATCGGGCACCGGATACACCAGTCCGCGCACCAGACCGGGCCGCGCCAGCTCGTAGTACTCGCCCCGGAACGGCACGATCCGCATGTCCGGGTCGTCGCCGGTCAGCCGGGCGATCTCGTCGCAGTACAGCCCCGCGCAGTTCACCAGCACCCGGCCGCGCACGATGTCCCCGGCGCGGGTGCGCACGGCCACGCCCCGCTCCGGGCGCCGGTCGACGCGGACGACCTCCTGGCTGTACCGGATCTCCGCACCGGACGCCTCGCCCAGGCGGCGGGCGACGCCCACGAAGTCGCAGATTCCGGTGGTGCCGACGTGTATGGCGGCGAGGCCGCGCACCTCGGGCTCGTACTCGGCGATCTGGGTGGCGCCCAGCTCGCGCACCGGGATGCCGTTCTCCCGGCCGCGCTGCACCAGGGCGTGCAGGCGGGGCAGCTCGGCGCGGTCGGTGGCGACGATCAGTTTGCCGGTGACGGCGTGCGCGATGCCGTACTCGGCGCAGAACTTCACCATCTCGGCGGCGCCACGCACCGCGTACCGCGCCTTGAGGGAGCCCGGCCGGTAGTAGATCCCGCTGTGGATGACCCCGCTGTTGTGCCCCGTCTGGTGCCGGGCGGGCCCCGGCTCCTTCTCCAGCACGGTCACCCGGGTGCCGGGCGCGGCACGGCTGATCGCATACGCCGTGGACAGCCCGACGATCCCCCCACCGACGACGAGCACATCACAGTCGTACACACCACCTCGCACCTGCACCACCTCCCACCTAGATAGTGCACTGCGCCACTGACACCCCCTTCAAACGCACCGCCCCCGGCATCCTGTATCCGCACCCTGGGGCCACGCGAAATCCCCGGATCAGCAGATGTCACTGGGACCGCCAGGTGGAATCGCCGGATCAGCAGATGTCACTAGGACCGCCAGGTGGAATCGCCGGATCAGCCCACGCCTTCAGGGGCGCGGGGAACTGCGCGAGAACCCCCCACGGCGGTCAGCCCGAAACCCACCCCAGCCAGGCAGCCGCCCCCGGCAACGAGAACCCCTACGCCGGCGCCATCAACAACGGCCGAGCCCGCTCCCGCAACTCCACAACCCGAGGCTCATCCCCATACGCCTCAAGCCTGTGCAACAAATCCCGCACGTACTCGGTAGTCCGCGCGGACGAAATCCGCCCCGCCACCTCAACCGCCCGCACCCCCTGCTCGCACGCCGCGTCAAGATTCCCCGACTCCAGCTCGGCCACCGCCGACACCACCAGCCGTAAACCGTGCGACCGCACGAACTCCTCCGTGGGCTGGGACAGCGCCTGCTCGGTGAACCTCCGCACCTGACGCGGCGCCTTCAGATCCCGGTAGCACTCGGCCGCGTCCGCCGCGAACCGGTCGTAGGAGTAGAACCCCAGCCACGACGGATCGTGATCACCCTCACGCGACCGCTCCAGCCACCCCTCCGCCGCCTTCAGCGCCGCCCCCGCCGCCTGGGCGTCCCCCGCGCGGGCGTGCGCGCGTGCCTCGACGAGCCGGAAGAAGCTCATGGTGCGGGCGGTGGCGAGCCCCCGGTTGCGCTCCAGCGCGGCCTGCGCGAGGTCCACCCCCTCGTCGCCGAAGCCGCGATAGGTCGCCTGCAACGACATCGATGCCAGCACATAGCCGCCGAGCGGGACGTCCGCCGCCGCGCGGGCGAGCCGCAGCGCCTGGATGTAGTACCGCTGCGCCGCCTCCTGCTGGCCGGTGTCGAAGGCCATCCAGCCCGCGAGCCGGGTGAGTTCGGCGGCGGCGCCGAACAGGGCGCGGCCGACCTCGTCGGAGTACGACCCGAGCAGCAGCGGGGCCGCCTCCACGCGCAGGCACTCCGGCACCATCGACGAACGCCAGTCGCCGCCTCCGTACTTGGAGTCCCAGCGCCTGGCGTCCTCCGCTGCCTCGCGCAGCTTGCGCACATCGCTGTGGCCGACTTTGAGCGGTGCGCCGGAGCCCTCGGAGAGGTGTGCGTCGCGCGCGACCGAACTGTCGGCCGGGGTTATCAGCCACCGCGAGGCGGGCGTCGCGTACGCGCTCACCGCGAAGGAGCCGGCCAGCGACTGCCAGATGCCGCCGGATCCGGCCCGGCGTCCGGCGAGGTCGAGGCGGTACAGCTCGGTCGCCGAGCGCACGGCCTGTCCGACGTCGCGCGGGAAGGCGAGGCCGACCTCGGGCGCGGGGTCGGCGTCGGCCAGCCCGATCTCGTGCAGCGGCACCGGGCGGCCGAGCTTCTGTCCGATGGCGGCGGCGATCAGGTGCGGCGCCGCGCCCTGCGGCACCATGCCCTTGGAGACCCAGCGCGCCACCGAGGTCTTGTCGTAGCGCAGCGTCAACCCGCGTTGCGCCCCGAGGTCGTTGACGCGTCGCGCGAGCCCTGCGTTGCTGATGCCCGCGAGGGCGAGAACGGCGCCGAGTTTGTCGTTCGGCCCGCGTTGCTCCCTGGACATTGCGCCACCCCTCGACACATCCGGCTGCCGCTCTGGCATAGGCACGCGGCATTCGTAAACCCAGCGTAGTTCGCCGCATCCCAAGCGTTAAGGGGCCTTTTTCCGGATGGCGGGATTGTGGTCCGTACGGAAGTGCGGCCCGGGCACGGTGCGTTGCGGCGTGCTCCCGGTGTGTGGCCGTGCGCCTGTCCGTGCGCTCTTCTCCGGCCATCGGGGGAGCGGTTCCATGGCTCTGCGTGGGTCGGCCCGCTGTACTGGACCAGTGGGCTGGGGGACACCGCCGCCTTCATCCCCGCGGGCGGCGGAAGGGTCCGGGAGGCGCACTGCCGCCTCCCGGACCGGGCCCCCCCCGGGGGGGGGCCGAGCATCGAGCGGGGGTGTTCAAAAACGCGATCTGGGTGGTGGAGGGGGGGCGGCTGTTGGCCAAAAAAAAACAGACCCGCCCGCAGGCAAAAAAC